>JAYTUY010000198.1:0-17161 GCA_043744275.1 Saprospiraceae bacterium
TACACTTAGACCCCAATAGTTTTGTCCTGTTTCATTCTTTATTCAACAATTTTTAAACCATAGTAGCTTTTTTCCTAATTTAACAATGTCAAGTTAAATCAAAATGAAAGTCATTAACTACATCATTATCTCTACCATTTTTTTAGGAAGTTGCCAAAACAAAGACTCTCAACCCGTCCAAAATGTTGTGAAAACGGTAGATACTTTAAAGGTCATCCCTACAAAAATCTATGACCGACCAACCCTTATTTTCACGAGTACGATTGACACAATGGAAATTCCACGTTCTATCGTATCTTATGCGTATGGCACATTGGTTGAAAAAATTGACACAACAGTGACTGGTGATTTTCAATTATTAAAACCTGTTGAAATGAAGCAAATGAAAATGCCTAAATCGTACATTGTGGCGGGCAAGGCATTTTGGGCAGGTTTGCAAGTGGTTATAGCTATTGATTCAACCGCAAAAGGTTACGTCGTCAAAAGGCAATATCAAGATGAAGGCGGCTCGGGGAAGGAAGCCTTTGAAGTGGTAAAGACTTTTCCAAAATAGTTTTTTTTGTCATTCAGCAAGAATCTCTTTTTATCTTCAAGAATGCACAAAAGAGATTCCTGCTGAATGACAAAAAAGCCATACTTATTCCACAATAATCTCATCAGCGAACAACCAAGCCGCTTGTCCTTCACCAGGATGACCTTTAGGGCATTTACCTATATTTTTAGCGAACACTTTCAGGTAGCGTTTCGGTTTAGTATATTCCGAAAATTGCAACTTAGCTTCTCTGATATATGTTTTATCGCCTCTGCTGTGGGCAAAATCAGCGCGATTAATATCCAACCATTCTTTTCCATCATTCGATACGCTCACAATCACATAATCAGGTATAAAAACCCACGACGATGGGCGATTTAAGAAGTTAACCAATACTCTTGAAAACGAGCGCGGTTCTCCAAAATCAAATGTTGCTTCCATATCATTCCCATTAAAACCTGTCCATTGAGCATAATTTTTTTCAACACCTTTTATGCCATTTGTCAAGCCAAAATCGCCTGATTCGTAGGTGTTTTTAGGTTTATTGGCTAAAGAATAGGTCATGCCGAAAGCAGAATTGATATAAAAAGTCTCCGATGTCGGTTTGCCCATCATCTTTGAGCCGCTTTGAAATACAGCAGATTTAACAGTGGTGGTGGTTGTAATGTCAAACGGTTTTGAATATAAATTGGACGTTGATTTAGGCGTTGTGCCATCGGTTGTATATCTAATTTCAGCATTTTCGTAAGCAGAATTAAGCATGACTGTCGCTTTACCCCCCTCAGTAGCCAAGTCTTTTGCGATGGCTTTTGGATTATTGCCATAAGATTTAGGGATATTACTTTTAATAATCGAGGCTTTTTTTTCATTTTCCAATCCCAATTTAACATCATAAAGCCTTGTCGAATAATTCACTTTCAAAGCATCCAATCTTTTTAAATGAGTCGATAAACGATTTATAAAATCGCTATAATTCCGACTGCCTTTCGCCGACCAAACCACTTCAGCTAAAGCAATGGCGCGTGGATATACCATATATTCGATGTGATTTGGCGTTTTCATATACTCTGTCCAGACATTCCCTTGAGCACCGAGTATGTGTTTGGCTTGTTCAGCATTCAGAACTTCAGGAATGGGTTCGTAAGAATACACCTTTTCCAACGTTATCAAACCGCCAATTCCCAATGGTTCAGTTTCAGGATCGGCTTGATAATAATCGAAATAGCAATACGAACCAGGAGTCATCACTACATCATGATTTTGTTGAGCCGCAGCAATGCCCCCCTCAGTACCACGCCAACTCATGACCGTAGCGTTGGCTGCGAGACCACCTTCAAGGATTTCATCCCAACCAATTATCTTTCGCCCTTTAGAATTAACAAATTTTTCAATCCGATTGATAAAATAGCTTTGTAATTCATGTTCATCTTTCAACTTTTCCTTTTTAATCAACTCTTGACAGAAGGCACTTTTTTTCCATGCTTCTTTCGGACATTCATCGCCACCAATATGAATATATTTTGAAGGAAATAAATCCATCACTTCCGTCAAAACATCTTGTAGGAAATCAAAAGTCTTATCTGTTGGGCAGAAAACATCTTCAAAAACGCCCCAAGTTTTAGCTACTTCATAGGTTTTAGTCGGGTCGCAGGAGAGTTCAGGATAAGCAGCTAAGGCAGCGAGAGCATGACCGGGCATTTCAATTTCAGGAATAATGGTCACGAAACGCTCTTGTGCATATGCTATCACGTCTTTGATTTGCTCTTGCGTATAAAATCCGCCGTGCGGTTTGCCATCATATTTATTTGGCATTTCATATTTATTACCAACGAGCGTTTCTGTTCTGATAGACCCAATTTGAGTCAATCTGGGGTATTTTTTAATTTCAATCCGCCAGCCTTGATCATCGGTGAGATGCCAATGAAAAGTATTCATTTTATGCAAAGCCAATAAATCAATGTATCTTTTAACAAAACTAACGGGTTGAAAATGCCGACTCACATCTAAATGCAAGCCGCGATAGCCAAAACGAGGTTTATCCTCTACCTCCGCACAAGGGATTTTCCAAGCCGCTTTTTTTCTCAAAGGCGTCGTAGAATATATATCGCTCGGCATTAATTGCAAAAGAGATTGAACCGCATAAAACATGCCCTGCCCTGTATTGGCTCTAATATTAATTTGATTAGGCGTCACGCTGAGGCGATACCCCTCAGTATTCAAAGCAGAATCATCCGTTTTGAGGAAAAAGATGACGTTATTATTGGTTTTAGTATTATTCAAGTCATTGATTTGAAGGATAGTTCCGTCAATTTTCAATTTATCGGTCAATGCTTTCGCCGCTATGCGAGCTTCGGCATTTTCCACATAAATCACCGTTTTATTGGTCAAATTAAAACTGCCTGCTACCGCAACCGCTTTCAAAGGCTTGGGCACAATATTCAACTGAGCAGAGACATTTATGAGCTTTATAAAAAGGACAGCATAAACAGTCAAAATCGTTTTATTCATAGAAATGTTTTTTTATTAAATGAGGATAAAAGATGTCATTCTAAAGGAAACCTAAATTTATAAAAGGTCTTTGAATATTTGGTTATTTATTACAAAATGACAAGAAAATTAATGAGATTGATGAATATAGAAGGGTGAAATTATTCAGTGGTTTTAAAATCATCTAATTGCCTGTAAATACTGAGGGGGGTAAATTTTAAAGCATTTTCTAAGGCTTTTGCTTGTAAAATTGACAATTCGTTGCGATTATTGAATAAATGTTTTAAGATTTCTAAAACATCATCATAATTATTGAAAGTTAAAACAGAGGATTTGAGCTGGGCATCACAAGGATATTCAGCAGGTAAAATCCCTGGCTTTGCCGCCTTTATCATTGTGAAAATAATGCCTGTCTCTTTAGTTTTTCCATAAACGCTGTTTGCTCCTTGTTGCAAGTGCATATTGCCTAAAATTATATCCGCTTTTGAAAGGTTATCATCAAAATCTTCCATTGATATAAAGGACTCATAAGCATGAATTTTATGACCCTTCAAAATATACTTATCCGCTTTTTCTTTTATCGCTTGACCATTCTCCGCTTTATTGATGCCGCCAAGAAAATCCCATTCGATATGCGTTTTTAAAAACGGCTCTGATTCACCATCCAGCAGTTTAAAAATAGCGTCATAATCGCGGCGTGCTTCAGAAAGGAATCCTGGAATACAGACTCGTAGGCGAGCATTCGTAGGCGTTTTATGGATTTTTTTATCATCAAAAACAGAGAAAGGGATAATCGCTACATGCTCAGAACCGACATATTGAGCCAATAAATCGCCCATCGATTGAGTCATTGTGACAAAATGTCCTTTGGAATTGATGACTTTTGAAATGATTGATTGATTGATGAGAGTATAATAAAAATATACTTTCAGTCGATATGTGAAGTCTTTAAATGAGGTCAGTTTAAAAAAAATGTTCTTGATTTTATCATTCAAACTTTGTTGAAACCAAAAATCAAGATTGTGGACAACATAGTCAATGGGGCAATTAAATTCAATTTTATTAAACGCCTGCATCATCATATAAGGCTCACGGGCATACGCTTCGAGCGTGACGACAATGATTTTATCAAAGTTTTGGATGCGTTGGAAGAACTCATCATACCCCTCAGTATTTCGCTTAATTATGAGGCTCACTTGACGATTCTTGCTTGAATCATTTGCAATAAGATGTTGCAAATGCTGTTGACCTTTTTCATTCGTAAAAATGACCACTTCATTTTCAGGAACAGCCGTAAAAACTTGCGCAATGCTTTCTACATATGGATAATGACCATGAGGAGCGATTTCGAGGATGGCTATTTTCATGAAAAAGTATTATTGAAAAGCCTGATTGACGTAAATAGAATCCCAATCCATGAGCTTATTTCTATCTCTAAATCCTGGATAAATATTGTATAATTCAAAATTATGCTCTCTTAAAAAGGCATCAATTTCATAGTATGTCGGTCCATTTTTAAACCCTTGATGATTATTTATTTCAAGCACAATGATTTTAGTACGAGGCAAAACTGTTGTAGCTCCTTTCAAAACTTCTAATTCAAAACCTTGAACATCTAATTTTAAGACTTCAACAATTGTATCTTTTGATGCTTCAATATCCAATGTTGTTATTTGAATTTCTTCTGTATTTTGAAGTTTTAAGGCAGTTTTATAAGTATTTTCATCCAAATCGTCTGTATTGAGTTCTAAAAGAGAAGAAGCAGTCACACGTTGAGCGATGTTAATCACTGATGTTCCGACAGTGCTACCAACAGCTTTATTAATCAATTTCCAATTCTCAGTTCTATCAAGCGATTGTTCAATGGCTTTAAAATTAGATTTGATTGGTTCAAAAACATATATCGGCAGATGAGGATAATGTTTAGAAAATATACGGGCTGTTGTGGCTTGCCCACCGCCGACATCTAATATAATGGATTGAGACTTTGAAGAAGTATTTTTCAAATTTTGAGCCGTTGAAATGGCAATTTCAATATGTTCATAAGCAAAAGCGAAAGCAGATTCGGCTTTTATTTCATTTTTCAAAGGACCATTCACCAAATAGTAAATATTGTGGCGGCTCAGTTTCAAAAACCAAGCAACTATATTCAAAATCGGTTTGATTATATAAGATAGAAATTTCACAAGAGTAGTTTTACTTAGGTGTTATACGGATAATATCGTCTTTGACTTCAATAGAAATGGAGTCATTATACATTTTAATTTGCTTAACCAATTCTTCAAAAGGTGGATAGTCTTCTTCGCCACTGAAAAACAAGCGGGCATCATCAATGAAAATAACGTGCTTTTTGCTGTGATTAAAAATAGTATTCAATTCTGCTGAAATAGGTGTATTTAAGTCAGCTTTTGCAGTGATACCACCTGAAAAATGACCATCAAGCCAAAAAAAACAGATAGTGTTTTTAGGTATTGTATTGAGAATTTCACCGAGTTTTACGCCACTATCTCCTTGCCATGTATTGATATGAGCATAAGGTTTAAAAACCTCTTTAGCCCTTAGTGCTAACTTTTCATCTAATTCAATAGTATCTATTTTTTCAAAATTATCTTTAACAGCCATCGTTGTATCGCCCATAAAAGTACCTGTTTCAATAAAATGGGTCGCATTAAATTTATTGGCGTATTCAATCATAGCAGCTCGTTTCACGATAGCAGGAGCAGGAAATGGCTTACCTGCTTTTTCCCAATCTTCTACGGTCATTGAGTTATGCATTTTTTTATGTTGATTACGCATTTCATATGCATAAACCCAATTTTCAGGTAAAATTCTTTTTACTATTTTAGGAAGACCCATATTTGAGTTTTATTTATTATAAAAAACATGGCGAACGCTTTAAAACGCCGCAAATATAATTCAATATTTTTTAATTCAATGCAAAAGAGCACCCCCTCAGTATTTCGGACTTGTGATGTCGGATTTCGGATGTTGTTTTAAACTTTTCAAGTGATAATTCGTAAAGTTTTAGGACTTTTGCATTTTTAAGGCAAGTTTTCAAGGTGAATGGAAAGAGATATTACGGTAAAATGTTCAGAAAGTTTAAAATAAAGAATAGTGGGAATCATCAAGCGGCAAAGTATTAAGAACAGTATTGTCAATTATGTAGGGGTACTGATTGGAGCGATGAGCGTCATTTTTATTTATCCTCAGATTGATGAAAATGACTTGGGGATGATTCAGTTTACCATGAATACGGCTATACTGTTTGCTCCGTTGGCAGGTTTTGCCTTGAGCCTTACTGCTATTCAGTTTTATACGGATTTCCATACCGATGAAAAAGAAAATACAGGGTATTTATTCCTTTTATCCGCTTCTACCTTAGTTTTTAATGTCATTTTTATATCTATTATTTATGCATTTCGATACGTGGTGTCACCTTTTTTTGGAAATGATGCTATTAAATTTTTGAATGCTCTGCCTTATATCCTCGCCTTCACGGTTATCATTTCACTTGCCAATTTATTCAATGCTTATACAGCTCTTTTTAATAGGGTAGTAGTGCCTTCAATTTTACAGAATCTGTTGATAAAAATTGCCCTACCGATTCTCGTATTGTTATTTGCTTTTGGCTATATTTCCTTTGCTGATGTGTATAAAGGCATGACTTTCATGCTTTTATGTATGCTTTTGGGCATGATTGGGTACATCGGATATTTAGGTCAATTGAAACTCAGACCTAATTTTGATGTCTTAAAAATACCCTTATTGAAGCGGATGGTCAGCTATTCAGCCTTCAATATTATCGTTAGTTTTGGAGGATTATTGGCGCAGCGGGTGGATTTATTATTGATAGTGCCGATGACTCAACAGTTTGGCAACGCAGCAGTTTTTGGCTTTGGTTTTTTTATATCGGAAGCGATTGATGTGCCTCGAAAAGCCCTTTCGAGTATCGCTTCTCCGATGATTTCAACATCTTTGAAGAAAAACGATATTTCTCATGTCAATGAAATATATCGAAAAAGTGCTTTGCTTCAACTGATTGCTGGCGTGTTTTTATTGGCGGGTGTATGGGCTTGTGCGGATTCTTTATTTGATTTGATGCCTAAAAATGGAGACGTGTATCGAGCTGGTAAAAACATCATTTTAATTTTGGGCGTTGCTCGATTGGTGGATATGGCGACGGGCATTAATGCTGAAATCATCACCTATTCGCAATATTATCGCTTCAATTTTATTTCCCTTTTGACAATGGCAGTGATGAATGTATCACTCAATTTATTGCTGATTCCGAGATTCGGGATAGAAGGTTCAGCTTACGCTACTTTGATTTCAATCATAGTCGTCAACTTTTGGCGGATGTTATTTATTTATCAAAAAATGACGATTCATCCTATGACTATTAAGATGCTTTGGGTCGTTTTGATAGGTATAGTCGCTTGGTTGGCGGCTGATAGTACCCCCTCAGTATCTATGCCTATTTTGAACATAATTTTAAAAGGGAGTGTTGTTACAATCGTTTACGCTATTGGAATTTTGTATTTTAAAATATCGGAAGATGTCACTTCCATTTTTAAAATAGTAAAGAAATTATTGAAAATAGAGCGATGAAAACAAATTTGATTAATTTTGTAATAGAATTTATCGTTTATCATTCATAACTCATCATTCCCTCAGTTTTTCAATGTCAAAAAGTAACGCTCGCACGGTCGTCAATCCATTCAAACCGCTTATCAATCGCTTACCAAAAGGGATAAGGAATCGCTATTATTTGATTTTGATAGTCTTTGTTTTGTTTATGCTCATATTTGACAAAGCTGATTTTTGGACACAATATAAACTTCAACGGTCTATCAAAAGGCTTGAAAATGATAAAGTTTTTTATTTAAATAAACTTAAAGAAGCACAACAAGAGCGGATAGATATGCAAAGCAACCAAGAGAAATTCGCCCGTGAGCATTATTATATGAAGGCGGCTGATGAAGATGTGTTTGTGATTGAAAAAGAAAATAAAAAATAGAACTTTTGATGAAAATATATAGAATCCTATATACTTTTGCCGCCAATTGAAAAATCATCATTAAAAAAAACATTCATTTAATCGGAAAAATATGTCAGTTTTAGTTAACAAAGATTCGCGCATCATTGTGCAAGGCTTCACAGGTAAAGAAGGTACTTTCCATGCAGAGCAAATGATCGAATACGGTACAAATGTAGTCGGTGGTGTAACACCAGGGAAAGGTGGTTCAGAACATTTAGGTCGCCCCGTTTTCAATACCGTCATTGATGCCGTTGAGAAGGCTAAAGCCAATACGAGTATTATTTTCGTCCCTCCAAAGTTTGCAGCAGATGCCATCATGGAAGCAGCTGAGGCAGGCATTAAAGTAATTATCTGTATTACTGAGGGGATACCTGTTCAGGATATGTTGAAAGCAAAGGCTTATATTGAGAATAAAGATTGTCGATTAATTGGTCCAAACTGCCCAGGAGTCATTACGCCTGGTGAAGCAAAAGTAGGGATTATGCCTGGGTTTGTCTTCAAAAAAGGCTCAATAGGCATCGTTTCTAAATCAGGTACTTTGACCTATGAAGCAGCTGACCAAGTAGTTAAAGCGGGTATGGGCATCACAACAGCTATCGGAATCGGCGGTGACCCTGTGATTGGTACTACGACGAAAGAAGCGGTCGAATTACTCATGAATGATCCTGAAACCGAAGCCATTGTTATTATTGGTGAAATCGGTGGAGGTATGGAAGCAGAAGCCGCTCATTGGATAAAAGAAACAGGTAATAAAAAACCAGTGGTTGGTTTTATAGCTGGTCAAACAGCTCCCAAAGGTCGTAAAATGGGTCATGCAGGGGCGATTGTAGGCGGTGATGATGATACTGCGGAAGCTAAAATGCGTATCTTAGCAGAGTGCGGCGTTCATGTTGTAAGTTCTCCTGCTGATATTGGAGCGACCATGAAAAAAATATTAGAAAAGTAATTTTTCATTTTATTATGTACAAAGAATAGGGTATTTTATCAATTGATGGTAAAAAACTTTAATAAAGCCTTCACTTATTGTGAGGGCTTTGTTAATTTTGGCAATAATCAAATTGATAACTTTTTACTGGTCTAAATACTCTACAATTGACATACTTCCAGAGAACTATTGAAAAACTTATCCATCTCGTTACAAAAGATACTGATGGTTACGATGTAGTTGATTTTCGTATCGGAACGATAATCGGCACAACCATTCTTTTATGTTTTCCGCTGATTAATTATTTCTTCAAAAATACTGTTCCTGATTACCCATTAGGAAGGAATATTTTGATTGTTATTCAAATATTTAGCATCTTGGCTTCCTATCGCTTTACTTTTTTTAAAAGATGGGGCAATGAAATTGGCAATTTATTTTCTCTATTATTCGCTTTTTTAATTAATACCATAGTATTTGTTCATGGTTTTCCAATTAGAGATTCTGCTTTTGCCTTAATTGCTACATTCGCCATGATGGGCATGTTTAAAGTAAAAAGATTGATGTTGTATTACACATTTATCGTCAGTTCTTACCTGATTCTTCTTATTTTAATGAGTGATATGGAAGCCGCTTCCAAATATTTTCTGGTTGTGACATTGGTTCCTTTGTTTAGCATAGGCATATATATGTTTAGTCTCAAATTAGATGCTGTTGAAGAATTGAAAAAAAATGAAGGTGAATTGAAGCAGCGCGAGGCATGGTTTAGGAATATATTTGATAATGCACCAGTCGGTATTGTTTTATACGATGAATATCATCATCCATTCAAATACAACAAATTTATTTTGGAATTGCTGGGTTATAGCGAAATGGAATTATCTCAAGTAGGCATCCAAAACCTTGTTCAGCCAGACGATATGATTCTTGAAAATGAGTTTTTTAATTTTCAGAATGATGATAAGCCTCATTTTTTCGAACAAAGACTTCATACTAAGGATGGAAAACAACTTTGGGTGCGTATTAAAATTGCTAAAATGTCAATTGATAATCGAGATTTTACTATTTCAATGTACAATGATATAACTGTTGAAAAAAATATTGATATTCAATTAAGAGAATCATCTCAGCAGCTTAAATCTCAAAACGAAGCTTTAGAAGAATTCAGCTATGTTATTTCGCATGACTTGCAAGAACCATTGAGGATGATTACAAGTTTTAGCCAAATTATTCAAAACAGATATATTTTTAAATTGAACAATGAACAAGCCAATACTGACTTCGCTTATGTGATTGATGGTGCTAAACGGATGAGCAATTTGATTAAAGATATGCTCGAATATTCGAGATGGACAGCAAAATCTCTTCCAGTAGAAAGGGTAGATACAAGAGAAGTTTTAGCTGAAACGCTTCAAAATTTGACTTATCGCCTTTCAAGTAGTCAAGCCGAGATATTGACCGATGATTTGCCAATTATTTTTACAAATAAACTGATGCTTGGGCAGGTATTTCAAAATTTGATAGGAAATGCTGTTAGATATCGGCACCCTGATAGGTTGCCTTTAATCACAATTAAAGTAGAAAAACGATTGTTTGATATTCAATTTTCAATCAAAGACAATGGTTTAGGATTTGAAGAAAAATATAAAGATCGGATATTTGGTATTTTTCAACGCTTATATCCTGATAAGGGAAGCGGCACAGGCATGGGTTTGGCTATTTGTAAACGGATTATTGAAAAACAAGGTGGGACAATATGGGCAGAATCTATACTCAATGAGGGGTCAACTTTCTTCTTTACATTGCCTTATAGGGAAATAAATACTCTTGGAAATGAATACAAAATTTCCGAAGATAGTTCAAAAAGAGAAATATTAAAGACAAATGTTAATAGAAACTTGACTTTTGCACAATAATTGATGCTATTATTTTAAAGAAATATAAATGATGATGACAAAAAGGAGGGCAATAATCAATAAAAGAAAAGAAAAACGAGAGTTTGTTCGGTATATATTATAAAGCTTTTCCATTGCGTTTTGCCAAGTCAACTTGTCGGTGGTTCTTTCATTGCCATAGACATAATATTTCTGTTTGCCTTTTCGCGCTTGATCGCCATGTTTTTTCAAAATAAAAAAATCGTCATTTAAAAAGGTCAAGTCAAACAGATTGCTTTTCCCACCATATTCTACAATCAGCGTATTAGAATCCTTCAAATAACGCCAAGTGCCTTTCGTAATATCACCATCAATCGAAATTAGATACTCACCTTCGGGCATAAAAATATGCAAAACCACTTCATGATACGTATCTGTATCTCTTATTTCTTTCCATCGTTTGCCTACATAAAATTTCTCTTCCCACAAGTCTTCGCTCCACGATTGAATGCGTGGCACAATGAACTCTATGTGCTGTTCCATATTTTCAAGGTCTTGAGGCAAATCCAGCTCAAACAAACCCGATATATTATCCCAAATTTTACTTTCCAATGATTGATAAATCTAAAAAAAAATTTACTTAAAACCCTTTTTATACTGAGGGGTCATTTTTTTAATTGATTCTGAAGCTCTTCAAATTTAATAATTTCAACCAAATCCAACACTTTTTGAAGCTGTTCATCGGGTGTCATGAACGAATTATCTATCAAAATAGCGTCATTTGCTTGCCGTAAAGGGCTATCAGCTCGGTTTGAATCAATCAAATCTCGCTCAGTCAGATTGTTTTTGACAACTTCAAAGGGCGTTTCCTCTCCTTTGGCTTTCATTTCATCGAAGCGGCGTTGCGCCCGAATATCTGTATCAGCTGTTAAAAATATTTTCAGTTCCGCTTCTGGAAAAACGACAGTGCCAATATCTCTACCGTCCATTACTATCCCTTTTCGCCTACCCATGCGCTTTTGTTGAGCCACTAAAGCGCGTCTCACATCAGAAATAGTCGAAACAGGGCTTACCATTTCTGATACCCGCATGGTTCTGATTTGTTTCTCAACGTCTTCACCGTTCAAAAAAACATGGTTGCCTTCAGCTGTTCTTTCAAAGTGTATCTCAATTTTAGTCAAAGCTTCGCGAACCTCAGCGAGGTCGTTAATATCTACAGTATTATCGAGAAGATAGAGGGTGACGGCGCGATACATTGCGCCCGTATCCACGTAGGCGTAATGCAATGATTTGGCGAGTGCTTTAGCAAGCGTACTTTTCCCACAGGATGAATAGCCATCAATGGCAATTATTATTCGTTTCATTTCAGGGGATAAAATTAATTTTAAACTTTCAGAGTACACAACTTTCGGCTAAAAACCTTTTCAAATAACACATAGTCACAGTAGAACCCACAGGAAAAACTATGTGTTCTACTGTGACTATGTATTAAAAAATTATGTGTTAAGAACCTTATCTCGTTTTCGCTATCAATTTATCATACATTTTGCTTGAAAAATCAAAAGCATAATTTTTATCCTCAAAAGTGTCCACCCAACGGATGCCTTGTATGGCATTGGTATAAAAAACCTCTTCGGCATCTCGCACCATTTCCAGGCTGACATTGGTTTCTTCCACAACAATATTGTGTTCGTTGGCAATATCCATAACCACCAATCGCATCACACCGCCGACACAACCACTTGATAATGAAGGCGTTATAAGTTTATTTTCTTTTAATAAAAAAATATTAGATGCAATGCCCTCTGCGACATACCCCTCAGTATTGAGCATCAAAACGTCCTCCCAACTGTTTTCTTTGGCATAAATACCTGCTAAAACATAGGGCAATCCATTGCTTGTTTTGAAAGCAGAATAGAGCGTCGAGCGCAATTTATAGTCTTTAAAAACGCCAATAGTCAAGCCCAAATCATTGAAAGGGAAATGGCGATCGGGCAGGGTAGAGGTTTCTATAAAGAAGTCTATATTATTGGTGGTGGGTGTATAATTGCCGCCTTCCTCTCGCCAAATCGCTAATCGCACACGACATGAGGGCATATTTTCTATCACTTTTGAAATCTCATTTCTCAAATAATGAATATTCAAGTAAGTCGGAATCGTCATTTTCAAAGCCTTCATACCCCTCAGTAAACGCTCGAAATGGTAGTTGAAAAACGGCATTTTACCATTTATAACCCGAATACTTTCAAACAAACCGTCGCCATAGCGAAATGCTCGATTTTGTCCATTGAATACTTTATCGTCATCTTCGTAAACACTGCCATTGAAATTAATCATGCTTTATGGTTTTGTTTTTTTCAAATAATCAATCAATGCTTTGCGAATATCGTTGCGCAAATCCGTCGCATCATTAGGGTCAGGCTTTTGAATATTGGACACATTTGGGTTGGCTTCAGTAAAAAATTCAAAATTCCCTTCTTTGCCGCTGATAAGAAAATCATTGGTCATAACGTGGTAAATTTTAGCATCATCTAAGGCTAAGTTATTGATTTTGAACGTTTTATCTGCTTCATTGTAGCTAATTTTATCCCATTGCAAATAGCCGCCTTTATCTACATTGAGCAAACCCGTCGTCAATACCCTTCTTAATTCAACGCCTTTTATATCAAATTCATAGAGCTTACCGCCGTAGGGCAAAATCCGCACAATATCGGCTTGAGTAACCGTCCCTTTCACTTGGTCATCTATCCGCACCGAGCCACTGTTGAAAAAAGTGCAATCGACTGGTTTTTTAGCTGTAGCCGTCATGGCTTTTGTAATGACGTTGCCCATATTATTTTGCTGTTTGCGAATAAATGCCGAACGACCGTCTAAAGTTTCCTTCAATTCCACGACCATTTCTTCGGGATTGAAGCCCGCAGACTTGAAAGATTTGTCTGCAATATCCGTCCATTTTTTCACCACAGCTGCTACTGAGGGGTCTTCCTGAATGGTGTTATCAACTTTTATTAAATTAGAATTAATACGTAACTCCTTGGTTTTCAATGTGTAAGAGCAGCGGTGAACCCAAACTGTAATGGCATTAGCATCCGCTTTGGCGATGATGGTTTTGCCAACTTGGTGGCGCATATTATTGTGTTCGTGTCCGCCCATGATGAGTGATACCGAGGGGTTCTGATCAGCCACCTCTTTATCGTCCTCGATAGCCAAATGTGTCAAGCCTACTGTCACATCCGATTCTTTTTTAAGCACCTCTTCAATAATGCTATTCGACCGTTCAAAAACATTGGTATAATGGATATAATCTTTTTTAGTAGCATCCAAAACGACACTGAACATGCCTATTTTAGCCGATTCGCCTGATGCCCCGTCCTTCACATCTATAATTTTATATTCTGGAAAAAAGGTATTTTCAGGATCTTTTGAACGGCTAAATGGTTCAATATTTTCGCCAGCTTGATGAAAAGCATTACTCGAAATCCATTCAAATTGCGATTCATCAATGCGTTTTTGCAAATCCACAAAATCGAGGTCAAATTCATGATTGCCAAAGCAGACATAATTAACGCCTGTGGCATTCATCACTTCCACCATTTGTTTGCCTTTGATGCCTTCGCCTTGATATTTTAAAGTACCAATCAACGAAGGGTTGAGAAAATCGCCCGCCATAACGGTAAAAGTGTTAGGATTTTCAGCCAAAAGTTGTTTTCTGATAGTGGCTACTCGCGCCATGCCGCCTATTTTGCCGCCATCGAGTGCCCCAATTTCATAAACATCATTCATTTGGAGAAAAATCCATTCGACTTTACCATCAGGCACACCATAAACGGATGTCGCTTTTTTAGCGGTGGAGCAAGCAATATTTGCAAGGATTAAAGCGATAATAAGCAGGCGAATGACTTTCATAATGTCTTTGTTTAATGATTTTAAAGTAGAGGGAAGGAGCAAATTTAAGATAAAATTTAAATATAGGATTTAAAAAATGACCCCCTCAGTATAAATGCCAAAGAGGCTGTCTCAAAAGTTATTAGTTATTGAGTTATTAATTTATTTTTGTTTTGAGATTTTTTGTCATTCAGAAGCAATCTTTTTTTGTTAGGTTAATTTTCATAAAATATTGATATTCAATGAGTTGCAATTTTAGAACAAATGTTCTAAGTGCATATTTCTCAATGCTTATCTGATTTTTAAAAGGGTGAAAATTTGCAGTTTTATTTAATTTCAAATAAAATTAGTACAAATGTTCTAAAATGTTTTTTTATACTGAGGGGTAGCATTTTAGTAAAGTAAAATCAACTGGATTTATTCGATATTAGAACATTTGTTCTAATGATGAATAAATTGTAGTTTTTATAATTTGAAATAATCAAAATTGATGATTTTTATGAATTTAGAACAATTGTTCTAAATGTGCCATATTTTATTTTATGAAATAATATGCAGCAAGTTGCGTGACTCCTTGACTGATTATTGGCAAATAACATGATTTCGTCTAAAGACATTATAAAAACGAAGTAGAAATTCGCATTTTTATAGCATTAATAAAAACGATTTCAATTGTCAATTAAAACCAAACAGTATGAAAAAATTAATTCTACCCTTACTTCTAAGCGGTATATTCTCTTCAACAGCATTTTCACAAGATGCACCCGATGAAAAAATCAACAAAATTATCAGGAAACATGGCATGGAACAAAGCAAAGTGATGGAAACCGCTTTCTATCTCACTGATGTGTACGGTCCAAGACTAACAGGTTCGCCCATGCTCGATAAAGCCACAAAATGGGCGCAAACACAGTTGACAAGCTGGGGTTTGCAAAATGTTCATACCGAAGAATGGGGACCTTTCGGACGAGGTTGGGAGCTTAAACACTTTGAAATGCACGGTTTAGAGCCTAATTATTTCCCCATTTTAGGCTACCCTAAAGCATGGTCGCCTTCAACAAAAGGCACTGTGAGTGGCGAAGTGGTGTATCTTTTTGCTAATACAATCGAAGATTTAGCGAAATATAAAGGCAAATTGGGTGGAAAATTTGTTTTAACAGATACCATACGTGTTGTAAAGCCCCCATTTGAGGCACAAGCCAAGCGGTTGACAGATTCCGAGCTTTTAGAAATGGCGAATGCACCCAAGCCAACGCCGCGCACCTTGCGCAACTTTGGCTTCGGAGACAATGATTTTACTAAAGCCTTAAAAAAAATGCTTTATGAAGAAAAACCTTTGGCAACAATTGACCGCAGTTTTAAAGGTGATTTAGGTACTGTTTTTATAACTGGGGCATCTGCTAAAGAAGGCGCAGCGAGAGATGAAAAAGCGGAAGTATTGCCCCAATTGACCATTTCAGTTGAGCATTACAACAAAATTTTTAGGATGGTAAGCAAAGGCATTCCAGTCAAATTGAGCATGGAAATCAAGGCGAATTATACCAATCCTGACAAAATGGAGCATAATGTGATTGCTGAAATACCAGGTTCGGACTTGAAAGACGAGGTGGTGATGTTCGGCGCACATTTGGATTCATGGCATTCGGGTACGGGCGCAACGGATAATGCCGCAGGTTCAGCCGTGATGATGGAAGCTGCCCGTATTTTAAATGAAACGATTAAGGAAAGTGGTATAAAACCCCGTCGCACGCTGCGCATGGCTTTGTGGACAGGCGAAGAGCAAGGTTTATTGGGATCAATGGGCTACGTCGGGCAGCATTTTGCTGAGTTGAAAGGCAGAACTGTTCAATCCGTGAAGCCCGAACAAGCGAAAATATCCGCTTACTACAATTTGGACAACGGCACTGGCAAAGTCAGAGGCATTTATTTGCAAGATAATGAGGGGGTGAGGACGATTTTTAGAAGCTGGTTAGAGCCGTTTAAAGATTTGGATGCCACCACTATCACCATTTCTAACACTGGCGGCACTGACCATCAAGCGTTCGACGCCGCAGGCATTCCAGGCTTTCAATTTATCCAAGACCCTGTCGAATATTCAACCCGCACGCATCATTCTAACATGGATACTTGGGATCAACTCATAGAAAGCGACCTCAAACAAGCGGCAACTGTTATCGCTTCTTTTATATGGCATACCGCTCAAAGAGATGGCTTGCTGCCGAGAAAAGTGTTGAAACTGGACTGATTTAGTGAAAAGTGAAAAGTGAAAAGTTGAAAGTGAAAAGTTGTGCGTGCAATTTTCACTATTCACTATTCACTATCATTAGTGTTCAAAGGATTTTGTTTAAACAATAAGCGAGGTGCAGAGCACCAGAATATTTGTAGTAAATTTGAAATATATGCTCGTTTAAGGTGCAGCGCAC
>JAYTUY010000199.1:0-62154 GCA_043744275.1 Saprospiraceae bacterium
TATCTCTTTCATTATCAATTCTTTATGGTTTGGTCACTACAAAGTTATTGATATTTACTTTACTTCTTACTTCTGCTTTTTAACCCAATATTCGCATAATTAATATAAAAATTCGCCCCACGAGTTTAAAAATTCGTCATATTATAAACACCATAAAAAGCAAAATCACATGGGAGAACAAAAAGTAAAAGTGGTCAAAGACCGCAAGCAAATGCAGAATTTCGTTCGCCAATTGCTGCGCGATGTAGAAGCATTTGAGTATATGCTCAACAATGATTGGTTTGAAAAAGACATCATGCGCATCGGTGCCGAGCAGGAAATGTGCCTCGTGGATAAGGATACTTTCAAGCCCGCCTGTATCAATATGCAAGCCCTGGATCTGATGAAAGAATGGGATTGGGTCGGCACTGAACTGGCTCAATTCAATCTCGAAACCAACCTCACGCCTTTGGAATTTTCAGGCAACTGCCTGAGTGCTCTGGAGCGTGAAAATACTGAGGGGTTAAATAAAATTCGAGAAGTCATCAAGCCATTTAATGCAGAAGTAGTGCTGGCAGGTATTTTACCGACGCTCCGAAAATTCGACCTCGATATGCAAAACCTCACGCCAAAGCCTCGCTATTTTGCTTTGATGGAAAGCATAAAAGAGCATAGTTTAAGAGGTGATGAGTTTTTTGAATTGCGGCTCGATGGCATTGATGAGTTGCATATTCGGCATGATTCACCGCTTTTGGAGGCTTGTAACACCAGTTTTCAAGTGCATTTGCAGGTTTCTCCTAAGGATTTTGTCAAAATGTACAATATTGCACAAATGCTCGCTGCGCCGATGATTTCTATTGCGGCTAACTCGCCGATGGTTTTTGGCAGGCGGCTTTGGCATGAAACGCGGATTGCCTTATTCCAACAATCGCTCGATACGCGCACCTCGCATGAGCATATGCGGGAGCGCAGTCCTCGTGTGAGCTTTGGAAAAGATTGGTTGCATGAAAGTATTCTTGAAATTTATAAAGAAGATATTGCTCGTTTCCGAGTCTTGCTCGGCGATGAAATAGAAGAAGATTCGCTCGAATCCGTTGCCAAAGGAATAGTGCCGAAACTTCGTGCTCTTCAAATCCACAACTCCACCGTCTATCGGTGGAATCGCCCTTGCTATGGCATCAGCGACAATGGAAAACCGCATTTACGCATCGAAAACCGTGTATTGCCAGCAGGTCCAACGGTTGTTGATTCGACTGCAAACGCTGCTTTTTGGTTGGGTATGATGACGGGTTTTGCTAATAAATACGACGATGTGCGAAAACTTATTAGCTTTGAAGATATTAGAGATAATTTTGATAAAGCTGCAAAATTTGGTTTTGATACAAAATATACGTGGTTCAATGATGAAAAAATGAGCCCTCGTGATTTGATTTTGGAACATTTGCTACCCATTGCTAAAGAAGGTTTGGTATCGAGAAATATTGACGAAGCCGATATTTCAAAATATATGAACATCATAGAAGAGCGGGCTAAACTTCACATGACAGGCGCCCGCTGGCAACTCCGCGCTTTCACCAAATTAGCGAAACAAATGACCACCGATGAAGCTGTGACGACCATGACTTCCGCCATCGTCAAAAATCAGTGGCAACAAAAACCCGTTCATACTTGGGAATTGCCCAATCCTGATGCGTTGGAAACCTATCATCCATCCAAATTGCACGTGGAGGAATTTATGCAAACCGACCTTTTTACTGTTCAAAAAGATGACATCGTCGAGTTCGTTGCTCAAATGTTGGATTGGCGAAAAATTCGCTACATGCCCGTAGAGGATGCCCAAGGAAAATTGGTCGGGCTGATTACCTCGCGTTTATTGTTGCGGCATTATACTCAAAGTAATGAATTGCTTAGAAAAACGCAATTGACGGTAAAAGATATAATGATTGATAAACCCATCACCGTCAAGCCGAAGGCTACTTTGCTTGAATCTTTGAATTTGATGCGCGAACACCGTATTGGCTGTTTGCCTGTTGTCAATAATGACCAAGAACTCATCGGCATCATCACAGAAATGGATTATCTAAGAATTTCGGTTCGGCTTTTAGAGAAATTTGATAAATAATTATAGTTGAAAGTTGAGAGTTATGAGTTGAGCGTTTGGAACATGAGTTTCTATTAGTGATTTTTTTTTCTAATAAAAACTCTAACTTTGCGCCCATTACTCATCACCTATTACCCATAATAAAAAATGGCAACGCCTAAATCAGTCGCATTTCATACGCTTGGTTGCAAGTTGAATTACTCCGAAACATCGTCTATCCAAAGGCTTTTTGAGGATAAAGGCTTTTTTATCAATAATTTTGATGATCAAGCGGATGTGTATGTCATCAATACATGCTCGGTTACGGATTTTGCCGACCAAAAGTGTCGTCAAACGGTGCGGCGAGCTTTGCGTCAAAATCCTGATGCGTTTGTGGTCGTGGTCGGCTGTTATGCGCAACTGAAGCCACAGGAAATAGCAGAAATACCGGGCGTTGATTTGGTATTAGGTGCAGGAGAAAAATTTAAAATCACCGATTATATAGATGGTTTGACAAAGGCACAAGGCAAAGGCATGGTGTCTGCTGGTGAAATCCGTGAGGTGAATACGTTTCATAATGCCTTTTCTTTTGGTGACCGTACACGCTCATTTTTGAAAGTGCAAGATGGTTGCGATTATAAATGTGCTTTTTGTACAATTCCTTTAGCACGGGGAAAAAGCCGCTCGGACACTGTTGAAAGTATCGTAGCTAATGCTCGTCAAATTGCCGCTATGGGCGTGAAAGAAATTGTGTTGACAGGTGTTAATATTGGTGATTTTGGCAATGGAACGGAGGTGATTGAAGGCGAAAAACCTAAAAAAGAAGCTCTTTTTATTGATTTAATCAAGGAATTGGACAAAGTAGAAGGCATCGAGCGTTTCCGAATTTCGAGCATAGAACCCAATCTTTTGACCGATGAAATCATTGATTTTGTAGCGCAAAGCACTCGTTTTGCACCGCATTTTCATATTCCGCTGCAATCGGGCAATGATAAACAACTCATGCAAATGCGTCGCCGCTACAAACGGGATCATTATCAAAGTCGGGTGGAAAAAATTAAAGCAGTCATGCCTCATGCATGTATAGGTGTGGATGTGATTGTCGGCTTCCCGAACGAAACGGACGATGATTTTAAAGAGACTTTTAATTTTATTAACTCATTGAATATCAGCTACTTACATGTTTTTACCTATTCAGAAAGAGCCAATACGGCAGCTATTGATATGGTAGAAGGTGTCGTGCCGATGAAAATACGACGCGAGCGGAATGAAATGCTTCGTATATTAAGTGAGAAAAAACGCCGTGCTTTTTACAGCGAATTTTTAGGACAAACGCGCCCTGTTTTATTTGAAAATCATAAAAATCCTAAATTGTTGACTGGTTTTACGGATAATTATATCAAAATTGAGGTGGAAAAAACGGTCAATACTGAGGGGTTGGTTAATTGGATTTTGCCTGTTGAATTGGGTGATTTTAATGAGGAAGGTGATGTGAAAGCAAGGATGAATTTGAATCACGAAAATATTTATGCTTGATTACGTGTTTGAGACCACGAATTTTACGAATTGACGAATTTTACGAATTTATGTGTTGACTTTTTTGATGTACTGGATGTGTTATTTAAATTTTATATTTGGATATTTATTTTTCAATTCTATCATCTTATTGTTGACATGATTCACAAATTGTTGATACCCCTCAGTATCAGGATGCAAAGGGCGATGTTGAAGCAGGGCATTCATTTTTTGCACATCGTTGACAACACAATTTGTTTTATTTGTAAAAAATACCTCTTTAAAATAATCCCAAATATAATCAATGGCTTGGCTGCTCGGATGAATCATATCCGCTTCATAAAACCTGTAATCTCGCAGATCGTCCATCATTAATTCGTAAGCAGAGAAATAATGCACATTCTGAAATTGCCTACAAATTTCATCAACGACTAATAATAAAGTGGCTTTACTTCTTTGGTTTTCAATTAAGCCGTCGCGAATGTGCCTGATGGGGCTTACTGTTATAATTATTTGAATATCAGTCTTTTGTGTATTTATTTTATTCAAAATACCTGTAAAACTCTCTACGATTTCCTCTACTGAAAGTCTTCTTTTATCAAAATTATCTAAGCCCGTTTCAGCATTTCGACTCGGGACTTTATGACAATTAGCCACCACTTCATCTGATTTTTTTTCAATAAAAACATTGGCTGTCCCGAGCGTGATGATAAGCCGATTAGCCTTTTGAAAGAAGGAGCGAGCTTCTGAAAGGCTGTCGTTGATACCCCTCAGTATATCGTCCTTTTTGGGGCTTGAAAATTTGCCATGATGCTGCCAAGAGTGCCATAAATCGCCGTTTTGAAAAACATCTTTTTCTGTATAAATATCTTCTGTCAATAATTTGGTTATATTTTTTGAAATAGAAATTGGATTGTACAGAATACCAAAAGGGTTGGTTAAAGTTGGAAATTGCAATGCTGCGAGCCTTGACCCCATATTTTCAGCGAAACATGAGCCGATGGTGAGAATCGAATCATCGTAACCGATGTCGATATTCGATTTTGTCGGATTGAGTGTTGTTCTAAATTCCATAATTGTATCGGCGAACTTCAGTTCCGCCTTACTAACTAATGTGATAAATAAAAAATGCGGAACTGGAGTTCCGCGATACTGCTGCGATTCTAAAAAATAGCGTTAAAAATAAGAGCAATTCCCACAAAAAGTGTAATTTTCCCCCCTTAAAATTAATACAATTTATTTTTAACAAAAACGCTGAAAACCAAGTGTTTTAATAAATAAAAATGGGCTTTTGGGATTTAATATTTGGTAAAAACACAGGGCAAAGCGTTGCCACGCCTAAAATTCGATTTGGTCGCTACACGGATTCTTACAAAGAGAAGGCTCAATACGAAGCGTGGGACAAAGCCCTCGACAAGTTTGAAGCCAACGACTATTTAGAATCATACAAAGAATTTTTCAAATATCTACGCGACGATAAGGAAGACAATGTGCGCTGGGCGGAAGAAAACGGCGGCATACACTTCGAGGTTTTGCAGGGGTCGAAACGGGTTTCGGGCTTTGCAGATGCGCGTCAGTTGAAAGCGGAGGCAAGGATTGCCAATGCCAAAGAACTGAGTGTGGCGTTTATGCGCCGCTTGGTGGAGGCAAATTATAGCTTGGATTACTGCCGTTTTGCTTTGGATGATGAGAATAATTTGGTGGTCAAATTCGATACATTTACGTTAGATGGCTCGCCATATAAATTGTATTATGCTCTCAAAGAAGTGGCAATGAATGCCGATAAACAGGATGATTTGTTGCTCGATGAGTTTGAATCGATGTTGACTTGGATTGATACAGGCTCAAAAACGGATATAATTGTTACAGAAAAAGAAGCGAAATATAATTTCATTCATGAGCAAATAAAATCCACTTTAGATGAAATAGAAAAAGGGAGCTTGAATGGTGAGAAATATCCAGGCGGCATTTCTTATTTACTTTTATCGACAGTTTATAAAGTTGATTTTTTGACGACGCCTGAAGGATATATGATGGAAATCATTGAACGCATTCATCGGTCATATTTTGATGGCAATGATGGCAAAACAATGATTCAAAAAAACGTCAGTATCCGCAAGGAGTTGGAAAAAATATTAAATCGTCCTAAAGAATTGATTTTCAATGAGTTATATTCAACATCTGCTACATTTGGCATAGTTGCACCAAAAGGTCACGATGCATTGGTTGGGCTGATAGACGGTGAGTTGGCAAATATGGATTGGTATGAAGCCAATAATCATACTCATGTTGCGCTTGCCATTCCAGGGTATATTATCGGGAATGCCTTATTTAATTTTGCTTTGCCGAAGCCTTCGAAGGATTTTATTGAATTATATTATCGGGTTACTGAGTCGAAATATTTCACTTCTTTAGGTTTTATGCCTGCTTATTTTGATGATACGAAGGGTATTTATGATCAAAAAAGTATCAAAAATGCCATACGCAAAATAGTAGAAGAGCATAAAGAAAAATTTCCTCAGCTTTCTGCTGATTTGAATATTTTAGATTTTAAAAGCCCTTGCCATTTTGCAAGGACATATTTATTGATGCTGAAAAATTTGGATTTAACGCCTAAAAGTTGAAAAATACTGAGGGGGTAATTCATTTTCATTTTAAAAAAATTATGCAACAAATAGTTGATGTTTATAAAAGTGTCGTCATTCAGATAGCAACGCCTTATAGCACAGGGACGGGTTTTTACCTGAAAGCACCCAATTTGATAGTGACTAACAATCATGTTGTGGAAGGGAATCGCGAGGTGACAGTAGAGAGCGTGGGCTTGCCCCGTCAAATTAGTCGTGTGCTTTACAATGATGCAAAATATGATTTGGCTTTCCTTGAAATGCCGACTGAACATGCCATTCCGTTGGTAAAATTAGGTGATACCCTTGTACGAGAGGGTGAGCGCGTAACGGCTATCGGGCATCCATTTGGTTTGAAATATTCATTTACGCAAGGGATTGTCTCGAATCCACGCCATATTCATAATAATATTGATTACATTCAGCACGATGCAGCTTTGAATCCAGGAAATAGCGGCGGACCTCTCATTAATACTGAAGGGGATGTCGTGGGCGTCAATACTTTTATTATTCAAAACGGTAACACGATTGGTTTTTCATTACCTGCAAAATATTTAGACGAAACCATTACAGCGTTTCAAAAAGGCGAAGGCGAAATTGCTATGCGCTGCGAATCCTGCTTAAATTTGGTATTTTCAAGTACCGTTGATAAGGGTTATTGCCCATATTGCGGTACAAAAGTGAAATTATCTTCGGAATCTGATGAATATTTGTCAGAAGGCGTCGGTTTGACGATTGAGAATTTATTGAAAAAAATGGGACATGACGTTCGGCTCAGTCGCCGAGGACCTAATAATTGGGAAATTCGGCAAGGCTCTGCTAAAATAAACATGTCTTATTATAATCAAACCGGTTTAATCATTTGCGATGCCCACCTTTGTACATTGCCCTCGCAAAATATTAAAGCGGTGTATGAATATTTGCTTCGTGAAAATTATCGCAACGAAGGCGTTACGCTGAGTGTGAGGGGTCAAGACATTATTTTGTCGCTGTTAATTTATGATCGTTATTTGAAAGAAGAAATTGCTGAGCGTTTATTGAGCAACTTATTTGAGAAGGCAGATTACTACGATAATATACTGGTAGAGCAATATGGAGCACAATGGTTGACTGAAAAATAAAAAAAAATCACGTCAATACCCATTTTAAGTTATTTTGGCACGTTTTTGAAATAATGTTTAACGGTGAGTCGTTAAGCATATAAAAAAAGACAAAATGTTAAAAAGCTGTTATTTGAAGCATGCAATCTAACCGCAATTGAAGATTTTACTTTACTTTTGAAATTGCTTAACTGCCGTCATTTTATTCAACGAATACAAGCAGTTTTTTAATCAAAAGATTCAACCGATTTTATCACATCTTGATTTTTCTCCTTGAATTTTTTGTATTTCGATTTTAATTTTCTGAATCCAGCAATTTTAAACGGCTAAAGTGATTTAGCTATATTTACATTAAAAATCCATTTCGATACAAAGTCCTCTTCCAACATGAGAAAAATTCAAGTACTCATTCTTTTCAGCCTAATGAGCTGGGCAGCTACGGCGCAAGATATTCATTTTTCCCAGTTTTATATGGCACCCCTTGACCTCAATCCTGCTATGACAGGGTTGATGAACTGTAACCAACGCCTCAGCGCAAACTACCGAAATCAATGGGCTTCGGTACTGAGGGATAAGGCGTTTCAAACGTTCAACGTGGCTTATGATGCCCGTATTCCAGTGGGTCGATATGACTATATTGGCGTCGGTGGTACAGTTTGGGGCGACCAAGCAGGCTCATTGAGTTTCCGCACCAACCAATTGCGTGGCTCATTTTCTTACTCAAAAAAGATGGGTGGCTATAGAAAAAAAGCCAATTACCTCGTGATGGGTGCTGATGTGGGCATCGGTCAACGCGGCATCAATACAGGCAATGCTCAATGGGGTAGCCAGAACGATAATGGTGTATTCAATCCTAATCTTCCGAGCAACGAAAACGTTTTTGGGCGTGATAACTTCATATATGCTGATGTTTCGGCAGGTTTGTTGTGGTTTTCAGTGTTTGATGAAAACAATAATTTCTATTTTGGTGGTGCTTACGACCATATCAACCGCCCTAATGTATCATTCACTGATACCAAATTTCAAGCCCTTCCAAGCAAATTCACCGTGCATACAGGTGGTGAATTTCAAATAAAAGACCGCATTAGTCTCTTGCCGGGAGCTGTTGTTTTGCTTCAAAATCCTTACATGGAAATTAATGGTGGTACCAGCGTCCGCTTTTCGCTTGGCAATAGTCGCCGTTCTACTGAGTCTTTACAGTTTGGTGGTTGGGCACGCTTCGGCAATAAAGCTGGCGGCGGTATGTTGATGGACGCCATTATTCTTTCAACTCGCTTCGATTATCAAAACTTTAGCATTGGCTTTAGCTACGATTTGAATATGTCTTCATTGAAAACAGCGAGTCGCTCGAACGGTGGTTTTGAATTTGCTTTATTGTATAAAATATGTGGACCTGAACACCGCAATGTTTATTGTCCGAACTTCTAATAAAAAATTCTCATACAAATATGTCGAACGTCCGAGGGCTTAATCAGCTTTCGGACGATTTTTTTTGCCCTCAATCGAAGTATTTTTCAAGTAAATTTTAAAGAAAATAAAGTGATTTTGTAGAAAACACAGATTCTTTACTTTAGAATTGAAATTTCTTTAAATTTGCACCTCAATTTTAAAAATATCAAAAATAAAATATGACTATCTCCCTGAATTGGCTCAAAGAATACATCGACATCAACGAAACACCTGAAAAAATTGCAGAATTACTCACTGATTTAGGTCTTGAAGTGGAAGGCATGGAGGAAATCGGCGGCATCAAAGGCAACCTTGAAGGTGTCGTGGTCGGTCAAGTGATGGAATGTGAAAAACATCCTGATGCTGATAAACTCTCCATCACGAAGGTCGATATTGGCAGCGGCGACCCCCTCAGTATTGTGTGCGGTGCGCCCAATGTAGCCAAAGGTCAGAAAGTGGCGGTAGCGACAATTGGTGCGATGCTCTATTTTTCAGATGGTAAAGAATTGAAAATCAAGGAAGGGAAAATACGCGGTGCTGTTTCGCAAGGCATGATTTGCGCAGAGGATGAACTCGGTATCGGCACCGATCATTCTGGTATCATCATCCTACCAGCGGATACGCCCGTGGGCACACCAGCGATGGACGTTTTTTCAAAAGGCATTCATGCAGATAAAATTCAAAAAGATACCATTATTGAAATAGGATTAACGCCCAATCGGTCAGATGCCATGAGTTTTACAGGCATTGCGAAAGATTTGGCTGCCCGCTTGAGAGTGCACAGCGGTGGCGGTAGTGTTAAAATGCCTGATATTTCTGCTTTCAAGGTGGATAATAATGACTTGAAAATTGCTGTAAAAGTAGAAGATACTGAGGGGTGTCCGCGCTATTCAGGTGTTTGTATTAAAGGTGTAAAAATAGCAGAATCTCCTAATTGGTTGAAAAATCGCCTTGCAGCGATTGGAGTAAATAGTATAAATAATGTGGTGGATGCGACCAATTTTGTTCTTCACGAACTCGGGCAGCCACTCCATGCTTTTGATTATGATAAAATTGGCGGTAGTGAAATTATAGTGAAAACTTTGCCAGCAGGCACTCAATTCAAATCTTTAAAGAAAAATGAAAACGGCGAATATGTCGAACTTTCACTTAAAGAAATTGATTTGATGATTTGCGATGCCACCTCTACGGGTATGTGTATTGCGGGTGTTATCGGCAATCCTACTGAGGGGGTATCGGCTACGACGACCAATATTTTTCTTGAATCAGCACATTTCAATGGCAAGCGTTTGCGCATCACTTCTTTTCATCATAATACAAGGACTGATGCTGCTAAAACTTTTGAAAAAGGCACCGACCCGAATGTCACGCTATATGCCATGAAGCGTGCCGCGCTCTTAATTAAAGAATTGGCTGGCGGTACTATTGCTTCAGATGTAATTGATATATATCCACAACCTATTGAAAATCAACAAGTTGCAGTTAAATACAAGCATATCAATCGCCTAATCGGTCAAGAGCTTGCACCTGAATATGTACACACTATTTTGAATGCTCTCGATATGGCGATTTTAAGCTCAGATACTGAGGGGGTAGTTGTTTCTGTTCCGACTAATAAAGTAGATGTTACGCGCGAAGCTGACGTCATCGAGGAAATATTGCGGATTCATGGTTTCAATAATGTGCCTATTACATTGACCATTAAATCAGCTATCACAGAAACTGAGCGCATTGACCGCAGCCGTCTGCGCAATATTATCTCAGATTTCCTTGCTGCAAATGGATTTAATGAAGCGATGGGTTTGAGTTTGAGTCAATCAAAATATTATTCTGATTCAACCTTAGGTGTTGAAAATGAGCAACTTGTGTATATCAATAATACATCAAATGTGCATCTCGATATTATGCGCCCGACAATGCTCGTCTCCGCGCTCGAAATGATAGTGCACAATCAAAACAGGCAAATGAGCGACTTGCGTTTGTTTGAATTTGGCAGAACTTACCTCAAAAGTGGTGATGGTTTTGACGAAGCACAGCATTTGTCGATTGCTCTAACGGGTAATATTTCGGGAGAAAGTTGGCGCATTAAAAATAACTCAGCAGCTGATTTTTTCAATTTAAAATCATTGGTTGATAGGGTACTGTCGCGCTTAGGTATTGGTGGTTATCAAGCGACTGAAATAGCCAACGGACAGTTATCCTATGGCTTAAAATATCATCGTGGCGCACAAGTTTTGGTAGAGTTTGGAAAGGTTCAACCTAAATTGCGTAAATCTTATGATGCTAAACAAGATGTGTATTTTGCTGATTTTCAATGGGATAATATCATCAAAGCCTTAAAAAATACAAAAATTGGTTATGAGGAAGTCAGCCGCTACCCCTCAGTACGACGTGACCTTGCGCTCGTGGTGGATAAGCCAACCAAGTTTGCAGACATCTCTTTAATAGCCACTAAAACAGCGAAGAAGCTATTGAAAGATGTGAACTTGTTCGATATTTTTGAAGATGAAAATAAATTGGGGGCAGGTAAAAAATCGTATGCTGTCAGTTTTATTTTTGAAGATAAAGAGAAAACGATGCAGGAAAAGGAGATTGAAAAAATAATGGATGAATTGATTAAAACGTATGAATCGAAATTGGGTGCTTTGATTCGGAAGTAATTTTGTATCACAACTTGCTGCAAATTTTGAACTTGCAGCAAGTTTATTGCCCAATTAATACCCACAAAACACTTCTGGCGAAGGGCATATTTCAAACAATTTTGTAGAATCAGCCTTAGTAGCCACCCCTGGAAAATCGCCTTCCCAACCCATTAAATCCGTTATTAATTGTAGATGCAAATGCGGTACCCAGCCGCCGTTTTCATGCCGATTGCCCAACCAAGCGAACTGAGACCCCCTCAGTATTTTCTCATTTTTCGAGCGATTTTCGAGCGATTTCAAGGATAAATGCCCGAAAAGCAAGTAAAAAGGGATGCCTTCCAGCTCATGTTTTGTAATAATGGTTGCACCATAATCCAACACTTGATTATTATATCTAAAGCTGTGCACTGTGCCATCGAGCGGTGCAAAAACGGGCGTACCAGCATCTTGCCAAAGGTCTATGCCCAGATGTATGCAACGGTCTTCAACGGCGCTATTAAAATGCTCACTCGACGTGTAAATTGCTCGATGTTCGGCATAACCGCCATGAGCCACTTTGGCTTGATGAAATGTCAAAATGCTTTTCACATATTTTTCCAAACCATCGTAAGTAGTCACATCAAAATCACTCATGTTTGGAAGTTGTTGATTTTCCACTGAATTTTTAAGTGAGAGGGAAATCGGGCAAAAGGCTTCTTTTGAAAACGATGAGCCGAGCACTGGATAGGCTTTATCTTTATTTTTTTCTAAAATTTCAATTAATGCTTTCAAACGCTTATTTTTTTGCAATTTTAATAATAAATATGTTGAAATAATATCAAAAATTTAAAATATGGTCAAATGTTTACAAATTTGCAAAAAAGAGGTTTATAATTCAACCCTTTTTACAAAATTTATACTTAAATAGTTATTATTTTATTAATTATGTAAATATTCAAATGAGCTATTGAAATATTGATAAAAAATTAGGTAATTTATTGAAAACGCCTTTATCTTTGTTCCATCAAAATTAATTAAATCATTTCAAAGGAAGCGTGAAATTAATGACTGATGTAGAATAAAAATAAAAAATTGTGAGGTGTTGAAATTGGCAGCCATGCCCTCTTGTCTCGAGGGTGGGGAGGACGGGATAAAACCGAGTAATCGGAACTAACCGCCCCGTGGAGGTTCGAATCCTTCCCTTACAGCGTAGTAGTTTTAGTTTTTAGTGTATTGTTTTTAGAAAAGCAATACATTAATCTATACACTAAAAACTATACATTGATAAACTAAAAATTGTGAGGTGTTGAAATTGGCAGCCATGCCCCCTTGTCTCGGGGGTGGGGAGAACGGGATAAACGCGAGGTATTTTGGGGGTTGACCACCAGCGCGCGCACTCTGTCTTGCAGCTAACTGCCCCGTGGAGGTTCGAATCCTCCCCTTACAGCAGCTATTGAAAATTAGTTAAAACTTTTTTTTCATGTGATTGGTTTGATGCAAAAGTAAATCCGCATCTCGTTTCCGAGAATGCGGATTTTTTTATTTTCTATCCCCTCAGTATAGGAGCATAATTTATACTAAAATGGGATGTTCCGTTTTTACATTCAACAACTCTCCCAGTTTATAAAATTCTTTTTTCCAATCAACACTCGGATACGACCGCAACCGGCTTTCAAATTGCCTGAGCATATCAAAATAAAGGGTTTGGCTTTTCCAAACATTTGGTTTGATTTTCATCCGATTCAGAATGTTCAAAACTTCATTCAAAGCCTGCAATCTACTGAGGGGGATACCTATTTTGTCCATCGTTTTCACCTCGTCAAAAATGCGTTCGCTGGATGCTAATTTGAAAGCATTTTCATCAGTGAAAGTAATACCCCATTTTTGAAATTCATTCAATGTTTTATTCAACTGATTGATTTCCAATGAGTCACCCTTGAAGAATTTTTTCAAATCAATTTTTAAAATATATTGAACAGCACTTTTGTAAACATCTGGCACTGCCACACCCGAAACTGCCAAACCACTCATCAGTTGATAATTATTTTCATAAATTTTACGGAAAGAACCTTCCACTGTTAGGAGATTTTTTTCCATAATTTGATTAATAATTTTCTGTTTTTCCTCTTTAAACAGTTGCCAAATCGTGAATTTTTCAGGTCCGAAATACTCTTGAAGTGAGCCAATCACGTCGGCAAGATTCACCTCTTTAAAGGCTTTTGAAGTGCGAGCATACATTTCATCAAATAAAGCTTTGTCCATATTCAATGAAATATTGCCAATAATATTCAACTGCCCGAGGTATAAAACTGCAAAACTGAAATGTTTTTCAGAATGCGTAATTTTAGACCGGACGGTCGTTTGCCCGATGGCTAATATCTGATTGCCTGCCTCAATGCGTTCAAAAAACTCACTTGTGGCAACATAATTGAAAAATTCAAGCTTTTCAGGATATTTTTCAAATAAAGAACTGGCTGCATAATGCATTCCTACACGCATCAGGTCAACATGAGCAGGTTTAACATTTTTTTCATAAACGCCTGCACCATTCATAAACATCGGCAAATTACTTGGTGCTTGCGAAAGACGGAATGTAAATTCCTCTTCTAAGTCCACATCCGCCACTTGTTTGGCATAATGAAGAGCACGGCAAGCATATTGCAATATTTGGGTCGTTTCCAATCCAGATATTTCATCAAAAAACCAACCGCAACTTGAAAACATCAAGATAGCATGGCGTTGCATTTCAAGCAAGCGAAAAAGATGTACTTTTTCGCGTTTGCTCAATTCGCGCAAGGCATATTTATCTAAAAATTCGTCAAGATTTTCCTCAGAGCGATTGAGCAGTACAGTGATATATTCATTACGAACATCCCAAGGGTCGCTTACATATTTAGATGCCTCTACCTCAAAAATGGGAATCAGCTGATCACGAAGCCAATTTAAGGCAAAACGCAAGGGAGCGCGCCATTTTTGATGCCATTTGCCGTAGCCACCATTTGTGTTGCAACCGCAATCCGATCGCCAACGCTCCACACCATGCACGCATGACCATGATGAATTTTCATGGATTTGCACTTCATACTGAGGAGGGAAGAGTTCAAGATATTCAGCATAATTGCTCAATTTGACATTAGATTTTTCTTCAATAAAATTGAGACAATCTGCTAAAGCCATTTCGCCTAAGCGGTGATGGTGACCATAACTTTCGCCGTCGGTAGCAATATGCACAAGTTGAGGCTCATCGTTGCCATCGAAGGCATTAATAAGCCGTTGGGCAAATGCCTTTCCGCTATTAAGTAGACCCTCAAAAGCAACAGCTTGAGAAACATTGCCATTATAAAAATATAAACTAATGCTTTTTCCAGAAGGCAATTTGCATAAATAAGGTCGGCGAGTATCAATATTTTCATTTTGGATATCTTGCCACCCCTCAGTATTTAATGGTCTAATGGCTTTAGCTTGACGGGGTGCAAGGATAGTATATTTGATACCATACGTTGCTAAAACTTCAAGAGTTTCAGTATTGACTGCCGTTTCAGCAAGCCAAATCCCTTCAGGAAAGCGTCCAAAACGGTGTTCAAAATCCTTAATTCCCCAATATACTTGCGTCACTTTATCATTATAATTGGCTAAAGGCATAATTAAGTGCCCATGAACTTGAGCAACAGCTGAGCCATGACCGGTATAATGTCTTTTACTATCTTTGTCAGCATTTTGTATGAGCTTGTAGGTTTCAGGATCAGCAGCCTCCATCCAAGAGAGAAGAGTAGCACCGAAATTGAAACTCATGCGACAATAATTGTTAAGAATATTGACAATTTTATGGTCAGAATCTAAAATACGCGCGACGGCGTTGGTCGCATAGCACTCAAAATTAATGCGTTCGTTCCAGTCATGAAACGGGGTTGCGCTTTCTTGCTGTTCGACAACTTCTAACCAGGCATTTTCACGAGGCGGCTGATAGAAGTGTCCGTGAATACAGATATATTTATTTTCCATGATGAGGTAGAGACTTTCAATTAGTGTAAAGGTAACACTTTCTTTAAAAATTATGACAGCTTAATGTATTTTTGTAATATTTGATATATGAAAATAAATCTTTTAACTCAAAATATTCGTAGTTAAATGTAGTATGACGAATTTACGGGCTATTTTTTTTAAGTTACGAATTGTTTTATAAAACATTGACAATAAATCTTATAAGAATAATAATTATTTCAAATATATTGTGAGAAAAGTGTTAAATAAATTTGTAATATCGTAATTTGCGTTGTTAAATTGTCAATAATCTGTTAAAGATGATTGATATATGTTGCATTATGACTTATATTCCAATAGCTTTGTAAAGCATTATAGTTGGTATTAATTAAATTTTTAATCTAAAAATTAAAATAATTTACTAAACTTCCTTTAAAGTAAAGGCAACCCATGGATTTGAGATTAGTTTTCAGTATTGTAATCATTCATTCTGTTATTTCTACAACTACCATTTTAGCGCAGCAAGATAATGCTGAAAAATCACCCCCTCAGTATCTTCGCTTAGATATTGACAACGATGCGCTTATCCCGAGGGATAAAACGGATCGCTATTTTTCAAGTGGTTTGAAATTGGATTATCTCACTATGCCTAATCCGCATAAATCTTCATGGGCGAGTAAAATTTTCCCTAAATTGGATAAAGCCAATAACTATTTTGGTTTTACTATCGCCATGAATATGTTTACACCGGCTAATAAAACTGAGGCTTTGCCTATAGGTGACCGCCCATATTGTGGCTGGGCATATTTAGGATTGGTAGGTATATCCAACGATTACATCAAATCTACGAGATTTACAACAGAGTATTCTCTTGGTGCTATCGGGCCCATAACTCAACAGGAATACATTCAATCTAAGTTTCACGATTTAATTGGAAGACCTGAAGCACAAGGTTGGAAAAATCAAATTGCCAATGATATTGCTATTAATTTGAGCTTTGTCGGCGAAAAACGTTTAACGCAACCAAGCAGTAATTTGGATATAGTGGGTGTTCTTGAAACCAATATTGGTACAGTCAATAACTATATGGGCGTTGGAGGCTTAATTAGAGTAGGTTGGTTTGAAGATTATTTCCGCAATATTATGCAGGTAAAAGGGCGCAATGTTTGGCAAATGTTTGTTTTTACACGTCCAGTAGTGCGTCTTGTTGCTGATAATAGCCTTTTGCAAGGAGGTATATTTACGTATCACAATAGCCCTTATGTGATTCCTAAAGATGACTTGAGCCGAGTATATATGAACGCTGAATTAGGCTATGGTGTCACCTACCGAAATTTTAATGTCACTTACAGTCAAAATATTCGCACACCTGAATTTAAAGATGCTAAAAATATGTATTGGGGTGCTATGACTTTTGCATATGGGTTTTAATATTAATTCATAAAGTAATAATAATCAATTTTTTACATAAAAAAAACGAACGATACCCCTCAGTATCGTTCGTCTTTTTTATGTAAATATCAACTTAATTTAGTCTTCTTCTGACTTCATTCTTTCGGCATTATCTGCAATCCGCAAAGCTTCAAGTATGCCTTCAATATCACCTTCAATGACTTTATCTAAATTGAAATTTTTATTATCGCCTTCCAATCGATGGTCAGTGACTCTATTTTGAGGAAAGTTATAGGTTCTAATTTTATCTGAACGGTCGCCTGTGCCTACAAGAGTACGGCGTTTAGCAGTCTGTTCAGTATCATGTGCCAACTGTTGTGCTTCAATAATGCGTTGATACAATCGCTGCATAGCAATTTCTCTATTTTGAATTTGAGAACGCCCTTCTTGACATTCTGAAACTATGCCAGTTGGAAGATGCGTAATCCGCACAGCCGATTCAGTTTTATTGACGTGCTGACCACCTGCTCCACTGGAGCGATAAACGTCAATTCTTAGGTCATCTTTTTTAATATGAACATCATCCATTTCCAAAACGGGCATCACCACCACCGTAGCCGCTGAGGTATGTACACGCCCTTTCGACTCGGTTTCAGGAATCCGTTGCACACGGTGTGCACCCGATTCAAATTTTAACTTACCGTAAACATCATCTCCCTTCACCTCCAAAATGAGCTTAGAATACCCTCCTGCAGTGCCTTCTGTTACTTCCAAACCTTCCGTTTTCCAACCTTGCTTATCAAAATATCGCTGATACATGCGGTACAAATCGCCTGCAAAAAGGCTCGCTTCATCGCCACCCGTACCTGAACGAATTTCAAAATAAACATCTTTTGAATCTTCGGGGTCTTTAGGAATCAACAGTGTTTTTATCTCCTCATCCAGCTCTTGTTTACGAGGTTCTAAAAGATTTAATTCTTCTTTCGCCATATCTCGCATGTCGGCATCGCCAAGCATTTCTTTCGCTTGCGAAATATCATCAAGCAATTTTTTATACTCTTTATAGACGATGACAATGGGCTGTATATCTTTATATTCTTTATTCACCCGCTTAAACTTATCCATATCCTCCAATACTGAGGGGTTAGAAAGTTGCTCTTCAAGGTGGATATATTTTTCGTAAATAGCTTTTAATTTATCTAACATTATTAAAAAAAATTATGGATAACTATTGGATTATCAATTATTTAAATAAAAAAAGGAAAAGGCTTGCCTCAAAATAGCGACAAGCCTTCACAGTTCAAGTTTATAATTTGTGTAATAAAAAATAAATTGTTGTAGTGGTAAAAAGATATGCTCATCAATCAGTGAAAAACAGGTTTTTCACATCGGTGCTTTTCTGATATTGTCTTTGATAGACTGGATAAGAGAAGGGGATGCTTTCCGACGATTTACGCTGTTTTTTAAGAGGTCGCGAAATGATTGCTCGTGATGGAGGGCTTCAGTAACTGCCGGATTGTTGTGCATTTCATGGCGGAAACTGACTTCATCCTCTTGCGTCATTGCGCGGTCAAGGTACAAATTGACCTTCTGAAACAGGTCTGGATTTGGTTGATGATCTCTCATTGGTTTGCTGATTTGTACTGCCTTTGCGCCGCACATTAGCTTACGGCAGTGGTTAAGGAATAAGTAATTGAACTTGAACTTTTTAAATATACTATTTATTAATTGCGTATCTATTTTTTCAACATTACATGCGATGTTACTTTTCGCTTCCCCCCTCAGTATGAACATCATTTTCGAATAAATTTTTACCATATCCCAATGATGTCGCATAACTTTTCAATTTTTCTTTCAAAAGCCCTCTGGCTCTTGCTAATCTGGAACGAACGGTGCCGATTGGTATGTCAAATATAGCTGCTAATTCTTCATATTGAAATTCTTCTACGTAGCAAAGCAGCAAAATGGTTCGGTATTCAATCGGTAAATCATTAATAGCGTTCATCATTTCATCGCCCATCATACCGCCGAAAATCTCGGTTCTCAAATCTGTGTAGGATGTCAGGGGCGAATCTTCTTCATCGTGGTAAGTGATTATTTCTTCATAATCTACCTTTTTGCCCCGTCGTTGTTTGCGTTTATATTCGTTTATAAACGTGTTTTTCATTATTCTAAACAACCATGCCTTTGAATTAGTTCCCTCTTCATAACTGCCTGCAGCTTTATATGCTTTCATAAAAGTATCCTGCACCAAATCTTCTACATCATTCTCATCTTGAGCGAGGTAATAGGCAAAATTCGTCAAGGAATCGGCATGTGGCAAAAATTCTTCCTCAAATATTTTATCGTGGTTCTTCATTCAACTTTTATTCAAAGGCTAATTTAGAGACATAAGAAAACAAAGGTAAGTCGAAGTTTTGATAATAAGATGTCCTACAATTTTAATTTTTATTAACACCATATACCCCTCAGTATTTAGGGGTTTAAACTATTGATAATCAATGTTTTACATCTTAAATAAAGATTCGTAGCCCAATCCTGCAACAATGGATTTGAGCGGCTTGGACACTGTATTTGAGTGAAAATCCCAAGTATAATTCAATCGGCGTTGGCGATGGTCATTGATGGTTTGGTCGAATGAAAAACGATTGTAAAAACGAAACAATTTGTTGATAGTCACGAATTTTCCATTTGTAAACACACTTTTAGCATTAAAATCTCCTCCTTTCATCGGTATCATGCCCATATATGTAGGGCGCAAGGCGTAGGACAAAATGGGGGTGAAAGCCTCATAATTGAATCGCCATTGGGCATCTAATTTTTTTTGAATAAAACCGCCTACATTCAGTGATGCATTGACTTGATAACCAAGCAGATTATTACTCGGCAGATTATAACTCCGCATATCAATGGTCATGGTAAAAGCACCGCCTAAGTACCGATTCCACCCCTCAGTATGGAACGCCCCCGAACGCTGATAATAGGTGTAATTGACTTGAATATTATTGACCTCTAAGTTCGAGATGTTTTGCTGAGGCTTCGGTTTAGTTTTGGGGGCTGCTGTACCAAATGAAGCAGAAAAGGCAATCCGAGACACATAATTTTGATTGATTTCTTCATATCCTACGCGTAGAGTTGGCATAAAACCTTGATATTTCAAAGAAGAATGAGCTTCATCGCGTACTTTTATAATAGGCAACCCGATACCCAGAAAAAAATAAACAGCGCGAGGAGGATTGGGGTCTTGCCCTTTCAGATAAAATGTGGAGATAAGTGTTAGAAAAAGTAGCAAAGTTTTTTTCATTATAATTTTTTTATTTAATAAAGAAAAGCCTATAAATTTTTGAAACGACAATCGTTTCAACATTAAATTTTGATTATTTTTATAAAAGCACACTTGGTTTTTGAATTAAAATAACTTACCTTTGTCAACAATTGCTTATTGTACTTTTTACACTAATAAACAATTATTCTTAAAATATTTGTAAAAATACTGAGGGGGTAGTGAATAGAGGTAATGAACAGTAACATAAATAATTTTTAATCGTTGAATTTTTAACAAAATATAGTAATAATGGCTACTCTTTTAGAAAAAAAACCTGTTCCAACCATGCAATTAGCTCCTTTAGCCGATAAGAAAAATACTAAAATAGTGGCGACTGTCGGTCCCGCATCTCGAAGTTACGATACTTTGCTACAGTTAGCAAAAGAAGGCGTCAATATCTTTCGCCTCAATTTCTCTCATGGCGATCATGCGGGGCATTTGGAAGTCATCCAGCACATCATGTATATCAATGAAAAATATGGCTGGCACATCGGCATTTTGGCAGATTTGCAAGGTCCAAAACTCCGTGTGGGCATGATGGAAAACGATGGTTTAGTAGTCAACGAAGGCGATATAGTCACTTTTGTGAATGAGGATTGCTTGGGCACGAAGGATAGAATCTATATGTCGTATAAAGATTTTGCTAAAGATGTGGAAGTAGGAGAGAAAGTTCTTTTAGACGATGGTAAACTGTCTTTTGAAGTCGTTGAAACGGATAAAATTTCGGTAGTCAAAATGCGCGTTATTTATGGTGGCATTTTGAAAAATAAAAAAGGCGTTAATTTACCTGATACCAAAACGTCATTGCCATGCTTGACGCCAAAGGATTTGGCTGATTTAGAATTCGTCTTGACGCAACCTGTTAACTGGATTGCCTTATCGTTTGTTCGTCGCCCAGAAGATATTATTGACCTTCGCGAACGCATTAATGCAGTCAAACATCCTGCATTAATTTGCGCCAAAATAGAAAAACCTGAAGCTGTTGACAATCTTGATGCTATTATCAAAGCGTCGAATGCTGTTATGGTAGCTCGCGGTGATTTGGGTGTTGAGTTCCCGATTGAAAAATTGCCAATGGTGCAAAAATTAATCGTTGAAAAATGTATCCAACGCGCTCGCCCAGTCATTGTAGCCACTCAAATGATGGAGAGCATGATTGAAAGTCCAGCTCCTACACGCGCCGAAGTGCTCGACGTAGCGAATGCTGTGATGGATGGTGCGGATGCGGTGATGCTCAGTGCAGAAACGGCTGCAGGTAAATATCCGATAGAAACGGTGAAAGCCATGACGCGCATCATTATTGAGATGGAAAAAATGCCAGCTCGTCATGAACGCCCTCATTTATACAGCACTTCAGGTGTTTTTATCAATGATGTTGTCTGTTTGAATGCTGCACGGATGTCGGAAGAGCTGAATGCTAAGGCAATTATTGGCTTCACAATGTCTGGTTATACAGCGTTTAAAGTATCAAGTTACCGCCCTCAGACGACGATTTATATTTTTTCAGGTCGTCATGATATGCTCGGCACATTAAATTTAGTGCGCGGTGTGAAGTGTTTTTACTACGATAAATATACTTCTACTGACGAAACGATTGAAGATACCATCGAAATATTGAAAGCTGCTGGTCGCATCACTGCTGGCGACGTGGTCATCAACACAGGCTCGATGCCTGTAGAGGAAAAACTGCGGACGAATATGTTGAAGGTGACAGTAGTAGAATAAATTAATGAAAATTGAAACATAAAAAAAAATCCGAAAGGCTACATGGCTCTTTCGGATTTTTTTTTACCCCCCTCAATATTTGAGAGAAAAGGTTCTAAAAATTAGAATTTATTCTTCTTCGGTTTCCTCTTCGGTAATAATACCGATAGCAATTAATGCTTTTTCGGAAGCCATTTGCTCAGCAGATTTTTTATTAAAATCGTCGGCAGTAGCAATTTTATTACCATCCAAAAGAACAGCAATTTTAAAGCGATCGCGTTTTTCAAATTTATACTTAGCAATCACTTTGTAGGAAACGGTTTTACCATTTTTTTGACTCCATTCCAAAAGCTGGCTTTTGTAATTATCGTCATATGTTTCCAATTCGTGAATATCAAGGTATTTACGAAGGAGTTTGCGGATGACATAACGCTTGGTTTCGTCATAACCACATTCCAAATAAACAGCCCCGACAAGTGCCTCGACGGCATTGCCCAGCATGGAGCGACTCAGTCGGGTGTTGTTATACTCTTGAAGTATGACATCCAAGCCCATTTTGTCGCCAATTTTGTTCAAAGAATTGCGTTTCACAATCTTTGAGCGCATTTTTGTCAAAAAACCTTCGTCGGAGTTAGGGTATTTGTTGAAAAGGTATTCCGCTACGATGGTGCCTAATACAGCATCGCCGAGATATTCTAACCTTTCATTGTTCTGAGTAACGCCACCCGAAGGTTTGTCACCCATATTGGATTTGTGGAAAAAGGCTAATTTATACAAAGCCATATCCGATGGTACAAATCCAAGTATTGCTCGCAGTCGCCGAGCCAACTCCTTGTCTTTTGAAAAATTGAAGTTGTAAATTTTTTTAATGTAACCCAAAATAAATGGAATTTGATAGTTCTAAAAAAAGCTCCTTTCCCACCAAAATGATTAAAGTTCAAAGAAAAGAAACCATGAAAAATTTTTGGATTACGCATTTCAAATTTCTGAAAACTACCCCCTCAGTATAAGACCGTTTAAGAGCGTGAAAAATTTGAAATCCGTTTTATTTTCTCCTAAAACATTCAAAATAAATGTTTTACAAAGTATATTATTTTTATATTCTTTTGAATATGACGCTTGTGTTATGACCTCCAAACCCAAACCCATTGCTCAATACGACATTCAAGCGGCGTTGTTGCGGCTCATTGAATGTTAAATTGAGTTGAGAATCAATTTCAGGATCATCTGTAAAATGGTTGATGGTGGGTGGTACAAAATCATGCATCATCCCCAAGATACTTGCTACCGCTTCCACCGCTCCTGCTGCACCCAATAAATGCCCAGTCATGGATTTTGTAGAGCTGATATTGAGCTTATAAGCCTTCGTTCCGAACACACCCATGATAGCTCTTACCTCTGCAATATCGCCCAAAGGTGTGGATGTGCCATGAACATTGATATAATCCACATCTTCTGGATTCAATTTGGCATCTTCCAAAGCGAGGTTCATACAGTTGATAACGCCAGTGCCTTCTGGATGTGGTGCAGTCATGTGATGAGCATCGCAAGTCATGCCGCCGCCTACAATTTCGCAAAGGATATTCGCACCCCGTGCTTTGGCATGTTCATATTCTTCCAAAATTAAGGCACCACCACCTTCGCCTAAAACAAACCCATCGCGATCTTTATCCCATGGGCGAGAGGCAGTTGTCGGTTCGTCGTTGCGCGTACTCATGGCGTGCATGGCATTAAATCCACCTACGCCGGTCGTAGAAATAGTCGCTTCCGCACCGCCCGTAATCATCACATCTGCTTTTCCAAGGCGAATATAATCCAAAGCATTGATAATTGCATGATTTGAAGTAGCACATGCAGAAACTGTCGCATAATTAATGCCTCTAAACCCATATTTTATAGCTAAAAGCCCTGCCGCAATGTTGGCAATCATCTTAGGTATCAAAAATGGATTGTAGCGGGGCGTACCGTTGCCTCTTGCAAATTCCGTAATTTCATGCTCTATGGTAATCAAACCGCCGATGCCCGAACCATAAATGACGCCACACTTATCGAGGTTGAGTTTTGCAGTATCTAACCCACTCATTTTCATTGCTTCATCAACCGCTACCAAGCCATATTGAGTGTATAAGTCAACGCGCCGAATTTCTTTTTTTTCAATGGCTATTTCAGGGTTAAAATTTTTAACCTCGCAAGCGAATTGAGTTTTGAAAAGCGATGCATCAAAATGCGTAATTTGAGCGGCTCCGCTCACACCATTTTGCAAACCTTCGAGGTACTCTTGTACGTTATTCCCGATGGGTGTTACTGCGCCAATACCTGTTACAACGACTCTTCTCATAAGTTCTTTGATTTTAGCCGTAAAATTAGAAATTTTTATACATTCACAACATTCAGTGACTGTAATATTAAAAATAAAAAATCCACAAACCGAAGACACGGGGTCTTTCGATTTGTGGACGGTGGTTCACTTTGTATTCCTTTATAAATTTTATTATAATGAAATTATACAGTGACCTGACTTTCAATGTATGAAACAGCTTGACCGACAGTCTGAATTTTTTCAGCCTGCTCATCTGGAATGGAGAGGTCAAATTCTTTTTCAAATTCCATAATCAATTCGACAGTATCGAGTGAGTCTGCACCCAAATCCTGAGTGAAGCTTGCTTCTGGTGTTACTTCTGATTCTTCAACACCTAATTTGTCAACGATGATTTGCTTGACTTTTGATGCAATAGTTGCCATGATTCTTAATAGATTCTAAATAAAATTGAGTAAAATTTTTTTTAAATAAAATTTTTGATTTTTCTGTCTTTCACAACGTGTTTCGACGGATACAGCAGCAAAGGTAACATTTCACCACATTCATTTACAATACTTTTAATTTTTTTTTGTGAGCTATTACGATGTTCAACAATTTTAAGCCTTTTTTTTCTTCGATTCTTCTATGATAATTTCGATGCCTTTTTCAATAATAGCATCTTTTCCTTCCAATTCTTCTTTGGGTCCAGTCGATATTTCTACATCAGCAGGCACGCCGTTTTCAATATTGAAGCCATCAACGGTGGTTTGATAGGTTGACGAAAAGCGATATTGCCAACCATTGGGCAAATCAGCAGAGATAGGAATACCGCCGCCGCCGCCTGTTCGGTCGCCCACAAGCGTTACATTGGGCAAGATGGACATAAACCCTGCAAAATGGGTCGTCGCGCTAAAGCAACTTCTATTAATGAGTAGAACTACTGGCTTCGTAAATGGCACTCGTTTTTTAGCAGGAACAGCGTAAAACGGAATGGGTTTGCTAAAATCATTGTGCCCTTTGCCCGTTTTGGTGTGGGCATATCCGACGAGTGTTTTATGGTCTACAAAACGGCTTATGAGCTTAAAAACCGTTGACATAGAGCCGCCACCATTGTCGCGGACGTCAATAATAATCCCTTTCATGTCTTTAAAACGATTCATGACATAATCCAAATCGCCATCGCTGACCGAGTTGCCAAATGAAGAATAGCGGACATAGCCAATCGAATCGCTCAAAATTTGATTGGGCAATGAGCCTGTTATTTTGAAATCTTTTTTGAAATATTGCTTAAATACAAAATTGACGTTAAAATTATCGGGATAATCGTCTTTCCAACTCCAATTTCGGCTGCGGTCAGTGGCAGTTGCCAAATTGACATGTCCATCTTTCAACTCATAAAGCATATCCGACAGCACTTTATAGAGCGAGTCTTGGCTGATATTGTCATTGACTTTGGGTGCATATTTTTCGCGAATAGCATTCCAATTAATGCCTTTGTATTCAAAATAGGAATAATTTTCATCCACCGTTTTCCACATCATATTGAAGCTGTTGGTGGGTGTATTTTTCACATCTGATGGCATCAATATACGGCTGCAATTGGTGAAAAATAATGTAAAAAATAAGCCTAAGGTGGCAATAGAGATTGAAGAAACTTGAACGAGAACTATTTTTTTTAAAAAAATCATTGGATACAAAATGTTTTACAAAGCCTAAATTTCATTAAAAGTATGATTTATACTGAGGGGGTGTCATGACTTAAAATTGATTGAAAATAAAATTTATTTTTATAACTAATTGATTATCAACGACTTGAAATTCCTAATTCCTAATTCCTAATTCCTAATTTACATTGTTGAATCCGAAAACCAAGTGCCAAAGGGTGGAAATTGCTGACGGCGGCGTTCTTCTTCTATTTGTCGGATGCGTTCTTCTTCTTCATATTGACGATCCTCTTTTGTTTTATCGAAAATATTTTGGTCAAAATAGAATGTTTTCTCTTCGGCAGCATAATGGTGGTCATCTTTTTCATCTTCTTCAAGTTCCTCTTTGAAAAAATAAGCGACAAAAATACCGACAATACCACCAATCAGATGACTTTCCCAACTTATATTTTTTTGTAAAATTTCGGTTGTCGGCAAAATACCTGCTACCATGCCGCTATAAAAAGTAGTGACGAGTAGGGCTAAAACAATGCTTCGGATACTGCGGCGGAAAACGCCTGTCCAAAAAACGAAAGATACTAAACCATACACCACATAACTTAAACCAATATGAAAAATACCAGACCGAGCAAACGACCAAACCAAAACGCCACTTAAAAAATAAATAATGATAAAAGCGCGCAAAGCGACTCGCTGATAAAAATAAATGGTCAGACTGGCTAAAACAAGGAATGGAACACTGTTGGATGCCAAATGTTCCCAATCGCCATGAAGCAAAGGTGCGAAGATGACCCCCCTCAGTCCAATCGACTCTCGGGGATAAATGCCCCAATAATCTAAGTCCAGATGAGACCATATTTTGAAAAGATGTATCAACCAAAGTGCTGCGATAAAAAGCAATGGTGGCAGAACGCTGTCTTTGAAATTATTTTTTTGTTCCAATTGAATGATGGGTTGAAGATGATTTTTTGTAATGTATTTAAAAAAATAAAACGTTGCTGAATTGAATCAACAACGTTTTATGCAGAAAAGTTAAATTAATACAGTCATGTTTTTTAAAATAACTTTTTATTAATTATCTCGCAACAGTAACATCACCTCTATACAGCAATTTGATGCCATCTTCAAACTCCACTTCTACGAGATAAACATATACCCCTTGTTGTACAACTTTACCCCTGAAAGTACCATCCCAACCTTGTGATGGGTCACTTGTAGGAGCAAGTTTCTCATTTTGGAAAAGCAACTCGCCCCAACGGTCGTAAATGCGGATAAAATTAATGGCTTTGACGCCTACGCCTGAGAAAACGCCGAAATAATCATTTTTATCATCATCATTCGGCGAGAACACGTTGGGAATAAAAATATTGCGATTGCGCTCCAATTCTACAGATATTTCAGCTTGACCTACACAACCATTCACGTCCGTCACGCGCAACTTATAGATGCGATCATCCAACGGTTTCACGAGTGGGCGAAGCGGTTCGCTTGTAAAAGTCAAGTAATCTTTTGGCGTCCAAGACACTGAATCAATAGGTAGTGAGCCGCTGATAATAGGATTCAAACGCACTTCAGTTCCCAAACCGACCAATATGCGAGGTATTGGCACAGAATCAACAATATCGGCAAATTTTATTGTAATTGGCGGCGGTTCACTGATATTGACATTAGTTGTATCGGAGCAACCCGTAATTTGTTCGGTAATAGTGATAAGATGCTCTCCTGCAAAAACAGGCACTTGATAACCAACTGGATATTGAGGTCCATTATCCACCGAAATAGTGAACGGGTGCAAATAAGTGCTACCGAAAGCTGTATCTAATTTAACAAAAGTCAATTCAGAATTACAACGAGGCGATACAGGCGGCTCAAGGAAATAATAAATTTTATCGGGTTGAGTCACTTGTACTGAAATAGAATCGGAACAACCTTTTTTATCAGTGGCTGTGATATAATAAATGCCTGATTTCAAACTGAAAGCAGAATCTGATTTAGAGACATTCGGCGACCAATTATAAGTCGTAGAGCCTCCGTTTCCACCTGTGCGGATAAGTTTTATTCTACCATCGTCAGCACCATTACAAGTCACGTTATTAGACTCGCTGGCAACAGTGTCTAATTGCATTTGTTGAGGCTGATTGATCTGAATACTGAGGGGGGCTGCTAAACACTGATTTTTATCTGACACCATCACTGAATATGAACCCGCTCCAACGCTGATAATATCTTTCGTAGTCGAGCCATTGCTCCATGCATAAGTGTAAGGCGGCGTTCCACCTTCTACAAGCACTTCAGCTTTCCCATCTTTCAAGCCAAAACAAGACGGTTCTTCTATTTTAGGTGTCAAATATGTAAGAGGCAACGGCTGAGGAATATCAACTGAATCTCTTTTAAAACATGTCCCATCTGATACTGTTACTTTTTGCCAGCCACCGCAAAGTTGGATGGCTTTAGCTGTTGTTTCGCCCGATGACCATATATAAGTATAAATGCCTGTATTGGTTGAGCCTCCGCTGGCTATTGCCGTCGCTTTACCATCACTCTTATTTTGAGTACAAACGCCAAAACAAGTGGTTGTCATAATATCTGTAAATGCAACGTTGATAGTAGGTGGACCCACTAAAGGAATAGCCGTTACCAAAGGTTGACATCCATTAAAGTCAGTGACTGTAAATTGATAAACACCTGCTTTCAGAGAAGCAAAAACCGCATTGGAAGTTGGCTGACCACCTGTCCAAGTGTATCTATAAGGTGCAGTGCCGCCTTTCATGACTAAAATGATGGTTCCATTGGCATCGTCAGGGCAAGTCGGATCGGTCTTAGATGAGTTGGCTGTATCAATTGTAATGGGTGCAGGAGCTTTTACTACGGCGAAGGTATCTTTCAAACAGCCATTGCTGAGTGTAATAGTCACCCTGTAAGTACCCGCTTGCAAATTTTTAATACTGTCAATCACACCACCATTATCCCATTTATAATCAGTGACTGTCGCGCCCGCAGGTGGCGTCACTCTCACTCTTGCAACGCCATCGCTTTTTTCAAAACATGTGGCATCTTTTGTTGACACAGTTACCGTTGGTTTAATAGGTACAGTAATAACAAACGAACGGCTTTGTGTACAATTTGAAGCATCCGTCACGGTCACTGTATAGTTGCCAGCGACTAAGTTGGAAATAGTCGGTTGATTATCAGTTACGTTGCGGCTCCATCTGTAAGTAAATCCTGAGGCACCGCCCGAAGCAGCTATGGTGATAGTCCCATCATTACCTGTCAAACATGATTCATTTCTTAAATTAACAGAATCAATTCTAATGGCAATCGGTTGAGTGATTGTAAAAGAAGAGTCCAACCGACAGCCATCTTGGTCTCTGATACTGAGGGGGTAGTTGCCTGCTCTTAAATTTTGCGCTAAACTTGTCGCCACATTATTTGTCACTGTGGTAACGCCTGTCCAAGTGAAAATATATGGCGTATTGGTTGATCCACTTGCTGTAACAAGCACTGTACCTGTACTGGCTCCATTACAAAGCACATTAGTAACATTGGCTAATAAACTCAACGACCTTTGGGCAGGCACTGTAAATGAATCAATCGACTGACATGTATTATCACTAATGGTGACAAAATATTTACCTGCTCCTAAGTTTGGATTATTAGAAGTAGTGCTGACATTCGTTACATTATTGCTCCATTTAAATGTATAATTGCCATTTACGGGCGAGCCCCCCGTCACTGAGCTAATCAAAATAGAGCCATTATTCACTTCTTTACACAAGGCTGGTGTGATACTTTTACTCGCTATGGTTATTGGAACTGCCCCAATGGAAACTCGAATAGAATCTTTACAGCCTTTAGCATCAGTAATTGTAACGGCGTAAGAACCTGTTGCGAGGTTGGTAATAGTAGAGGTAGTTGCACCCGTATTCCACAAAAATTTGTAAGGAGCTGTACCACCCGAAGCATTGACGCGTATGGAGCCACTGGCTTGCCCTGGGCAAGGCTGCGTTATCGTTGGGGGGCTAAATAATGCTGCTGGTTGAAAAACTTCTATGGAATCTACTTTCATATCCGCCGTCGCATTGGTGACGGTGACGTAATAAATACCAGCGGCGAGGTTCACTATTTTACCTGTATCGCCCGCCATCATCGTCCCAAAGCCACTTGTTACTTGACTTGTTTTGCTCTGCCATGAATAGGCGAAAGGCGCACCACTTCCCGTTGGAATAATCCTAATACGACCACTTCTTTCACCATTACAAAGGACACTATCCGCTGCCAACCTATAATTGACAGGCGATGAACCTATTTTGATAGAACCAGGAATGGTATCTTTTCCTAAAGGATTGCCATTGGCATCGCCTACTTCAAAAGGTGTCAATTTACCATCAATTTTAACAGGAGAGATTGTTCCATTCGGTCCGATGGCTTTGAAACAGACTTCAAATAATAAAGAATTATCAGCGCGAGTCACGCCACCGTTTGTAAACCATGAAACAATTATATTGCCCGGTATGGTTGTATTTAAAGAGTTTTCATCAAAACCAGGGATATTTGAATTCCTTAAAGTATCATAAGCTAATAAAGCAGGGTCGTAAGTAATATCAAATTGAAAAGCGCCAATATTTGTAAAACCCGTAGCCGTCACCTTCACACAAGCAATACTGCCCGAATTCACTACTTCATTCGATACTTTAAACTGTACCGTTGGAAAAGTGACTTTACCTGTTCCATTACAACTGACGCCATCTGTAGCAATAATATCATATTGCCCTTCTTCTGGCACTGTAAATGTCAAAATGTTGCCATGTGAGCGCGTGCCCGCAGTAATAGTACCCTTTACTGAGGGGTTACCATTTTTTTGAATGACTACATTATAAAGTGTGGTGCCATCATATTCCGATAAACCACCTTCTACCTTAAAGCTGCCTGACAATGTACTCGAAGTCTGATTCGTCACTCTTATTGAATTTAAATAGACGACTGAAAATGTGTCTCGCGGTGTTTGATCAGCAATGTTTACATTCGCATTCACACAAGCCGTATCACCTTCTGCATCAGGTAATGTCGCATTAAAATTATAAATAGTAGCTGGCGCAAAATATTGTTTCAATGGACGACCATTGTTAAACCCATTTTGCAAGCTGCCATTATTGACAAAAGTATCTCTGCCCGTTACATCTCCTCTGGCAATATACAGCCCATTAGTAGGTGCACTGCCATTAAAAGGCGATTTATTAATACAAGCATCTGCTTTTACATCGCTCCAACGAGGTCCGCTGATGGTCGGTGGACAATTGTAAAATATGTAACCAATACCCGCAGTGGTGGCGGGTCTGGGGTCTTCAGTCAAATTCGATCCTTGATTGGAGACATAAAGCGTATCGCCCAAACAAAGAAAACGAACATTATTGGAAAGTGCCCTCACGCCCGTAGCGCGTGTGGTTCTACCAGCCGATGCATTTCCCAAGCAAGGAGCCAATAGAGAGCGAGTTTGTAAAGTGGATTGTATGCCCATGAGCGGCTCAGGTACTTGAGCAGACGCTACCGAGCCGATGAATAAGAGTGTTAAAATCGGTAAAAATCGTTTGAACATTTATATATATTTTAGAAAAGATTAATCGGAAAGGGAGCAAAAATAACCATCTCAAAGCAAACCGTCAATTATTTTTTTATCATCTTCTTATTAGCACAAGAATTTTAACCCAATATTAAGCGAGTATTTTTCGCAATAAAAAACGTCTTCAAAGGGGTTTTATTGCTTTGGAAGGCTTGAATAAACAGTCAAAAGGAGGCTTTCGACAACAGGTATATTTTACTATTCAAATTGATTGCCGAAATTAGATAAAACCCTAACAACTTATGTAAAAGATACTTGATTTTTTAGTTTTGTTGCCTAACCCTCAGATTTATTTTAAAACCGATTTATTTATTTTTTTTCTAAAAACCTTTGTTTTTTATTTCATTTTTTAAAGATAAAATCTTGAAAAACCATAATTTAAATGGATAATTTTAGGTAAAACATAAATTTTAGATACAACCGCGTATCTTCGCGCCGCTTTTTTATAGATATGAATCTAATCATCGATATTGGCAATACAAGGGCTAAAATGGCTTTTTTTCATGAAAATGATTTCGTGGAGAAAGCGATTTTGGATAATCTAACGTTAGATGCTTTGTCCACTTATTTGAATGGGCACACTATCGAGGGTGTTATCATGTCCGTAACGGGGTATGATACTGAGGGGGTCGCTAAAATGCTGAGTGAAAAATATTTTTTTATTCAACTCAATCATCAAACGCCTATCCCTATTCAAAATCTTTATGGCACACCCGAAACGCTCGGTAAAGACCGATTGGCAGCAGTGATAGCAGCACAATTTTTAAGACCTAATGAAAATTGTCTCGTCATAGACTCGGGTACGTGCATAACGTACAATTTTCTAAGCAAGTCAGGTCAATTTTTAGGCGGCAATATCGCTCCAGGCTTGAATATGAGGCTCAAAGCCATGCACCATTTTACGGCAAAATTGCCATTAATTGAGCGAAATACTGAGGGGGGTATAACCGACCTCGTTGGAAAAACGACAATACAAGCCATGCTCAACGGTGCACAAATTGGCTTACTTGCAGAAGTAGAAGGTTTTGCACAACGTTTTCAAAAACAATTCGGCGATTTACAGGTCATCGTGACAGGTGGCGACGGAGCGTTTTTGAATAAGAATTTATCTATTGAAAAAATATATTTTGAACCCAATCTCGTTTTGATTGGATTGAATCGGATTTTGAATTTTAATAAAAAATGAATTTAAAGAAAATTGTTATTTCCATTCTCTTGATTATCAATGCTTTAGCAGCTTTTTCACAAATAGTTGATAATGATTATAAAAATAATCAACCCAAAGAGAACTCCCCTTTTTCACGCTATGGCTTAGGTAACCTATCCCCTCAGTATTTGATTGGCAATGGCTCTATGGGAGGCTTGACGGCGGCTTATCGCGACCCGTATTCTTTCAATCCGCAAAATCCAGCTTCATTGTCTTATTTGCGTGCAACGGCTCTCGAAATCGGACTTTTTGCCAAATCCAATACTGTTTCAGACAACACCAATACTTCTAAAAATTGGTCTGGCAATATCAATCACGTTGCTTTAGGTTTTCCAACTTATAGTGTTATCAACGAAGTGCTGGATCGGAAGCCGCGTTCCACTCGTTGGGGTATGGGCTTTTCATTAATGCCTTTTAATACTGTCGGTTACAATGTGGCAACAGTCGGGAAACCAAGTAATACTGATACAGTCAATGTACTGAATTACTATATCGGCAGCGGTGGCTCGTATCGCCTCATGTGGGGCAATGGGGTGAGCTATAAAGGCTTCTCAGCAGGTGTCAATCTCGGTTTTGTTTTTGGCAGAATGAATTATATTCGTCAAACAGAATTGGGTTCAAACTTGGTAACGCCGTATGCCAATTATTTTGAAGGCAGTTATAATCTAAAAGGATTTACTTGGAATGCAGGTGTTCAATACGATATAACGCTAGATCCTAAGAAGCAATTTAATGAAAAAGGCAATAGAAAACATATCCTGATAGGTTTATACGGCAATCCATCTACAGGTTTTAACACAACCTCGGGCAGCTATTATCGGCGTACAATTATCGGCGTCACCACCGATTCAATCAGCGGCACAACCGATATTAAAGGCAAAGGAAAGTTGCCATCGGAATTGACGGCTGGTGTTTCCTACGAAAATGGTTTGGCTTTAAAAATTGGTGTGGAATATACGACTTCAAAATGGAGCGGCTATAAAAATGATGCCCGCCCTGAAACATTGAGCGATGCTTCACAGTTTGCAGTAGGTGCTGAGTTTATTTTAAGTAAAAATAAATTGAAAAGCGAAGAAGAAAAAGTGCGTTGGCGGCTTGGATTCCGCACGGGTAAAGACCCTCGCAGTTTGCAAAATGAGCAATTGACTACTCAGTCAGCAACAGCAGGCTTGTGTTTGCCTTTGCGTGTAGGGCGAGGCTCGCAGATTTCTTACCTCAGTCTTGGTTTTGAATTAGGGAAAATTGGCACACCTAAATTGAAAGAAAATTTCTTTAAAATCAATGCTGGGTTCACTTTGAACGATAATACATGGTTCTTAAAACGGAAATTTCAATAGAAAGAATCAGTGGTTTAAATATCTAATTCCATAAAAAAATGTCGAAGCAACAACAGCTGTTTCGACATTTTTTATGAAAAATTTATGAATAATTTAACTTAATGCATCGCTTTATATTCTAAATAAAGAGCCATTGCGAGCGAATCAATCTCTTTCCATTCTGGTATAACATCTCTATCACACAGAGCACCACCATTTATTTTAAATCGTGAAGTATCGCCCGTATTAAAAATCATATACACCTCAATGCCTTTTCTACCTACACAAGGCACTTTCCCTGGTACTATCTCCATGCCATCAGGAATATCTACCATTTTAAGCATATTGTCATACAGCATTTCAATACGTTCTTTCGATATGATGATGTCTCCTTTGGATGTATCGCTGCCTATGCATTCCATGTAAGACAAAATGGCATTTGTGCTATCTTTAACGTTGATACTAACCGTTCTCGTCATAGGATTAGGAACCACTGCACCACCGTCAACATATCTTATTTCTCTTACTCCCTTAGCAATATCCATTTTTTCAATAAGAGCAGCTTGTTTTTCTTTCTCTGTTTTAAAGTCACAAGCCTCCAAAACCATCAAAATACTGAGGGGTATCAATAATTTTAAATAATTCATAAATATGGATTTTATAATTGAACAAATGTAGATTACTTTTCAAAAGGCTTAAAATTAATACAAAAAAACGTTTGATAATGCTTTGATTATCAAACGTTTATAAATTTTGCGGAGACTAAGAGATTCGAACTCTTGAAACCCTTTTGAAGTTTACGCACTTTCCAGGCGCGCTCCTTAAACCACTCGGACAAGTCTCCAATCATATTAAAAACGTCTGTTGAGATTTTTTTGAAATCTTATTTAAAATGACTTAATTGGCGTTTTTAATTTCAAAAGATGCAAAAATAAGTTTTTGATTTAACATATCAGCTATAAATTGTTAATTTGCTCAACAATTTTTGTAGAGATATAAAATCCATCTCAATTAATCTTTTTTAGCCGTTACATCATATTTCAACCCTTTCCATTGTTTCAAAACTATTTTGACCGAACCAACTGAAACGGGCGATTCAATCATTAAAGGTATTTTATTGGCGTCATTGCTTGCCCATATTTTCATTTCAGTACCTTCTTTGAAAACATGACCACTGACTACTTGTGGTGATATTTTAATGGTTGACCACTTGCCTTGATCTTTAATTTTTTTATCTTCTTTCCCTAAAAATTTGTACTTTAAAGGCACAACCTCTTCATCCAGCATCAATTTTATAGGAAATTCTTGACCAACTGATGCATTGGCATAATCTAAAGTGCGGCTATAATAAACAACAGAAAGAACGTCATGCATACAATCATCAAGGTTAATGAGTCCGCGTTTATGAATATTATTTTTATCATTTCCGCGCTCAAATGATGCTTTTTTGCTTTTTTGGTCGTAACTCACTTTGTCGTACAAGCGATAACTGCCTTCACTTACATCACGAATGGATAAGGTAGGAAGCATCGTCGTTTTTTCAACATACGTGTCATAATTGTCGCGTACTTTGTAGAACCATTCGTAGCTACCATAAGTCCTACCCGTAGCAGCCAAATGATATTGTGCACCTTCGTCTGTGATTTTAAAAGTGACTTCACCTGCTGGAATCCATACGAAATTGAGATTATAGTATATTTTATAAACCAATTCTTCTCCTGATTGAAAGGATGAATTGTCAATTGGTCGGCACATTTCGTCTTTCGAGGATGTCACTATGGGCGCATTTGTTCCTATATTTTGAGCAGGGTCAACTGCACTATTTTGAGGAATTTGAGCCGTTTGATAGGGGCTGAAAGCCATAATAGCAGTTAAAAAGGGGGCAAATAATAAACCGTTTCTAAGAGGATTTTTCATAGCCAAGTGATTTCGATATATTTGATTGAAGTATAAAAATTAATCCAATAAACGCTGGGATAATGAGGTTTATTATCCATAATGTAAAGGTGGCTGCGAGGATACTTATTTTGTTCGCACTAAACATTCCCCATATCTGCAACGCTATTTCGCCTCTTGCCATAAGCCCAATGACTGGTGGTAAAGGTATACTGGTTTGGAGCAAATAAATAGTAGCAATGCAAGATGCCCCCCTCAGTATTGGCACGTTAATGCCAAAAAAACGCAGCATAAAATAATACTGCACACTATATATTACATAACGTCCGAAAGCCCATAAAAGCGTTTTGGCTAACTCGCGCCGATTGTATTGCCGCATCACATTGATGCTCTTTATTAGACGTGGAAAACGGTAAAGGAAACGGATTTTTTTAAATATAGGCACCACGACCTCTAAGTTCAAAAACATAACAAACAGCAAGCAAATTAATACAGACCCCATGAAAAGTATGCCTTGCAATACATATTTATCTACCTGCCACAACTCTACCAAAAAGTATGCAAATCCCAAAAATCCAAACGTTATTAACACTGTCTGTTGCGCCCAACTGCCTACAAACGTCGAAAATATGCCTTTTAAAGCATTTTTAGGCTTTAAAAAAAGCAAACGACCCCCAAAATCGCCTACTCGATTGGGCATGAAAAGGGAAGTCGTCACGCCCGTGAGGACAGCTTTATAGGCTTTCCAAAAAGAAATAGACTCGGTATGTCGAATAAGTGGCAACCATTTGAGGGTCTCAGCTGCCCAATTCAAGGGCATTAGAAACATTGTCAAAACAAACCATGCAATATGTTGACCCCTCAGTTCGGCGAAGAAAAGGTTCTTTATATCTTCAAAATTTTCTCTTTTAAAAATATCATACCACAGCAATAAACCAAAGAGAACAAAGACAATGGCTTTGATAAACCAACTGATATAGGTGGGCTGTTGCCTTAAAAACAGACGTATTTTGTAATAATATCTCAATAAAATGATTTTTAGAATTGTAAATATCCGTTTTTATTTTTAGTTGAAATATAAAATTTTTTATTTATAAAACAATTATTTTAATAAAATTTGTTTTAAAAACAAAAAACGGTTTAAATTTGCCTTGAAATATATTTTAAATGTATGTCCGAAGATAAAAAATACCGCATATTAGGCGTTGACCCTGGCACTAATTTTTTGGGTTATGCCATTTTGGAAGTAGATGGCAAATCTCTCTCTCTCATAACTATGAGCACCCTCGCCCTCTCGCATTTAGACGAACAACAAGAGAAATTGAAACGCATTTTTGAAAAATTGGATTGGGCAATCAAGCACTTTAAACCCAATCAAATGGCAATTGAGCAGCCTTTTTTTGCTAAAAATGTGCAATCCATGCTCAAATTGGGTCGAGCGCAAGGCGTTGCCATCGCAGCAGCCATCAATAATAATATCGCTGTTGAAGAATATTTACCGAAAGAGGTTAAAAAATCTGTAGCTGGAAATGGCAATGCTGCCAAAGAACAAGTGGCGGCTATGCTGGGTCATATATTAGGCAGACCGATTGAACCAAGTTATTATGATGCATCTGATGCATTGGCTTTAGCTGTCTGCCATTTTTATTTAACCAGCAATGCTTTAGGTAAGCGCAAAAAAAACAACTCATGGGCAGGCTTTTTAACAGAAAACCCGAAGAGAGTTATCAAATAACTCCCTTCGGGTTTGAACATTAAAGTTTTGTTAAAATTATTCAACAATCAATTTCTCTGTTAAAAAACGACCGTCTGCACTGCGCAAAACTGCGAAATAAACACCTGATGCAAGACTCTCACGCTTGATTTCAACAGCACTTGAAGTAATATTGCTGTATGAACGAACCACTTGACCCGTTACATTCGTGATATTTAAAGAATAAACTTTGCCTTCAGGATTGTTGAAAGTCAAATAAGTGAAATCTTTAAATGGATTCGGAGCAGTAGAAACCGTTACATCTGAACGCAAATCTTGTGAAGCTGCTGTACAAGCCGCCAAACTGGCAAAAGTAATAGCAAAATCTTGACAACCATTTGAGCTGCTTTCTTTCGCTTCAGCTGTCCAAGGATCAGTTGGTTTTGTAACGCCATCATTGAATACAAACATGACATTTGTAGGGTCTGCTGCCAAATTGTAATAAGTTTTTGGAGCCGCTATGACAACATGAAATTTTGATGTGTTGCCTGATGTGCCAGCTACTCTATTAGCTTTGACAGCAGTGGCAGCATCCCATGCAACTACCGAAGCCCATGTGTTAGCACCTGAATGGAAACCGATAGATGTGCGCTTGCCAAGCGTGTCTTTTTTAGCAGCATCAAGCGTAGAGCAGTTTTTGCTGTAATCAAAAACGATGCTGATAGCGCCATCCGATTTTTTACAAGCTGTGATAGCACTTTGAGCATTGGCTGCTAAAGCGATACCTACTGTAAGAATAATAGTAGAAATTTTTTTCATGTTAAATGAATTTTTTGTTTTTGTAATGAAATTTATAATAACCCGTTAAAGGTAGCACAAAGTGCAATTTTAACAATAATTTAATGCAGATTTTAACATTTGTTTTCAATAAAAATTCATTTGATTGATATATTTCTTCAAAAAGTTGGTTTTTTTATTCCTAAAATGTAACTTTGCAGCCACTTTTGAAAAAAGTACATTTTTATGACAATTTGCCTTCTGTGAAATGAAAAATTTGAAAGAATTTTCACTCCCAATTAAGGGTTTGAAAAATGGTGTACATGAGTTTGATTTTGAAATTGGCAGCGATTTTTTCAAAAATTTTGAAAATAGCCCAATTGGAGAAGGTAGTTTTAATGTGCATCTCACTTTTGACAAGCACGATTCATTCTTTGAACTTGTATTTGATTACGATGGAAGTATCCGAACAGAATGTGATAGATGTACAGCATCCATAGATATGCCTTTCGGAGATTCGCAATTGTTGACAATCAAATATTCAATTGAAGAGAAAGAAGATGATGGGGAAATAGCATATATAACGCATGATACAAGTGAATTCAATGTAGCGAAATATGTTTATGAATTTATTTGTTTGTCAATGCCTTTTCATAAAGTATATGATTGTGAAAATGATGACCCGCAACCTTGTGATTTTGATGTGTTGAATCGGATTATCCCGACCCCCTCAGTATCAGAGGCTTTAGAAGCGAAAAAAAATCCATTTGATGATTTGAAAGGACAATTTAATCTTGAAAATTAAAACGCCTTTTCTGACAGTAAGTATTTAAGTTCAATATTTTATACAGAATAATAAGATAATATTCAATAGACAATTAAAAGATATTAGACATGCCTAATCCTCGTAATAGACATTCAAGAATGCGCAAGCGCAGCCGTCGTGGTCATGACAAAGCAGCCATGCCAACGCTCACTACATGCAAAACGACTGGTGAAGTTCACCTTCGCCACCATGCCTACAAACACGAAGGTAGCCTTTACCACAAAGGTCAACTCGTTGTTCAAGGCAAAGAAGTCGCTGCTGATACGGAAGAGTAAATTCCCATTCGTTGACTCAATGATTGAGAAATAATAAGCTCCCAATTAAATCATCAGATTTGGGAGCTTTTTGTGTTTTTTTATCAACTAAAAATGACAATAAAATGAAACAGATAATTAATACACCCAACGCACCTGCTCCCATTGGACCATATAGCCAAGCGGTAAAAGTAGGCAATACGCTTTATGTGAGCGGTCAAGTCGCTTTCAATCCTGCTACGGGCGAACTCGTTTTGGACTCTATTCCAATCGAAACCAAGCAAGTGATGGAGAACCTAAAAGCCGTTTTGACTGAGGGGGGTGCTACTTTTGAAAATGTAGTCATGACCACTATTTTCCTTGCGGATATGGGTAGTTTTGCTGCCGTGAATGAAGTATATGGTTCGTATTTTACAGCCGATTTCCCCGCACGAGCAACTGTGGCAGTGAAGACATTGCCTAAAAATGTGAATGTGGAAATAGCTGTTATTGCTCATATTTAATTGTATAATTTGCTGATTATCAACCTTTCGAGGGTTTGAAACCCTCGAAAGGTTTTGACAAACATAATTGAAGCAACATTTAAGATTGTTGTACTCATTCAATGCCTTACATTTCATGAAAACCGTTCTCTCCTGCATACAGCCTACGGGCGATTTACACCTCGGCAACTACTTCGGTGCCGTTCAGAATTGGGTCAATTTGCAAGATAAATATGCTTGTACTTATGGCGTCGTGGATTGTCATTCGATGACAATGCCTTATAAATCGGCTGATTTGAAGGAGAGTACTTGGAAAATGGCTTTCCAATTATTGGCTTGTGGCATCAAACCTGAAAATCTTTTCATTCAATCGCTCGTGCCTGAGCATATGGAATTGTGTTGGATTTTGAGCTGCGTCACATCGTTTGGAGAGCTTTCAAAAATGACGCAATTCAAGGATAAGGTAAAACAGTTGGAAGATAAGGACAATCAAGCGTTCATTTCTTCGGGTTTGTTCCTTTACCCTGTTTTGCAAGCGGCTGATATTTTGATTTATCGCGCAGACTATGTGCCTGTGGGCAAAGACCAAGAGCAACATTTGGAGTTGAGCCGTGATATTGCTGCTCGTTTTAATTATCAGTTTGGTAAAGAGTTTTTTGTACATCCTGAACCGCTTTTTACTGAAATTCCTAAACTGCTTTCACCCGCTGACCCGACTAAAAAAATGTCGAAATCGTTGGGTGAAAAGCATTATATCAATCTGTTTGGCGATGCCGATCGGATTCGCAAGCAAATTAAGTCTGCGGTGACCGATTCGGGCATTCATACTGAGGGGGGCGGTATAGCTCCTGGAGTAGAAAATCTTTTAAATCTTTTGAAGGCTTGTAATAAAATGGATATTTATAATGCTCAAATGGACATTTATAAAACAGGCAATATGCGCTACGGCGATTTGAAAAATGAAGTAGCAGAAGCATTAATAGAACTCACTCAACCGTTTCGTGAAAGATTAGAAGATTTACAATCCCGTAAAAAAGAGGTGCAAGAGCACATCAGAGAATCATCAGCGAATATCCGTAAAACAGCCCAACAGACGATGCGTGAAGTGAAAGAACTGACTGGTATTTTAAATGTAAAATTGTAGTATTTGAATTGATATTTATTCATAACTCATTGATATACAAACCTATAAGGTTTTTAAAACCTTATAGGTTTATGCAACAAACAATATGCGACAACTCTCATCATCTTGGACATTGGCATTTCGGATTTTTTTTCCGACCCTCTGGATTGCCTTTTTTGGCACTTTTCTCATTGCTCTGTTTGTCACGGACAAACCATTGATTGGACCCCTTGATGCCAATTTTCTGCGCTATGGTTTATTGGTTTTTGTAGCCGTCTTTATTTTTATTTTTTGGAAAACGGTTTTTCGTTTGAAAAGAGTAGATGCTGATAATGAGTTCGTTTATGTGACGAATTTCTTCAAAAGCGTGCGTTATCCACACGCTGATATTGATAAAATAGAATTATCGAAAGGTGTTTTATTTCAATATGGCACTTTGTATTTAAGAGGTAAAGGCACATTTGGCGATAGCATTTTATTTATTTTAAGCAAAAGACGGTTGGAATTATTTTTAGAAGATAATCCGCAATTGAAGGATTGGATTGTAGAATTGTGAGAAAAAGGCTTATATTTGCTTAAAATAATTTAAAAAATGCTATCAACTGCCCGTTATTCAGATTCCGTTCCGAAGCGTTTTGAAAGTCAGCCTGCCGGCAATATGACACTCGAACAGTTCCTAAAAAAATACCGTAAAGGTACAAGCGGGATAAAATACGAGTGGAATAATGGTATTATTGAAAAATCTGGCGCAATGAAACTCGAAGAACAATACATCCTCAATAATTTACAAAAACTTTTTGTTAAAACCCCTGCTTTTCAAAAAGGCGATATGCTGACTTATGAACTGGAAGTGTGGACTTCACTGACTCAGTGGCGTAAACCCGATGCTGCATATTTGACCGCTCAACAAATAGAAAATGGCGCAGATGGCGTTGAATGTGTTCCTTCTTTTATTATTGAAGTTATTTCAAAAAATGATAATGTTAATACGGTATTCACTAAAGTAGATGAATATTTTAAAGCAGGCGTTAAAATTTTATGGCAAATCTTCCCTGATGCACAAATGGTACAGGTTTTTAGCTCTTCTAAAAAAATAGAAATTATGGAAGGTAATGATATATGTAGCGCGGAATCTGTCGTTCATGGTTTTAAGTTGACTGTGAATGAGATTTTTCAACGGAAAGGCAATAATAAATCTGATAATTAAGTCGCGCATTTTTTATTTTATTGTATTTTAACGGCTCAATGATTCTCTGAAATCATTGAGCCGTTTCAGTTTTTACTGAGGGGTAGAGATAAATGACTACATTTTACGAATTATAAATTATAAAAAAATTGAACATTATGAGAGTGAAAATTGCCCTACTTTTATTGCTTTTTTCTTTAAAAATAACACTTTTTGCTCAAAAACTCCTTTCTCCCAAAGAATATATGGGCTATGAACGCGGTGAGCAATTCACGCCACACAATATCATGGTGGAGTATTATCGGCAAGCCGCAGCCAACTCAGATTTGATGATTTTGAAAGAATATGGCAAGACCAATCAAGGTCGCCCCTTGCTTTATGCCATTGTTTCCACAAAAGAAAACTTGCAAAATTTAGAACAAATTCGTTTGAACAACCTTCGCCGAGCAGGCTTGGCAGAAGGCAAAGCAGATAATTCTAAGCCAGTTGCCATCGTTTGGATTTCGATGAATGTGCATGGCAACGAACCTGCGAGTAGCGAAACAGCCCCTCAGTTGTTGTACGAATTAATCAATCCCAGCCGTGCTGATACGAAGGAATGGTTGAAAAATACAGTCGTCATCATTGACCCGTGCGTGAATCCTGATGGCAACCACCGCTACACGCATTGGTATAATAATGTGGCTGATAAAACGCCTAACACCAGTCCTGATGCTCGTGAACATCGAGAGCCGTGGCCCGGCGGTAGAGTCAACCATTATTACTTCGATTTGAATAGAGATTGGGCTTGGTGTACGCAAATAGAATCGCAGCAACGGCTGGCAGTTTATAAAGAATGGATGCCGCATGTAGTACCTGATTTCCATGAAATGGGTTACAACAGCCCCTATTATTTTGCACCCGCTGCACAACCGTTTCATAAGTACATTACGCCTTTTCAGCGCAATTTTCAAGTAGAAATAGGTAAAAATCATGCAAAATACTTCGATAAAGAGGGTTGGCTCTATTTTACAAAAGAGGTTTTTGACTTGCTTTATCCAAGCTATGGCGATACTTATCCGACCTATAATGGTGCTGTGGGCATGACTTTCGAGCAAGGCGGCATAAGCGCAGGGCGGGCTATTCAAACTGAAAATGGCAATGTGCTGACCCTAAAAGATAGGGTGGCACATCACCTTACAACGGGGCTTTCAACGGTTGAAATTTCTTCAAAAAATGCTCAACGATTGGTGGATAATTTTGATAATTTTTATAAAAATTCAACGGCTAATCCGCCTGGCGTGTTAAAATCTTACATCATAAAAGGTACAAATCCAAAACCCAAACTGAAAGCATTTTGTGAACTGCTTGACCGCCATAAAATTAAATATGGTCGCATAAAAGGCTCTCGCAACACGACCGCCTACGATTATGCAGCGGGCAAGGACACCCCCCTCAGTATTTCGGAGGAAGATGTGGTGGTGAGTGCTTATCAGCCGATGAGCGTTTTGACTCAAATCCTACTCGACCCTGAACCTGAATTGGTGGATTCGGCTACCTACGATATTACAGCTTGGTCGTTGCCGTATGCTTTTGGTTTGGAAGCTTTTGGTTCAAAAGAGCGCATTGACCCGACTCAGTCTTTTGATTATAAAACTTTTCCAATGTCGATAAAAAACGATGTGAAGGCGTATGCCTATTTAGCTGATTGGAAATCGCTAAATAATGCTCGTTTTGCAACGGCTTTATTGAATCGAGGTTTTAAAATTAGAGCAGCGAGTTCAAGTTTTGAAGTAGAAAATAAGAAATATGATCGTGGAACGCTCATGATACTGAGGGGGGATAACCCCAATGTGAGTGATCGTTTTGATAGAGAAATCACCTCGGTTGCCTTACAAAATAATCAAGAAATCATGCCCGTTTCGACAGGTTTTGTAGAAAAAGGCTACGATTTCGGTTCTGGAAGGCATGATTTGTTAATAAAACCCACCATTGCTATTATTTATGACGATGATGTGGATAATAACAGCTACGGGCAAATGTGGTATTATTTTGAGCAAGACCTCAACACTCAAGTGACTCAAATAAAATTGACTGACTTGGCTCGCATAAACCTCAGCCGTTTCAACGTTATCACCATGACAGATGGCAACTATTCTAACCTCGATTCTGCCCGTGCTGAAAAACTTCGTCAATGGGTAGCAGACGGCGGTCGTTTGATTTTGATAGGCGATGCAGTGGGGGCTTTTGAAGAGAAAAAAGGTTTCGATATTACAAAATTTGCAGTCAAAAAAGATAAAGATGCTGCCGAAGATGTTCAAAATGCCGATGCACTCAAACGCCGTTATATGCACTTCGATGAGTACGAACGCGATGCTATCAGCGATGGCAATCCAGGCTCTATTTTTAAAGTGACTTTGGACAATACACACCCTTTGGCTTATGGTATGCCGAACTATTATTTTAGTTTGAAAACAGGTGGCGCAGCTTTTCAACCCTTGAAAAATGCGATGAATGTGGGTATTTTGGATGATAAATTCAAGTCGATGGGCTTTATCGGGTATCGTTTGAAACAGCAATTGAAAGGCAGTATGACACTCGCTACACAAACTATTAGACGTGGTGTAGTGGTATATATGGTGGACAATCCCTTGTATCGGGGCTTTTGGTATCAAGGCAAATTCCTATTTAGTAATGCAGTTTTGATGCCTTTAAAGTAAGCAGATGTTAGACTAAAAGATATTAGATATTAGACAGTTAAAATATTAAAATAAATGAAATCTCAGATAAATTGGGGCATAATTGGCTTAGGAAAAATTGCTCATAAATTTGCTCAAGACTTGCGATCAGCACCCAATGCCCGACTTCATGCAGTGGCTTCTACCAATACCGAGCGGTCGGCAGATTTTGCCAAGCAATATGGTGCTCAGTATCATTTTAGCAGCTACGAAGCCCTGCTGAATTGCCCGCATTTGGATGTCGTTTATATTGCTACACCGCATATTTTGCATTGCGCCAATACGCTTATGTGCCTACGTAAACGCATTCCTGTGCTGTGTGAAAAGCCTTTTGGGATGAACGCGAAGGAAGTGCGCCTGATGATTGATACAGCTAAATCGCACCAAACTTTTTTAATGGAGGCGATGTGGACGCGCTTTATTCCGTCCTTTCAAAAGGCACTCGAAATTATACAATCGGGCGTCATTGGCAGACCCCTCAGTATGAAAGCCGATTTTGGCTTTTATGCGCCTTTCGATGCCAATAGCCGTATTTTTAATAAAGATTTGGGCGGTGGTTCGGTGCTGGATGTAGGCATTTATCCAATTATGGCAGCCTTGAGCATATTTGGTAAACCCTTGAAAATCAATGCTTTAGCTACGATTGGTCAATCAGGAATTGACGAAGCTTGCGCTATTAATTTTCAATACGAGGATGGAGCGATTGCCATGTTGCATTCTGCGGTCAATGCTCATACGAATATTGAAGCCACTATTTATGGAGACAAAGGAGTGCTTTATATCCATTCAAGATTTCATCATTCCAAAGCTATCACTGTCAAATTATATAGCGGACAAGAAGAAACGCTCTCATTACCATTTGAAGGGCATGGCTATCAATTTGAAGCAATTGAAGTCGGTAATTGTTTGAAAAATAACCAATTAGAAAGTAAAATAATGACTCATGCATTTAGTTTGGATTTGATTGAAACGCTTGATGCTGTGCGGCGAGAGATTGGTTTAGCTTATCCTAAACATGATATTGAGTAGCAGCCTAATTTAAGTAATATTGAACAATAACACTTTTACCTATTAAAAAAAAGTGTAGAATTTTGTTGAAAATCAGAAAAGTGCGTACCTTAGTTTTTCTTTCATAAAAAAATTCATATTTTTATTTTGAACAACTATTTTAAAATAATTCACATAAAATAATACACTCATGTTTGGAAGTAAAAAACCTGAAAGTACGACCACCGCTGCCACCACATCCGTAGCAGCCAAAACAACTGCTACTGAATCTTCCAACGCTTTGAACAGCCTTGTGAAAGGAACGGTTGTAGAAGGTACAATTACCTCTGAAAACGACATTCGAGTAGATGGCATCATCAAGGGCAGTTTGATATGCAAAGCGAAAGTAATAGTGGGACCCACAGGCTTCATTGAAGGCGAGGTGAAATGTCAAAATGCCATGATTGAAGGTAAAATATCAGGTAAATTGCGCGTTGTAGAACTACTCAGTGTAAAAGAAACAGCTGAAGTAGTAGGTGATGTGACCACAGGAAAATTGCTTGTGCAGCCAGGAGCTGTTTTCAATGTGACCTGCTACATGAAAGATGGGTTGAGTGTTAATATACCCAACTCATTGAGTAATAATAATGGCAATAACTCTAATAATAACAACGGTAATAATGCCGCCAAACAAGTAAAAGAAGTAGAAATAATTGCTAACGGATCAGCCAAAAAATAAACCACCTAAAAGCTCGTCTGGTACATCTTCAACGCTGTTGCGATTTATGGATTTGGGCTTTAGGATGGGAGCTATCATTGCTATTGGAACGTTTGCCGGTCAATGGATAGACGGTCGTTTGGCGATGACAAAACCCATTTTTACACTCATTCTCTGCTTGCTCGCCATTTTTGGATCAATTTATATGGTCTACAAAGACGTAAGCCAACCTAAATAATGACTTTTCAACGTTTTTTAACACTTTTAAGTACCATCAGTGCAGGTTTCATTATTGTAAATCTTGTTTTGCAATATGCTTTTTTATCTTTAAAAAACGATAAAAATATTGCATGGTGGAGTTTAGCCTTATATATTGCCATCAGTTGGTTTATGTATGTAGTGGGCAAACGGGCTGCTGAAAGTCCCAATAAATACTTTTTTAACAATGTGATTATTAGCTCAATGCTATTAAAAATGATATTTTCAGTAGCTGTTATACTGATTTATAAAAAAACTTTTCATCCCGAAGGCAAAGCTTTTCTTATTCCTTTTTTTATAGCCTATTTTACTTTCACTATTTTTGAAACTTATTTCATGACTCAATTGGCTCAGCATAAAAAAAGGTAAAAGATTGATAGTTTTCTAAAATACCCCTCAGTACTGGGCATAAAAAAAAGCTTCAAGAACAAATCTTGAAGCTTTTTTTATGCTTTTATATTCATCACTTAAAATCCACTACCACTTCCGCTGCCGATATTAGTAGAGCTATTAAAAGGCACTTCTGCTTCAGACCATACGGTTTTTAAAGCCGTGAAAAATTGGTCTAAATCAAAATTCTGTGGATCGTCGTGAGCGTATTTAATACCAAAGTCCACACATGCGTGAAAACCAGGAATTAACCATTCTCCTTTACGCACACTTGCCACAGTATAAAGTTGAGCCAAACGCAAATATTGAGCAGGCGTGAAGCCTGATGCAGGTGAATCCACGTCGTTATTGCGTCCGAAACCCTTGCGTCCTTTGCGCGGTTGAATCAATTCGATGTGTAGATAAAGTCCTTTAGAAACGCCATCGCCCATGACATAACGCTCCAATTTAGTAGCAGTCATGCCTTGATTAAAAGGTGTCACCGTTTTTGATTCGCCAATACGATTCACAAAAACGTGAGTCACATTAGCTACCCAACGATTGAGACGATTCCATTCCCAAGAGTCGTCGTCAATATTGCCTGGAAATTCAGAGCCATAACGAGGGAAACTTGTATCATGAATGACCATATATTTAGCAAAGACGCCACTATTGGTAGAACAGACGGGCATATCAAGATTGCCACCTATTTCCCATTCGTTGACATGTACTTTGTTTAGATATACACGCATTTGGTCGCGTGTGATTTGGCAGGACTGACCCACTCTGGCAGCAAAAGTGCTATCAAGAGTCGGAAGTTCAGAACTGACTTTGCCCGTTAAACCCACTTTGCGGAGTAACATCCGCGCTTGCTCATGGGCAGGGGCTTCGGCATTAAAAGATTTGGAAGTTGTGATAGCGTTATTTGTTTCGAAGTTTTTAGGCACGAAAAAAATACCTGCACCAACAAAAAAAGTCGCGAAAGCGAAAATAGCTGTCTTAATCATTTTAGAATAACCGGATTGCTTTTTACTCAAAAAATTAGATGTCCTTTCCATTTTACTTCTTCAAGTTCCATGCCTAACAGCCGGGAACTGGGTGATGTGTAACTTTCATTTACTATTCGGTTAAAGATTATTCGTTTTCGGTTGATTAGGTATATGAGGAGAAATATGATGCAAAAATATGAAATCTTTCGTTCATACTTGTATAACCTATTTTCTATTTAATTTTATTAATTATGTAAAATTAAAATTTGTAAGCCTAAATATAAAATCATAGTTTAATAAAAACGCAAAAAATCAATCCAAATTTTTTTTTCTCTTAAAAATTAACACATCGTTAATTCATTTAATGCAAAAATCGGATGTATTATCATGAAAATACTGAGGGGTATCGATTTCGGATTTCGGATTTGGGATTTCGTGCGCACACAACCGAAATCCCAAATCCCAAATCCCAAATCGATACCCCGCAGTATTTTTATGATAATTTATTTATCTGAAACGATTCAATCAAAAAGCGTTGATATCACCGCTGCCAGTCACTTTTGTTTTAAGACTTGCTGGTTTTCCACTGTATCGAATATCGCCACTGCCTGACACAATAGCGTCGAGCGACTTTTGAGCATTGCAAGTAATGTTGCCTGAACCACTCACTTGGCAACGAACACTTTGAGCTTTCAAATCCCCTGCTTTGACGTCGCCGCTGCCGCTAATTTGCATTGCCACTTTATCCGAAGAGCCGCCAATGGTCACATCGCCACTGCCACTAATGCCCAAATTCAATTCAGCATATTTAATATTATCGAGGTCGAAATCACCACTGCCGCTGATGTTTATATCCAAATTAGTACCTGAAAGAACCCCATCTACACGCACATTACCACTGCCTGACATGCCTAAACTCTCAAAATTGGGTGCTTCTACATATATTTTTAGATTGTTTTTATAATTAATGCTGTAGCCTTTTTCAAAACTAATTTTCAAGGAATTACCTTTCAATTCTGTTTTTAAAAGATCTAAAACGTTCTTCTGACCTTCAATTGTTACTTTGAAAGTTGACCCTTGTTTTAAGACAATATCCGCTGAAATAGCTGATTCGACACCTTTGAAGCCGCTAATATTGCGAGTCTCTTTCACAACTGCACCAGTGCCTTTCACGCGTTTGCCACCCCAGCCGCTATCCCAACCTGATTCGTCGTCGTCTTTGTCTTTATTTTTAGTTTTATCTTTTTGAGCTGTAGCCAAAGTGGTGATGGCTAAAAATGCTAATAGGAGGAAAATACCTTTTCTCATGTTTTTAATATTTTTAGAATGATGATAAAATAATGTTAAGTCAATTGTGAGTAAGGACAAATGAATGATTTAGAAAGTTGCATCTACCTTAGTGAGCATGTGATTTTTGAAATTGTAAAGCATTGATTTTTCTCAAAGAGATGCCTTCGGCACAATGCTTTCTTTATTCATCATTCATCGCTTATAATTCATCATTTTCTTAACTACCTTTGCGCTTCTTTTTAACCAATAAATTCAGTTTTCAATAGTGATAAAAATAGGTGTACTCGGTGCAGGTCATTTAGGTAAAATTCACTTGAAATGTATTCAAGCCAGTGAATATTTGGAATTGGTCGGCTTTTATGATCCTGATTTTGAGAATGCTCAAAAAGTAGCAGAATCTTTTGCCACTCAATCTTTTGAAAGTGTGGAAGCGTTAATGAACGCCGTTGATGCTATTGATATTGTCACGCCAACTGTCTTGCATTTCGATTTAGCTCAACAGGCTGCGCGCAAAGGTAAGCATATTTTTATTGAAAAACCTTTGACCCATACCGTTGCAGAAGCTGAAGATCTCATAAAAATAACGACTGAAAATAATGTAAAAGTGCAAGTCGGGCATGTTGAAAGATTCAATCCAGCGTTTTTATCCTTGGGTGATGTGCGTATTTCGCCCATGTTTGTAGAGGCGCATCGTTTGGCAACTTTCAATCCGAGAGGGACGGATGTATCAGTCGTTCTGGATTTGATGATTCATGATATTGACCTCATTTTGCATTTAGTGGATTCTGAGGTTAAAAGTATTCATGCTTCGGGGGTTGCAGTGGTGAGTCAATCGCCTGATATTGCCAATGCTCGGATTGAATTTGAAAATGGTTGTGTGGCAAATCTAACAGCAAGCCGTATGAGCCTCAAGCAGATGCGGAAAATTCGTTTTTTTCAAAGAGATGCTTATATCAGTTTGGATTTTTTAGAAAAAAAAGCTCAAATTATCCGCATGTTAGATGAAAATACGGAGGGGGGTAATCTCATGCCATTAGAAACTGTTCGGGGAACAAAATTTATTGATATTAAAATGCCTGAGCCGATGAATGTGAATGCTATCCAGATGGAATTAGAAACTTTTGCAGAATCCATTCGCGATAATAAAACGCCCCGTGTCACAATCGAAGATGGCTACAAAGCGTTGAAAATAGCGCATCGAATTATTGAGGAAATTGGCGATTCGACATTGTCGTAACACCAAAATACTGAGGGGGTAAGTTATCGACTTTTAATATCGCACGCATCATCGCATCAAGCCTATCAAAATGATTTCAATTTTGTTAAAAAATTATATACAGTTTTCAAAAAATCGCTTGCTTCAAACAGCATTTTCGATTGCCTGCCTTTCAATATTCTCCCTATTTTCGAATGGTTGTGGAAAGGAAAATGCGGTGCCTGCCTACGTGCATATTCCTTCATTTTCATTGACAACAAAAAGTGGTGAGGGCACCAATTCGCATAAAATTACAGATGCTTGGGTGTATGTGGATGGGCAAATCAATGGCGTTTTTCAGATGCCTGTTACCTTGCCGATTACAGAATTGGGGCAGCATGAAATCACTGTTTTTGCAGGCATTCGGAACAATGGCACGCGCTCCAATCCAATCATCAATCCTTTTTTTGAGGCTTATAAAATTAACTTGAATTTATCAGCAGGCAAGGTAGATACGCTTCGACCTAAGACAGCCTATATTGCCAATACGCAATTTAAAATGATGGAAAATTTTGAATCGGGCAATATTTTTACGGTTGATAGAGATAAGAATGCGACACTGCGTTTTACGAATGTTGACAATGGTTTTGAAGGAAAAAGTGGACAAATTGTCTTGACAAAAGCCAATCCTATCATGGAAAAGGCATCTTCTACCAAAGCACAATTATCAGATTCTGCTGAAAATATTTACCTCGAAATGAACTATAAAACACAAGCAGAGCTGACTGTGGGGCTTGTCGGTTCTGATAATTTAGGCGATATTTCAACTTTTAAAATCACTTTATTTCCAACCAAAGAATGGAATAAAACCTATATCAACCTCACCAACGAGGCGAAAGACTTAAAGAAAAAAGACTTCCAAATTGTTATCAGAAGTGTTTTGCCTGATACACTTTCAACGGCTACTATTTTGATTGATAATGTTAAATTGATTCAGAAATAGCTCTACCGATTTTTTATTTACCCCCTCAGTATAGATTGCCATTTTCTTAAAAAAGCATGATGAAATTCACTTTTTGTCATGGCAAAGTCATTTTTAATTTTTTCGTCTGTCTCACTTTGAATCTTGTCTGTTTTGTCAAATTAATTAACATATCAACAAAACTTTGACCTATATATTTGTTACACACATAATCACATAATCACATAATCACATAATTTTTTAAAATTTAATTCTTCTTTATAACCAATTAAAATTTTTAACCAATGAAAAAATTAAATTTAACAACTACTGTTTTAGTCTCCACATTATGCGCCCTCACGATTTTTACAAGCTGCTCAAAGAAAGAAACTCTTGACCCTACAGTTACTACTGCTTCTTATGTCCCACCAATAACAGGTCAATATTTAGCTTCGCCTTCAGGCTATCGCGATGCTAAATTAGGGTTTTTAAGTATCTATGACAAAAGTGGTTCTATAATAAAACAAATTGATGCTGGCAGTACCACCATGAATTTTAGAAAATGGTATTATGAAGATGGTACAGTGCGTTACACCTACTTGAGATACGATGCAACCAAACCCCATGTCGCTACAGTTGGCTATAATGCAGGTCAAATCATAGTCTTAAATGACAGCCTTAAAGAAATTAACCGCCTTTCGCTATTGCCTTTCGGCAGCCGTACAGCCACTGATAACGATGCCTTAGATGGTCACGATTTTATTTTACTGTCTGATAAACATTATATTTCTATGGCTTATTTTGAAAAAGCCGTCAATAATATTCCTTCATCCTTGAAGCCCATTGCAAATTGTAAAGTTATAGCACCCATTATTCAAGAGGTCAATAATGGTGTTGTGGTTTGGGAATGGGATGGTACAAATACCCCTGAATTGTACACAACAAGTATAGAAGGCAACGATTTTACAACGGGTGCTTCGACGCAAGACTATGCCCACTTGAATGCAATGGTAATTGATAGTAAAGACAATAATTTGATTGTGTCTTTCCGCAATTTGAATCAAGTAGCGAAAATTCAACGGGGTACGAACAATATTATGTGGCGTCTGGGTGGTAAAAATTCGGATTTCCCAGTGACCGCCGACCAAAAGTTTTTGCGCCAACACAATGCTCACTTTTTAGCTGATGGTAAAACAATGTTAATCTTCGATAATGGCGACTCTAAAGAACGCCCTTACACCCGCATTGCCGAGTTTGTGCTCGACGAAACCAATAAAACGGTTACCAACTATAGCCGTATGGATATGCCGAATAGAACTTTCTCTCAATATCAAGGCTCAGTTGAAAAAACGGATAGCTCTTATTTTATTGGAGCAGGTGGAGACCCTCGCATTATAGAGGTAAACCGTTCAACAGGGGTAACAATCTTAGAAACAAAATTATCGTATCCGAGCTATCGGGCATATAGATATTGAGGTTTAATGACTTGGCTTTGAATATTAATTCATAATTTTTAATTGGTCAATACTCTGATAGGATGTATTAAATCAACAGGTTTTAAGAAGAATAAAGAAAGCACTATTGTAAAAATAATTTTATACATAGTTTAATGATGTTTTGATTTAAAGATGTGTAAAGTTAGTGTGTAAGCACATATCCTTAGCATCTTTTTTTATCTGTTGTTTTAAGTATTCGAAAATCCAAGGTAGTTGTTTCAAGTCTTTAGCGGAGCGGTGACTTGAAACAGCACTTCCAAAGCTATATAAAAGTGAGTAGCAAAAGATTGAAATGATTGAGGGAGTGCCAGTTCATTGAAAAGAATGAAAGAATGAAAAGAGTGGTTACAGTGTGCAAGTCACCGCTTCGCTAAAGACTTGCACGAACTTGTGGTTTTTTTTAAGAAGACTTAGGAAGAACGGTTCAATATAAAGAAAAAGAAAAACAAAAAGAAGATGAAAAAAAGAAAAAAACACCTCCAAGTGCTTAAAACTGGACACTTGATAATACTACTATTTAGTTTTTGTGTTTCTTGTAAAAATAATAGGAATGCAGTTATTGAAAGAGATAGCTATGAGTGTAGCGGTATAGGATGTGGTAAAATTAGCCTTGATAATGGTCATATCGTGCTATTTAGCGAAATTGACACATCCACTTATCTTGTAATTAATATAAAAAAGCAGCTTTCTACTATTGAAATTGGAGATTTAACATTGCCTCCAACAGATACAAATCAAGTTAACAATGCTCTTAGTAACGTATTTATTTTAGATTTTAATACAAAAGAAAAAGTATTTGAAACAATTGCAGGAGATATTAAGGGATATATTTATCCATGTAGCGATATGATATCCAGTTCTCATGTACCTGATACTTTAAATTTTATAGACGGAAATCTAAATATTCATATCCAAGAAACGAAGCCAAAAGAAGAAAGAGACTATTTTATAAATTTAGTTGATTGTAAATTTTCTAAAAATAATATTGCAAAGCAAATCAGTAGTTTTAAGAGGAAAATAATTTTTATAAAAGGGAATCCTGGCTAAACCTGTTGGTGTAGTATGTTATTCAAAAAACACATAATTTTAAATCAAAGAACGGGGCTGCTTCCCGAAGGCTTTCGGAACAGACAATAAATGTGTCTGTGACATTTTACGGTGTATAAAGTAAGTCTTTAACTTGAAAATGAAAAACACTTCATCATCAATCAATTATAAAGGTAATAGCTTCAATGTTTAAGCAAAAAGGTTGAAAATACTGAGGGGTAAGTGATATTTATTGACATAAGATATTAGAATCAGGATTCAAACAAAAAACCTACCTCTCCCGCCTGCTTTCCACATAGCGTTGCAATTCTTTTTTATTGACTTCAAAAGCCATAGCATCGGTCACGGCAGCATAATTTTCACGGTCGTAAGCAAAATCAAGAGCGAATTTGGCAAATTCTAAACGGTTGCTGTCATAATTAAAAAGTCGGGTGATTTCGGCTATTTGATTAGCCGTTAGGGTATTTTCTCGGGTGGTGGTTTTCGCAGCGTCCAATTTGCCTTTATCGAATGTGTTTTGTCTAATTTTTTCTTTCAACACTTCAAATTCTTTATAAGTCATCAAGCCTTGATAGCCAGCATTGATGCCGTTTTGATTGTTGCGATTATTAGGGTTGTTGTAATTATTATTGTTACTGCTTTGCCCGTAATTATCGTAAGGATTGTTCTGATTATTTTGATTGTCGTAGGCATTGCGGTTGTTCTGATTGTTGTAGGCATTGCCATAACGATCGTAATACTGAGGGGGTGGTATTGCTCCATTATTATAGTAGCCACCTTGTGCAAAATATGGATCGGCATAATAATCTCCTGCTGGAACACCCTCGCGGACGAGGAAGCGATAAAATGCATCGCGGGCATTGCGATTGGCTAAAACCGTACCTGCCAAAGCATAATTTTCAATATCAAAAACATACGTCAAACTATAGGTGAGATAGTCATATTTTTCACGATCGGTCGGGTAGAGCAAAGCCAGACGGCGAACTTGCTCTGCTGAAAGACAATGCAAACGAGAGTATTCTCTCAAGGTTTTATCGAGGTGGTAATAATTGGCACTCGACATACCCGCATAATCGCGATTGAACGAACGCAAAGGGAATGGCTCAGTGCATTGGCGATTGAAACGACGACCATTATTGTTGCGGTTGTTGTTATTGCCGTAATTATCGTTGCGTGAATTATTATTTTGTGCGAAAGACAACGAAAGAGTGAAAAGTATGAAAAGAATAGAAAATGTGGCTCTTAAATTTCTCATTTTGGATGAATTTTAAAATATTCAACGAAATTACACACTCCTTATTATTATAGCAAATGGTTTAAATTCGCCTTAACACATTTTAACTTTTTCTTTTATTTAAATGAATCAATCAAATTAAATTTCGTAATATAATTGTTTTGACAATTTTTTCACCTTCTCGCAAAAGAGTGATTTTCACCTTTTTACCTACCTTACCTTGAAACTTATCATTCAGAGCACCCAATGTAAAGAACCGTGTGGAGAAACTATTGATTTTCAAAATTTCATCCCCCCTCAGTATATCCGCTTCAAAGGCAGGCGAATTGGGCAAAACATCATAAACAGTGAATTTATTCAAGGTTTTGCCACCGGCAACTATTATTAAACCGCTTTTATCGTATTCAAAAGAGTTTTTAAAATATTTATTGGATTGAAAATATACTTTCTCTTTATTGAAATCAATGATAAAGTTGAAACGACACAAAATCTCATTACCTATTAGTCCGTTTCGCTGATTGAGATAAGTAGAATCGGTTTGATTGATCAATTCTTGATAATGGCTGATGACGTTTCTTAAATGATAATTCCCTATGCTGAGTTGATTCAAACGACCCATATAGCCTTCAATTTGCCCTCCTAATCCGTTTCCAATATTGCCTTTGAGGACTTGGGCTGGCATAACTAAACCGGGAGTAGAATATGTATGAAGCAAAAGGGCAAGCGACGCGCCTGTGTCGAGCAATAATTTCAAGGGTATGACCGTATCGCTGTTAATTTGAGCATTGACCGTCAAATATGGTTTGCTTCTCACAATCTGTACAGGAAATTCTTCATATTTTCGATGGTCAGACCCCTTAAATACTGAGGGGTCAAAGACAGTGATTAATTGTTTGACATAATCAATTTTAATGACATGCCCTTTAAAAACCTCCGCGCCCAAGATGCCATGAATTTCGAGGCCTGAAAATTGGTCAAATTTGAAATAATCATCGTCCAATACAAGTATGTCTTTGACGAGCGTCAGGTTTTCTAATTCCATCCGCATTTTGCGGGCAATATAGGCTTTCACCTCAGTCCGCATATCTGTGCCCATGATAGTAATTTCACGTTCGTAAGTGACTCTGAGGAGGTTAGTGATTTCTTTTTTAGTCAAAATAGTATGCTCTGCGCCTGTATCGAAGATAAAGCGTAAAGGAAATAAGCCTTGAAAGAGTAGTTTAACGATGATGAAGTTATCTTGTCGTTCAAAAGGTATTTCAATTTTTTTAGCACCCTTGTTCATATAAAAACCTGGAATCTGAGCAGAGGTGCAGAGATATGAGGAGATAAAAATGAGAGCGATAAAGCTTTTTCTGAGCATACAAAAGAGTCTAAAAGTGAAAAATGAGACTTCATACACTGCGTAAAGATAGATTATATGACAATAGGTAAAATTACAAAACTTTGGATAAAAAGCATTTTTTATCAATGTTTGAGATAAAATTAAATTTTGTTTCAAACATTGCTGAAAAAAAAAAGAGTAAGTGTTTGTTGAAATGACAAACATATTTATAACTTTACGCTATAGCTTAGTGTAAATATCACACACGGATTTTTTTTTAAACTGTATACTGATGTTGGAACAATAAAAAGCTTGATAATTTACTAAAAACATGTAGATACTGAGGGGGTGAAAATGATTAATACGATACAGATAAACACTTGAAAATGAATTACTTATGATGAATTTTTTTAAATTTCAAGCCTTTGATATTGTATTCAAGCTCAAAAAAGTAAAGTGAATCAAATTATTGAAACTATAAAATTACCACACATCTATTATATATTTGCTCCACAAAATTCTGAATCTACAACCAAATTATAATCTCAAATATTGTTATTTCTGGAATTATTTGAATATTGAATATAGTTTTTAACAATTTTTTATTAACTAAACAACAAGAATGTATGAAAATTAAGGTCAACTTAAAGTGCCTCATGCTGGTGGCTTTGTTCACCACATTGAGCAATTTCGCGTTCTCACAACGGGCTATTACAGGTCTCGTTAAGGATGCAGAAAACAACGAGCCTCTCGTTGGTGCTGCCATAGTTGTCACGGGTACTACTAAAGGTACTTTGACAGACGTTGATGGCAAATATGAGCTTCAAGTTCCGAACGAAGCAACTACATTGACAGTTTCATTTACAGGATATGCCAGCTTGACTGTGCCTATCTCTGGTAATGTAGTAAATGTTAGTTTGAACGGCGGCTCTATTTTGGATGCCGTAGTAGTAGTAGGTTATGGTTCAGTGAAGCAAAGAGAATCAACAAGTTCAGTTGCTTCCCTTAAATCAGGTGATTTCAACCAAGGTAACATTTCAAGCCCTGCTCAATTGTTGCAAGGCAAAATCGCTGGTTTGGTGGTCGCAACGCCTGCTGGTGGTAACCCGAATGCAGTTGCTCAAATTCGTTTGCGTGGTATTTCAACATTTGGTGCGAACTCATCTCCTTTGATTATCGTAGATGGTATCCCGAATGTACCTTTGAATCTTGTGGATCCAAATGATATTGAGTCATTTGACGTTCTACGCGATGGTTCTGCAGCTGCTATCTATGGTGTTCAAGCATCAAGTGGTGTCATCATTGTCACAACTAAGAAAGGAGCAGCAGGAAGGACAACAGCTTCTTACAGTGCTCAGGTGACAAGTGAGAGTTTAGCTCGTACGCCTAAAACAATGACGGCTTCTGAATACTTAGCTGCTAACAAAGCTGCTGGTAATGCTTTGGCGGACGTTGATAAAGGTGCTCAAACAGATTGGTATAAAGAAGTAACGCGTTCTGCCGTTTCTCATGTTCACAACTTAGGTTTGAGCGGTGGATTGGGTAAAGGTGGATACAGTGCTTCACTGAACTGGCGTAATCAGCAAGGTGTGGCTTATGATGGTTACAAGCAATTGAATGCCCGTATCAATTTAGATCAGCGTGCTTTTAATGATAGATTGAGTTTGAACTTCAATTTTGCCACAACTAATCAGGATCAAACTTTTGCTCAGGATGAAGCACTTGCTCAGGCTTCTAAGTACATCCCTACTGCACCTGTTAGATATGCTAATCAAAGTACAGCGGATGCTATCAAGTATGGTGGATACTACCAAAACGTCGGTGGTTTTGACCAATACAATCCTAAAGCCATCCAAGATCAATTGTCTAATAAAAGCACTAAGAAACGTTACACGCTTTCTACAAAAGCTACTTTAGAAATTATCAAGGATTTGAAGTGGACTTCTACTTATGCTTTGACAAAAGAAAATGAATTAAACAATCAATTCACAAGCCGTCGCTCTTTCTTTGGTGGTGGTGCCGACCGGAATGGTATTGCTACCCGTGGTGCTTTTGATAAAGATGTCAATTTCTTTAACTCTTACTTGAACTACAATAGAGATTTGGGTCAATCGAATTTGAACTTGACAGCGGGTTATGAATATCAACGCACCATTAATGAAGGTTTTGGTTTATCTGCTGGTGGATTTTTAACTGATGATATTGGAAGCAATAACATTGGATCTGCCTCTGAGTTTAGTAAGACCGGCAGAGTCGGTGGATTTAGTTACAAAGATGGTGAGCGTCTTATTTCATTTTTCGGTCGGGCTAACTTAAACTTCAATGACATCGCTTCAGTGAGTGCAGTTGTACGCCGTGATGGTTCATCTAAATTTGCAGAAGGTAAGCAATGGGGTATTTTCCCAGCGGTGAGTGCTGCTCTTTATTTAAACAAATTATTGAAATTAACGTCTTTCGACCAGTTGAAATTGAAAGTAGGTTATGGTATTACAGGTGCTTTACCAATCGAGCGCTATGAAGCATTAGCCGGTTATACCATCGGTCGTGATAGTTCAATCAATTCTCAACGCAACGCTTCTGCCAATTTGACTTGGGAGAAAAAAGGCGAGTTGAATATTGGTATTGATTTCTTGACACTGAATAGCCGCTTGAGTGGCTCACTTGATTTCTTCAATAGAAATATTACTGATTTGTTGTATCGTTACAATGTTCCTCCTGGAATTTTTGAATTCGGCAGTTTACTTGTTAACGCTGGCGAGTTAAATACTAAAGGGGTAGATTTTAATATTGCTTATGACATTTTACAAAGCAAAGGAACAGGATTAAACTGGAAATCAAGCCTTGTTGCAAGTACTTTCTCCACAAAATTGGTATCTTTAACAACTAAAGATAAACTTTTATCGATTGGCGGACGTTTCTCTACTGCGAATGCAGGTTCTCCAGGTCAAAACTCTACACCTTACTCAATTGTTGAGGAAGGTTCTTCTTTGGGTAATTTTTGGGGTTTCCAATTTGTAAGAGCTGATGCAACCAAAGGTATTTTGGTTAAAAATGCTAAAGGTGAAGATATTCCAATTTCAGCTGGAACTGATGCTGATAAAGTCATATTAGGCAGTGGTTTACCTAAAGTTATTTTAGGTTTGACCAACTCATTCAGCTACGGTAACCTTGATTTTACATTCTTTTTACGCGGTGTATTGGGTCATAAAATCGTGAATGAATATCGGGTATTCTACGAAAACGCTAACGGCGGTTCATTGAAAAGTTACAACCGGGTATTAACAAAATATTATGATGCGAATATCAAGGATGGTGCTTACAATAGCTACCACGTAGAAAAAGGTGACTTTATTCGTTTAGATAACTTTACTCTTGGTTATACGCTTCCTCTCACTGCCGGTGGAACATTCAATAAAGTAAGAGTCTTCTTAAGTGGTAACAATGTTGCTACTTTCACAGGCTACACTGGTATCAATCCTGAGGTGCGTTTCGTAGATGGTAATTCTAATGATGGTACTGGTAATGCGTTTGCGCCTGGTATCGAAAGAAGAACGAACTATTTTACAACACGCTCTTTCACTCTTGGTGCTAATTTTGGATTTTAAGATTGTAATATTTAATAACAAAAATTTTAAAATTAATAACGATGAAAAATATTTTTTCTTTATCTAATTTGAAAGTATTGGCTGTCGGCTGTTTATTAATGACAGCAGGCAATGCTTGTACGGATCTCAAAGAAGAACAATATTCAGAAGTAGGACAAGCAACTGCTGATGAGATTGAAAAAACGCTTGCCGACCCAGAGAAGATTGTTTTGGGTGCTTATAACAAGGTCAGCGGTTTCGGTGGCCATGGTGGTATCTTCTCTATGCAAGAAATATCTTCTGACGAAATGATCATTCCACAGCGCGGTGGGGACTGGTACGATGGAGGTTATTGGTTACGGACTCAACAACACGATTTCGGCAGTGATATTCCGGGTTTAGATGGTACTTGGTCAATGCTTTATAGTTGTATTTCTGTTTGTAACCGCTACATCAACAAAGCACCTGTACTGATCCCTGCTAAGTCAACTGAAGTTGTCGCTGAATTGAGAGCACTTCGCGCGCTATGCTACTTCTACTTGTGTGATATGTTCGGTAACGTGCCGCTTATCAAATCCTATCCAGGTGTTTTGGAAGAAGCAGCTACCAAACCTCGGTTGGAAATTTATAATTTCGTAGAAAGTGAATTGAATGCGGCTACTCCAGCACTTTCAAAAAACGCTACTTATGGTCGTATCAACTATTGGGCTGCTAAATCTATTTTGGCAAAACTTTATTTGAATGCACAAGTGTATAAAGGTGCTGCTGAATTTGATAAGTGTATCGCTGCTTGTGATGAAGTTATCAACTCTACCAAATATTCTTTGGAGTCGGATTATTACAATAACTTCAATGCTACCAACGACAATTCTAAAGAAAATATCTTGGTTGTTCCTTACAATGAAGTAACCCGTCAAGGTTTTAATTTACCACAAATGACTTTGCATTATGCCAGTCAAAAAACATTCAAATTGACAGACCAACCTTGGAATGGCTATTGTTCATTGGCTGAGTTTTACAACTCTTATGATGCCAATGACAAGCGTAAAGCCAACTTCATTGCAGGTCAACAATTCGATGCTGATGGTGTCACTAAACTTTTGGATGATGGTGCTGAAGCCAATGATCCAGATGGTAAGCCACTCAACTATACACCAGAAGTGAATGAGCTTTTCCCGAATGCTTTACGTCAAGCAGGTGTGCGAGTAGGTAAGTACAAATTTAAAACGGGTGCAACACCTAACTTGGATAACGACTTTCCACTCTTCCGTTTGGGTGATATTATCTTATCAAAAGCAGAAGCTCTTTGGAGAAAAAATGCCGGCGATGCCACGGCTTTGCTTTTGGTCAATCAAATTCGGACACGCGCAGGTGCTACGCCATTCACTTCTTTAACTTCTGACAATCTTTTGGCAGAAAGAGGACGTGAATTGTTTGCAGAATCTTGGAGAAGAAATGATATGATTCGTTTCGGTAAATTCTTCAAAAAATATGACAAATTCAAGACAGTAGATGGTGAAGCTGCTTGTAAAGGATTGTTCCCAATCCCTAAAGGTCAGATCAATTCAAACACTCAATTGAAACAAAACGAATGTTATAAATAATCTTTAGCTATAACTTTCTATCCCTGAAAAGCAAGTCCTCAAAAGGCTTGCTTTTCTTTTTACCGTTTAAATTTTAAATTATAACAATAATGAAATCACTTATTCTAACCTTTTTTGTTGGATTCATATTATTGATAAATGCTTGTCAAAAGACAGAGAAGCGAAGCCTTGCCGAAGTAGAAAAACAAGAATTAGCCAAAGGTGTGCGTAGCGATAGCCTATTTTTAGGTTTGTATTTAGGTATGACCGCTAAAGAATTTTATGCTGTTTG
>JAYTUY010000200.1:0-17056 GCA_043744275.1 Saprospiraceae bacterium
CAATTATTTATAAAGTTTTCAATTGAACTAAATTAATTATATTGAAGAATGCTTTTAATGGTGCAAAAAAAGTACCAATCCCAAATTTTAACTAAGCAATTTCCTTTTTTAAAATAAAATATTTGGGAACAACAAAGGGCATTTATTATAAAATTAGGTCAAATCGGATGTGTATAAAATAAAAAACTGCCTGCAATACGAATTACAGACAGTTTTTTATTCTATACAAAGGTTATGTAGAATCTTATTTTTTCAAAATTCTAAATTCCACTCGTCTATTGACTTGGCGCATTTCTTCTGTATCGTTTGAAGAAAGAGGCTGCGAAGAGCCAAATCCGTTGGCTTGAAGCCGTTTCGCTTCAATGCCGTTGCGGATAGCATAGTCCATCACTTGAGAGGCACGGCGACGGCTGAGAGTAACATTATAATTCACATCACCAATATTATCAGTATGCCCGATGATTTCAATTTCCATTTTTGGATTTTCCCGCATTATCTGCACGAGCTTATCCAATTCGACTGACGAGCGAGGTAACAATTCAGAACGGTCGCTATCGAAATATATATTTTTAAGGACAACCACTTTACCCATTTCAAGCGGTATGCGTGTGAGGTCATCTTCTTTTACAGGCACAGGCATAATCGGTTCAGCTTTTTTAACAGAAACATCATCAATATAGTAATAAGCGAAGTTTAAACCGTTAGATACTGAGGGGTACACCGCTGTTGTCTGATTGTCTTCATTGAAGTTGCCGATGACCACCCATTCCGCTTCCGTTTGAGCTTGAAATTTGGCAGTGAATTTTGTCCACCGCCCACCGTCAGCATTTAATACAGCTTCGGATTTGACTTGCGGCACAAGATTCAAGCAATTGTCGGTTTTGACTTTCACCTGTTTATCTGAAAAATAAGCACCTATATTATTCACCTGCATCGAACCTGCTAAATGCGATACCCAAAACTCGACGACATAAACCTGCCCAATGACCAACGGCTCTTTCATCTGAATTTCGATATACTCGCGGCAATGCGGCTTGCCAGTTCCGCAGCCAAAAACCGTAATACCTGCCATCGCCTGCCCACCATGAGCAAACTGCTTGCCGAAGCCTTTCTCCGACCAACTTGCAGGTACTCTCACACGGGCACCGTAGGCATCGGGTGAAGCGATAGTGGCTGATGTCCAATATTTGACCACATCATCGAAGTCCGTACCTTTATAATACCAACCGATTGGAAAACCGTCGAACTCTTCAAAACCTGGATTCGGTACGATGTTCTCTTGCCCCCCCTCAGTATATTGAGCGAAAATGCTATTATTTAGCAAGAGGAAAAAGAATATATTGAGGAGAGTCCGCATTGAAATAAATTGGCTTTTGTTCATTGATGATTATTTTTTTGATAATAACAATAACCTAAACAATTTTCAAACCATACACTGTACCCATATTCCGCTAAATTTAAATAGTATAAATTGTGTTATGTTTAAAAAGCTGATTTTCAATTTTTTAAACAAATTTAATAAATCTAATGAATAGATGCAGGAAAAAGATTTCTCTTGATAACGTTAGAATGCATATTTTATGATACTTATTCAGTATCAATTTTTGGAGAATTTAAGTTGTTGTCATTTTGACGGGTCGCCAAATCGAGATTGGTAAAAACGGCGAGACTCATGAAAAAGAATGAACCAAACTTGTCCGTTTCTATGAGGTCATTGATGGTAATGAGAATAAGGAGAGTGACAAATGAAAGGAGCGTTGTCATCAACACTTGCTTTTGAAAACCTTCCGCCCGATGATACACTTGCTCTGCTTTGATAAGAGCGTAAAAGATGAGCATGAAAAAAATAATCGCCCCAAAGATGCCTTGTTCGATAGCTGTGAGCAGATAATAACAATGCACCGTCGAGCCTTCTTTATTGTCGCTCACATAGGTTTTGAAGTTGGTGACGGTAAATGTTTTATAGTAATTATAGAAATTATTGGGTCCAAAACCCAAAAAAGGTTTTTCAGACACCATTCTAAAACCCGCTACCCACCGATAGACGCGCTCCATTGTCGATATGTCCTCTCCTTTTGCAGTGGCTTCTAAAAGTTGATCGAAGTTTTTATGAGTGATGGTTTTTTCAAATTTAGGGGCATAATCCAAGTATTTATTATCATTCACAATGTAGGTGACAAAACCGATGATGCCTATTATTGATAAGCCAATAACTGCTTTTGTTAATTTAAATTTCACTATAAAATAATAGCCTGCTGCGCCAATAATGGCTCCATACGCCGCCCGCGTGAATGACATTTGGATAGCAAAAAGAAATAATACGATAGCAATAGTTAACACCCACCATCTCAATCCAAACCGACGTTGCCATGACCGACCCAATATGACATAAGGGAGAAACACCGCTAAAATGCAACCATAACTCACATGATTCCGAAACATCGGATACATAATTTTATTTATATCCGTAAAAGAAAAATCGTAGGCGGCATGTCGGTACGTGGTAATAACGATGGCTATACTGAGGGGGGTAAAAATGCACCAAATAAGCCGTTGAAAATCTCGTCGCGTTTGGAGCATGAGTGATGCTAAAAAATAGAACGTCACGACAAACCAAATCTTCGCTAAGAAGTATTTTAAAGAATAAAAAAGGCTTTCGGAATTAATCATGGTGACAAAAATCCAACCGATATGAAGCCCTATCAATAATGTAATCGGATGGCGCAAGAAACCTCGACCCCTCAGTATATCGTCGTTTTTCAAGGCGAAAATGATATAAACAAGCATTAAACCGATGGTTAGAGGCTCTGTTGGTATATCAGTGCTGAATCCATTGGGCAATTCAAACTCTGCTGAGATAGGAATACAGGCTAAAAGAAGAAAAAAAACGCTCTTAAAATCTACAATCGTCATATAAATTAAAAGCCCAAACGCAGGGATAGCCAAAGGATAAAAACTGTCAAAAGCCGCCGCCAGCCAACAACTTGCAATGATGACATTAGCGAAAACAATGAAGGTTGTTTTGGCTTGTGAGCGAGATATGACGTTGTGGAAATTCAAGGGAAATATGCCGAATTAGCTTTCACGATTTAAGAAACCAATTGATTTTTTACTCCCCTCAGTATTGGTCACTCTGTATGAACCATTTTGAGCATTGGTCACATCATTCCAATTGACATCTCTATAATTATCAATCAATAATACACCGATAATGCTAAAAATCAAGGCAATTAATGCAGCACTGAATACAATAATGCTTCTTTTAGGGCGCGATTTGACGATAGGTACTTTGGCAGATTCGACAAGGATGAGGGCTGAAATTTTGGTATTGTAAGCGATGCGGAGTTGCATAGCTCGCTGTTTGTCTTTGCCCATTTGATCGCGTTCTTTCTCATAAAATTCTTTCAAAGCTGAAACGCTGTTGAAGCCTTGATTGTATTTTTTCAACATCAAACTATTGGCTTTTACTTCTTCTTCATAACCTCTTACATTCGCTTCTAAAAGTACGAGCGTATCTGCTGAAACATTGGGCGATTTTTTAAGCATGTCCAATTTTGCTTTATTTCGAGCATAATTGGATTCCGATTCTACGGCGGTTTTGGTCACTGCTTCAGTTTGTTTATCAGGGTCAATAACGCCATAATTTTCACGCAATCGCATCAATGAATCGCCTACACTCACTAATACTTTTTCCTTTTCAATAAAATTAGACTCGTAGGCTTTGATGACATTCTCTTGGCTTTGGCGAATCAGCCTTTGCGATATTTCATCAATTTTTTCACGCGCTACGTTAGCGATTTCAGTAGCCATTTGCTTGTTCACATCTTCTACCGATAATTCAATGGCATCAAATTTTGTTTTTTTAACATCATACAATGATTCCAATTTTTCACGCACTTTAAAAGGTGCTTTTTCATCCGTTGTATCAATATCGTAGTGTTTGTATAAATCAAACTTTTTAATTAAAAACTCATATAATTCCCCTGATTCTGCAATCGTCAAAACTCTGTCAAGGTCATTGGCAGTACCATAAAATTCCATATCTTTATTAGAAGTTCCAAACACCTGCTCAGGTTTGAAAATATCGGGACTGGCTACGTAAAAAATAGTAGTTGACTTATAATAATTATGTAGGAAAAGAAAAGCAATCAACGCTGCACCCAAAGCGGCGATAAAGGTCACTGATAAAATTTGTTTTTTCCACCTAAAAATAGTCGCCAAGACTCCTAAAAGATTGTCGTTATTTTCCATACTTGAAATGTATTCTTGAAATTTGAGCAGTAAAGGTAAAATTTTTAATCTAACTATTAAAAACGCTGAGTTTCATTCCTTTATTTTAAAGCTCTAATTTCAAAAATGCGCCTGTATGCGACCCCTCAGTATTAGCCACTTCCTCAGGCGTACCCGTGCAAACAACCGTGCCGCCTCTAAATCCACCTTCAGGTCCCATGTCAATAACATAATCAGCGACCTTAATGACATCCATATTGTGCTCAATCACCATCACCGTATTTCCTTTTTCAACAAGGCGATATAAAACCGTCAGAAGCAATTGAATATCTTGAAAATGCAAACCAGTCGTCGGTTCATCCAAAATATACATTGTGTTGCCCGTATCTTTTTTAGACAATTCCTCAGCCAATTTGACGCGTTGAGCTTCACCACCTGAGAGCGTAGTCGCCTGCTGCCCAAGCGTGATATAGCCTAAGCCGACCTCTTGCAAAGTCTTCATGCGGCGGAAAATATTGGGTATTTTTTCAAAAAAAGGCACTGCTTCATCAACTGTCATGTTCAAAACATCATTGATGCTCTTACCTTTATATAGCACCTCCAAAGTCTCCCGATTGTAGCGGCGACCCAAGCATGTTTCGCAATCTACTTCAACATCAGGTAGGAAATTCATTTCAATCACCCGTTTACCCGCCCCTTCGCAAGTCTCACAACGACCACCTTTTACATTAAAACTAAAACGTCCTGGCTTATAACCTCTAATTTTAGCTTCGGGCAGCCCTGCAAAAATATTGCGAATATCACTGAAAACACCTGTATAAGTTGCTGGATTTGAACGCGGAGTACGCCCGATAGGTGATTGGTCAATTTCAATCACTTTATCCAAATGCCCTAAGCCTTGAAGCCGCTTAAAGGGCATGGGCTTTTTAGTAGAATTATAGAAATGTTGCCTTAAAATAGGGTAAAGCGTTTCATTTATCAAGGTAGATTTACCGCTGCCCGATACGCCTGTTATCAAAATAAGGGTCCCGAGAGGAATCGTGACGGTTACATTTTTCAAATTATTGCCCGTTGCACCTGTCAAAATCAACTCTTTGCCGTTGCCTTTTCGCCGATGTTTAGGCACTTCAATGCGTTTCACATTGTTCAAAAACTCGGCTGTCAAGGTCTGATTTTGGATAAATACTGAGGGGATGCCTTCACCCACCAATTCGCCGCCATGTTTACCCGCGCCCGGTCCGAGGTCAATCACATAATCGGAAGCCATCATTATATCCTTATCATGCTCAACGACGATGACCGTATTCCCAATTTCTTTCAATTGTTGCAATGCCTCAATCAGTCGCTGATTATCCCGCTGATGCAAGCCAATGCTCGGCTCATCGAGTATATAGGTGATGCCCGTGAGCTGCGAACCAATTTGAGTAGCCAAGCGAATGCGCTGCGATTCACCGCCCGAAAGCGTACCCGAAGGACGGTTCATAGACAAATAATCCAAGCCGACATTTAATAAAAAACCCAATCTCAAACGAATCTCTTTTAAAATATCTTTAGCTATAACTTGTTGACGCTCAGTGAGTTGTGTTTCAATTGGCTCAAACCATTCCATCAAACTAATGACATCCAAAACGGCTAATTCACCAATATGCTTATCCGTAATTTTAATATGCAAAGACTCTTTTTTCAAGCGATAACCATTGCATTCAGGGCATGTCATGACAGTCATAAACTCCTCTGCCCACTGTGAAATTTTCTCAGAACCCGAATCTTGATACCAACGTTTGAGCATATTTGTCAAGCCCGTTGACGCCAAATCATAGACATACATATCCTGTTGAGCAACATATGTGGGCAAATTGACAGATTTTTTTTCACCGCCATAGAGCATCAAATTCAAAGCCTCCTCAGCTATATCTTTTATAGGTGTGGCAAAAGTGAAATTGTATTTTTTTGAAATCGCTCTAATTTGCTGAAACATTGTGTTCTCTCGCACCTCACCAAAAGGCACGATCGCCGCATCATTGATGCTTTTCGACCAATCGGGAATCACTTTTTCCATATCCACCTCAGCCACCTGCCCCAAACCCTTGCAATGTGGACACGCGCCATAAGGCGAGTTGAAGGAAAAAGTATTCGGTGAAGCCTCTTCATAGCTGATACCAGATTCGGCATCCATTAAATGCTTTGAAAACATAGTCAACTCACCCCCCTCAGTAGAATCAGCATTTACTGTCAAAATAAAAATCAAACCATTCCCCATTTTCATGGTCGTACCGAGTGAAGTCACGAGCCTTTCACGCCGCTCTTCGGAGACTTGAATACGGTCAATCACCACCTCAATATCATGCACTTTGAACCTATCTACTTGCAGCCCAGGTTCAAGGTCGAGCAAAATACCATCTACCCGCACTTTAGTATAGCCTTGCTTCCGAATATTATCAAAAAGCTCCCGATAATGCCCTTTGCGCCCCCGTATAAGCGGCGCAAGGAGCATTATTTTTTGACCGTCAAACTGTTCGAGGATAAGATTTCGGATTTGCTCTTCGGTATATTTCACCATTTTTTTACCCGTTTCGTAGCTGTAAGCATCGCCAATTCGAGCAAAAAGTAGGCGCATAAAGTCATAAATTTCGGTAATTGTGCCCACCGTTGAGCGTGGATTGCGCCCAGTTGTTTTTTGTTCAATAGAAATAACAGGGCTTAAACCCGTTATTTGTTCCACATCAGGGCGCTCCATTGAGCCAATAAATTGACGCGCGTAGGCGGAAAAAGTTTCCATATAACGGCGTTGACCTTCGGCATAAATCGTATCAAAAGCCAATGACGATTTGCCACTACCACTCAAGCCTGTAATCACAACTAATTGATTACGAGGTATTTTTACATTAATATTTTTTAAATTATGGACTTTTGCCCCAATGACTTCAATATAATCTTGCGCTGTAACCTTCGGCGATTCAGGCATTTTTAAAGCAGTAGAGGTATCTGATGACGAGTGATTCTGAGCCATGTAATTTTATTTTTTGCAAACGGCAAATCTACGAAAAAACTTTTTGTTTTAAAAAGAATGATACAAAATAACTATTTATTGTGTGTAGTTTTTGGTGTTGAGTGTTGAGCCGTTACAATCCAAAAACTACACACTAAAAACTATACACTGAATTGAGTGTTCTTTAAACCAAATTTCAAGCATAAAGATTAGATTTGCATTCAAAAAGAAAACAACTTGAATGCGTCATCATCTTTAACCGTCCTTTTTACCACTTTTAATGAGGAAGATAATATAGCTGCTGCCCTTGATTCTGTCGTCGGTTGGGCGGCTGAAATCATTGTCGTGGACTCGTTCAGCACCGATAATACTGAGGGGGTGGTCAAACGCTACGAAAATGTGCAATTCTTACAGCATATTTATTTCGGACCCGCTTTTCAAAAAAATTGGGCAATTCCATTAGCCAATCATGAATGGGTTTTAATTATGGATGCAGATGAAAGAGTAACGCCTTCAATGCGTTTTGAAATTGATGAAATACTGTCACGTCAAAGCGTGATGAAGCAACAAGCATCAAGGGGGGTGGAAATTGGAAATGATTTTTTCGATTGTTTTTGGATAGGTTTCACGCATTATTTTATGGGTAAAAAAGTACGTTATTCAGGTTGGCAAAATGATAAAACAGTGCGATTGATTAAGCGTGAAAAATGCCGTTACAATCAAAATCGGGTGCATGAAGAGATAAGGACTGAGGGCTTGCGAGTCGGAAAACTTGAAAATAAATTTGAGCATTACACGTTTAAAAACATTAAACATTTCGTTGATAAACAGATGCGTTATGCCGCTTGGTCAGCAGAAGACAAGGACGTTTCTACGGGCAGAATAACCTATTTTCACTTAGTTTTGAAGCCTTTTATGCGCTTTATCAAGCATTTTATCATAAAAAAAGGCTTTTTAGACGGTCATGTCGGTTTCGTTATTAGCGCGGTGGCAGCATGGTCGGTTTTTATGCGCTATATTTTTATGCTTGAAAACAGACGCCAATCAAAGAGAATTTTGTAAAAATGAATATGGATTAAATTAAAATTTTAACTAAATGAAAAAAATATGGATTATCGTTTTGATGGCAACAGTAAGCTTCTTGACTGACTCTTGTAATTCTTCCAAAAACGGAACAACGGTTAAAAATAATACCCCGAAAGAAGAGGCAATCGGTGAAGCAGGTTCAGGCACACTGGTCAATTTTAGAGTAACAGATCAATTGTCCGCTATTATGGACAAAGCGAAAAAGGAAAATAAAGTGGTCTTCATTGACTTTTTCACAACGTGGTGCGCCCCTTGTCGCCTGATGGATCAGTCAGTTTTCAGTGATGAAGACGTGGCGTTATACATGAATCAGAACTGCATAAGCATGAAAATCAATGCTGAAAAAGGCGAAGGCGTGGCGTTGAAAGTACAATTTGGAGTCAATGCTTATCCAACCTATATTTTTATTGATGGCGACGGCAATGAAGTGGTCAAAAAAACAGGCTCACTGTCTATCGAGGAGTTCAAAAAATTGATGAAAACAGGGGTTTGGAAGGTGAAAAATCCAGCTGGACAACCGTGAAAACCGCAAAATATAAAATGATAAATTTAAAATGTAAAAGATAGGTTATTGCAAAAAATCCTATTCATAAAACAATTCCATCGCAATTCTATCTGCCAAAAGTCGCCCAGCATCTGTGAGGAAATATTTTTTTCCATCTGTCATAACTGTTTGATTTTGAATGAATTGCAAAATATTTTTATTGAAATATTTTAAATAAATTTTCCCAAATTTTACATCAATGACTGAGGGGTCGCATCCCCAAACAGTTCGCAGCGTGGTCATGATGTACTCATTGTAGCGTTGCGTTGATGTCAAATCCTCCTTCGTGAAAGGCAATTTTCCATCGTTCAAACTTTTGATATATTGAGCATTATTGGCAATATTCCACTGCCGACTTGCCCCATTGAATGAATGCGCCGAAGGACCTAAACCCAAATATGGCACGCCGAGCCAATAGTTGGAATTGTGCCGAGCAAAAGAATTAGGCTGTGCGAAATTGGATATTTCGTAGTGAATAAAGCCAAAACGCTTCATTTCGCTCATCAAAATCTCGAAATGCCGCGCTGATTTCTCTTCCTCAACAGGGGGTGTTTTTCCTTTTTTTACAAAATTATCAAGTGCAGTACCCGTCTCGACGGTCAAAGCATAGCAGGAAATATGAGGAATATCGTATTCATAAGCAATTTTAAGATTTTTAAGCCATTGTTCATCGCTCGTCGTGGGCGAGCCATAGATGAGGTCAATGGTCAAATTATCAAAGCCCGCGTCTTGAGCATATTCAATACACGCCCGCGCTTCGATAGCATTGTGCGCCCGATTCATCCACAATAAATCATTTTCTGCAAACGACTGAATGCCAATACTCAGGCGATTGACGGGTGTATGATTTTTTAAATCTTTTAGGTAATCCAAACTGAGGTCGTCTGGATTGGCTTCGAGGGTAATTTCAGGGTTATCGTTTATTTTAAAAGTAGCGTATATTTTTTTAAATAAAATATCTAACTCATTGGCAGTCAATACTGAGGGGGTGCCACCACCTAAATAAATGGTTTCAATTTCAGCATTTTTAAGATATTTTTTTTGTAAATCTATTTCACTCAAAATAGCAGCGAGCATATCGCCTTTGTAACGGAGAGACGTGGAAAAATGGAAATTGCAATAGTGACAAGCCTTTTTGCAAAAGGGAATATGGATGTAGATACCCGCCAAAATTGGTCGAACTGCTTAGGTTAAATGACTTTTAAAATATGTGTAAAGAACGCAATTTTTTCTTAACTTCCGTAACTTCGCCCTCGAAATACTGAGGGGGTTATGATTAAAATAACACATAGTTTTTTCTGTTGAATTTAAACCATTGATTATCATAAATTTAAAATAATGAAAAAAGTATTATTCATTGATCGTGACGGTACGCTCATCATCGAGCCACCTATTGATTTTCAGGTTGACTCACTTGAAAAACTCGAATTTTATCCATTTGTTTTCAAATATCTCAACAAAATAGCTGAGGAATTGGATTTTGAACTGGTGATTGTTACAAACCAAGATGGCTTAGGTACGCCTGCCAATCCACATGAAAACTTCTTGCCGCCGCATGAAAAAATGCTCAAAGCGTTTGAAAATGAAGGCATTACGTACTCAGATATTCACATTGACCCCACTTTTGAGCATGAAAATGCCCCTACACGCAAGCCACGCACGGGCATGTTGACCCAATATTTTGATAAAAATATCTATGATTTAAAAAATTCTTTCGTCATCGGCGACCGTGTAACAGATGTTATTTTAGCTAAAAATTTAGGAGCAAAAGGCATTTATATAAGTGACAATGATTTGAAAATCAAAGAGTTAAACTTAGAAGAATTTTGCTCTTTGACCACCACCTCTTGGAAAGATATTTATGAATTTTTGAAACTAAAAGACCGCACTGCTTCCGTTCGACGCACGACAAAAGAGACGGATATTACTATTTTGCTGAATCTCGATGGCACTGGCAAATCCGATATGAAAACGGGGCTGGGATTTTTTGACCACATGCTCGACCAATTGGCGCGGCATTCGGGCAGCGATTTGACTGTGCATGTCAAAGGGGATTTACACATCGACGAGCATCATACCATTGAAGATACAGCTTTGGCGTTGGGCGAGGCATATTATATGGCGTTGGGTTCAAAATTGGGTATCGAGCGTTATGGCTTTTGTTTGCCAATGGATGATGTTTTGGCGCAGGCGGCTCTTGATTTTGGCGGTCGCCCGTGGTTGGTGTGGGATGCGGAATTTAAGCGTGAAAAAATAGGAGAGATGCCAACCGAAATGTTTTATCATTTTTTCAAATCTTTCAGCGATGCCTCAAAATGCAATCTCAACATCAAAGCAGAAGGCACAAATGAGCATCATAAAATCGAAGGAATTTTTAAAGCATTTGCCAAAGCTATCAAAATGGCTATCAAGCGCGATGCCAATAATATGCAGTTGCCTTCGACGAAAGGAGTTTTATAAGTTGAGAATTGAGAGTTGAGAGTTTTTTTTCCAAAACCTCAACTTTCAACTCTCAATTCTCAACTTATTTCAAGTCATTTTCAATATCCGTTATCACCTTCAAAGCGTCTTGAAAAACGTTGTTCATAGCCCCCTCAGTATTTTGACCTGCAAAGAGTGCCATTTCACAATTTTGTAATATTTTAATAAATTTTTCAATATTTAACTCATTGACTTTCAACGAACTCAACTTTTCGCGTACATTGGATTTTGAAAATTCAGACATTGGAATGCCCAATTTATCGCTCACATAGGTAAACATGGCTTTCGATACTTCATCATAAAAAAGGCGGCTGTTGCCTTTTTTCATAAATTCATCAGCTACTGCTAAACGGCGTTCCGCTACTTTTTGAGCATTCTGGCTTTTTAGAACATTGACATCAATTTTGCTTTTTTGTATTAAAAATTGTCTATATCCTAAAACACCACCTAAAAATATAAAAGGTAAAATGGTCAAGCCCCAAAACAAACTCGTACCATAAAAAGAGGTCATTTGATTCGTGAAAACAGTGGCTGTTTTGATGCCTTTGATGTCCGTTATCTTATCTGATTGAATGGTTGCAATAGCATTTTTACCTTGCGCAATTTTGATTTCAAAAGTATTAGGCGTTAATTTTCTATAACTACCCCCCTCAGTATCGAAGTAAGAAAATTCAGGTTTTATAGTAAAATTGCCCGTTTTTTTAGGAATAATGAGGTATTCTATCTCTTTTATGGTCAACCACTCACCTTGCGATTCGATGCTTTCTTCTCTCAAAATCTTAGGCTCATAAATCTCTAAGCCGTCTATTGCTGCCATTTTAGGAGCTTGCCAACGTTTGGCATCGCCATTGCCCGTGATTTTCATTTTGAGCGAAATGGCATCGTCGGTCGTCGCATCTATTTTTGAAATACCTGCCTCTGCTTTAAAATCACCTACACCACCTGAGAAACTCAAAGGCGGATTATTAGGCAACGGTTTGACATAAATATTGACTGAATTGGACTGAATCGTATGATTTTCTGAACGGATTGAACTGAAAAATGGGTCGGAAAATGGGTCATCGTTTTTACCTTTCACGATCCCTACTTGCACCGTCATAGGTTCTATCACAAACTCGCCTTCCTTTTGCACAAATAGAGCTACACGCCTCAAAATGCGAGTCAAATATTGTTTACCATTGATAGTTACGCGGTTTTCATTGTGCGGATAATCATTGATTTCGAGGTGAAAAAAGCCATCATAATTGGGCTCATGGAGCAGATTCATGCCATTTAAATCCGCTTTCGTATATAATTTATAATCTAAAACAATTTGTTGCCCCACTCGTGCTTCATGGCTTGAAACCTCTGCTCGGATAAAAACAGATTCTTTATTACCACCACTACCTTCATTTAAAGTCTCTTTTTTGCCTTTTACCACTTCCATACTGAGGGGGGTAGTCGAAATCGTTTGCCCTTTTGCCATCACACTGGCAGAGCCAATCGAGAATTTCCCTTCACGTTTAGCTTGTAAAACATAACTGTATGACTCGCTACTCGTGGCATTCCCATTCACCATCGTCATCGAATTCATCCGATTGGGTCCTCCAACGACAGCGAAATCACTGAAAACAGGTGGGCTAAACGCAGTACCTTGAGCATTTTTCAAAGTAAATTTCACTTCAAAAACCTCGCCCAGCGGCACTTGTTTAGTATCAGTAGTGGCTTCAAAAACAACTTGCGCCGTTAGTTTTACTATGGCAATTAAAGAGATTCCAATAAGAAAAAACAATCGCCTCATTTTAAATTTTAGTCTATAAAATATTGATAATTCCCAAAGGGATTCCCATGGAACAAATAGTTGTAAAATATGCGTAACTAAATTTCAGTGCTACATTACCAATCTTTTGATGAACGAGCAGGTTTCTGTTTACCTTTTTTCAAACGTTGTTGCACTTTTCGCTCTTCATCATCCATAATTTGAAGCATTCGTTTTGCTTCTTCTTTTTTCAAATCTTGCTGAGGTTGTTGCTGCTGATTTTGTTGTGGTTGTTTATCAGGTTCTTTATTTTGTTGTTGATTCTGCTGCTTTTGGTCTTGAGGCTGTTGTTCTTGATTTTGTTGCTCGTTTTGTTGCTCATTTTTTTTCTGTTCGTCTTTTTTATCTTTTTGGTTTTGCTGTTGATTTTGTTGATTCTGCTGCTTTTGTTGCTGTTTTTGTTGCTCTATCAGCATTCTTTTTGCTTTGGCTAAATTCGTTTTAGCATCTTCATCTTTTGGATTCAATCGCAAAGCTTCTTTATAAGCCTCTACGGATTTATCGTATTCTTTTTTCCAAAAATGAGCATTTCCTTTATTGTATAATGCACTGGCTTTTAATAAGTTATCACTTGAATTATTGGCAATTCCGTCATATTGTTTTATGGCGTCATCGAAGCGTTGTTGCTTGAAAATAGAATTGCCGAGGTTAAAATTGCCTTTACTACTCGCCTGCGTTTCAAGCGATTTTCTATAATTTTCTTCCGCCGTTTTATAATCTTCATTTCTATAAGCGGCATCCCCATTTCGCAGCATTTTATGAGCCGTTTGAGAAAAGGTTGTTGTTTTTATTAAAATGAAAATAAAAACAACTAAGCTTTTTTTATCAATTAAAATTTTATAAAACATTGAATATCAATCATTTAAACTCAATAAAAAATATTTATTTAACCAATTCATAACTCCTAACTCATCATTCATAACTCATAACTATTTAAACTATTTTTCTCACAGTCGTATCCCCCCTCAGTATTTTCAACGAATCGCTATGAGGGAAACCACTTTCGACACTTAGCAGATTCAAGCCTGGTGATTTACCTACTTCAATGCTACCGAGTGTATCATCAAATCCAAGTGCCTGAGCACCATTCAAAGTTGCCCAACGCAAAATTGTTTCAAAAGGGACATAAGATTGCAATCGCTTGATAGTCTTCATCTCTTCCAAAATAGATAGCTGCCAATTGGATGTCAAACTATCCGTTCCGATGGTGAGGCGCGCCTGAGCATTAATAAAATGCTGATAATTGGGCAAGCGGTTTTCGATATATAGGTTCGCATTGGGGCAAGTTGCCCAAAAAACGTTGGGCGACCAAGCGTGTGCTGCCTCAATATCGGCTTGTGATGTCAAAGTATTATGCACAAATAACGTCCGATTATTCGGATTCATATTTTCCATTGCATAATAAATGGAAGGGCGTTCGTTGTGTTTAAAATTATCTAAAGAAATACCGAATTTACCATAAAAATCATAAAATGCGCCTTTCCCTTCTTGAAAAAGGTCTTGTTCGGGCTGCGTTTCTTGATTGTGAATGCTGACGGTGATGCCCGTTTTTTCATTCGCTTCATTTATTAATTTAAATAAATTTTTAGAAACACTATATGGCGCATGTGGAACTATGCTTTTACGACTGCCTTCTGCTATATTCAAGGCATTTAGTTGGTCATAAACCGTTTTATATTTTTCAAATTCTCTCTCAGCATCGCCCTCCTGTAGAAAATCGAACATTTCGATGAAAGTATAGTACCGCAAATTGCCCTTCGATTTTTGAGAGAAGGTATCTATTACGTTGGAAATATCGCCTACCGCTACTATCCCACCTTCAAGCATCTCAGCCTCTGTCTGAGCGATGGCTTCAGCAATGACTTCTTGTGTAGCACCGCGCTTCGTTACGACGCCTGTAATGAACGGTATGAGCGTAGTGCCTGTATCCACCATGCCTTTCATGTGCGAAAGCTCAAGATGGCAGTGGGTATTGACAAACCCTGGTACGATAGTGCCTCGATAGGATTCAAGCAGGGCAGGGTCGTGGTTGTCTTTATCATCGATAGATAGGATTTGACCATCATCATCTAAGACAATGACCGCATGACTGAGGGGTGGGCTTGAAACGGGGAAAATCCTGTCGGCAGTTATTTTACGCATCGTGTGTGGTTAATTAAATTTAAAGAGGTCAAAAATAAGCACCCCTCAGTACTTATTGAAATTTATAGTGAAGGAAAATAGTTAAAAATGGTTAAAGCATTATTAATCAATCAGTTATCAATTTTAGACATCAAGCCAATGACTTTATTGAACAAATTTATACTGTCACAGCTGGTTGATTTTTCAACTAAAATAAAAAATGCTTATTTTCTATGCTTTTACTGAGGGGTATCATTTGAATTGCTGTTAAAATGAGCATTAATTTTTCGATTTAAAAACCAATTTTCAAATTACCTAAATAATTGAAATCCGAATACTTGTCACAATTCATTGATTAAAATGATTTTCAATTTTTCATAAATATTTAATAATCAACAACTTAGATGTTATAATTAAATTTTAATTCAAAATTTACTATGTCTCAATCTAAATAAAAAAAAATGACAGTTGCTTTTTTGTAGTTAAAATGGCTATTTACCGAATTCATTTTAATTCGTAAAAATGAAAAAAACAGGGTAAAATTTATAATTTTAAAAATGATGATTTAAAATATTTATTTTAAAAAATGTTATAATTAATTGATTTTCAATATTCTAAAAATTAAATAAATCAATTCTATAAAAAATAACCCTTGACAGAAGACGGAATCAGGACTACATTTGTATCATCAATCGAAAATGAGTCACAAACACGAAAGATAAAAACAAACAACACTTACATTTACCACACTATAACAAACGCATAACAAACAAAACTTTAAACAAACACTTTTGAACAAACAGTTAAGAAATTAAGATTGTGAATTAGTTAGATACAAAAAACAAACACTTTTTGAACAAACATTTCTACTACCAACTTTTAAAATGAAAATAAAAAAACAGCTTGTATCGATGATACAAGCTGTTTTTTTATTTTATTTATTATACTTCACTCATTTAGCCTCTTATACTGAGGGGGTGATTTTCCAAGCAATTAATTGCCTTGATTATTCTAAATAACGGCGCAAAGTCCATGCAATTGTTTCGTGATCTTGTATCAATCCAGTCAAAAAATCCCCTGTACCGACATCTTTGTAAGTTTCAGTGCATGAATCAATATCTTCTCTCAATTTAACAATAACCGCTTCATGGTCTTTGAGCAATTCTTTAATCATTTCATTTCGAGTTGGATATTTATTGGGTGATTCTTGAAGCGTTTTCAGTTCACTAAATTCTTGCATTGTACCAATTGTTTTGGCACCCAGCTTTCCGATTCGTTCTGCTATTTCATCAATAGATTCTTCAAGTTGTTTGTATTGTTTTTCAAACAATTTGTGTAATTCCATGAAACTTTCACCTGCTACGTTCCAATGGAATTTTCGGGTTTTGATATATAATGTCATTGAATTAGCTAAACCGACAGATAAAAGTTTAACTACATTGTCTAAATTTTTAGCTGAAATTCCAATTTCGGGTTTCATAATTTAAGATTAAAGATTAGTTACATGAACAAAAAGTCCTTTAGTACATCATTTTAATATACTATCAAATATACCTAAACAATCTTACCATGCCTTCATGAAGCACTCTGCTGTTAATTATCGATAATGAAAGAATATATTGAGTAATTTTTTACTCATTTTGAGTAAAAGCACTTATTGAAAGTGATTAAATGACAAAAGCCTCATCCAATTAATTGGACAAGGCTTTGTTATATTGAGTTGGCAGCGACCTACTCTTCCACATTCAGGGATGCAGTACCATCGGCGCAGGTGAGCTTAACGACTCTGTTCGGAAAGGGAAGAGGT
>JAYTUY010000201.1:0-4650 GCA_043744275.1 Saprospiraceae bacterium
ATTGGGAGATATATCAAGCCAATGGTGACTTTATTAGAGCTTGGTCAGCTAAAAACTTGACTGTCGAAAATGTCCTAAAATTCACAGTATTTTCAAAGAACGCTAAGGCGGTTTCAACTTTATGTCCCAAGGGTAGTACATAACTTTATGTCGCACCACATGATTGGAAAGTCTTCTTGAAATGGAATATGCTGAAAAATGCCGCGCCTTTCTTGGGCAATGCCTATGTGATGGAAGATTTCAAAATGAATCAAAATTTCAGCGGCTTGAAAGAAATTCAACCACGCTGGAAACGGGTTTCGCGCATGACTGATAATGTTTTAGGTGAAGCTCTCGGCAAAGTCTATGTTGACCGCTATTTCAAGCCCGAAGCCAAGGCGCGTATGTTAGAATTAGTCAATAATTTGACAAAAGTATATGAAGTTCGCATCAAAGCTCTCGATTGGATGAGTGAAGAAACCAAGCAACGCGGGCTTCAAAAACTCAGCACTTTTGTTCGTAAAATTGGTTATCCTGATGTTTGGTTGGATTATACCCCCCTCAGTATAGACCGTTCAAAATCGTATTTGGAGAATGTGATGGCTGCTCGCCGTTTTCAATACAACCTCAATGTCGGTTATTTGGGTAAGCCGATTGACCGTACTCGTTGGGGCATGACGCCTCCGACTGTAAACGCTTATTATAATCCACCGATGAATGAAATTGTCTTTCCGGCAGGTATCTTGCGTTTCCCTTTCTTCGACAATGATGCGGACGATGCTCTGAATTATGGTGGCATAGGTGCAGTCATTGGGCATGAAATCTCACATGGTTTTGATGACCAAGGCAGTAAATTTGACCAAGATGGCAACCTTAAAAATTGGTGGACAGATGATGACATCAAAAAGTTTCAAACCAAAACCAATATGATTGTAGAGCAATATAATAATTATAAAGTGCTCGATACCATGCACGTGAATGGCAAATTGACTTTGGGTGAAAATATTGCAGATTTTGGTGGCTTGTCTGTTGCTTATCAGGCATTTAAAACGTATTCGCCTCAAGCTAAAAGCATGGGTAAAATAGATGGTTTTACGGCTGATCAACGCTTCTTTTTATCATGGGCGCAAATATGGAGAAGTAAATCACGCCCTGAAGCAGAAGCGAATCTTATCCAAACGGATCCGCATTCACCTGGCAGATTCCGTTGCAACGGACCCCTCAGTAATATGGTCGAATTTTACAACGTTTTTGGTGTCAAACAAGGAGATAAAATGTGGAGACCTGAAACAGAAAGAGTTAAAATTTGGTAAAACTATTTGTTTTAAATAATTTTTAAATAAAAAAAAGAGGTTGTTTTAAGTGTCATTAATTTGATAATTTTTATTTTTATTTAAATTATAAACTATTGTTTTTCAATTATTTATAAAAAATAAATTTAGAATTTAATCAAATGAGTGATACTTAAAACAACCTCTTTTTTGCTAAAAAAACTGAGTTTAGAGCCGAAATTTACATAATAACTAATCGGCTGTTTTCAGTTTAAATGCAGCTGTGCCAGTTGAATCAACAAGATTTGAGACAATATCTTCGCCCAGTCGAGAGAGAAAATCACTGTGAATTTCGTCCCATTTGGCAATGACAGAAGAGTACATGTCTTTTCCTTTTTGAGTAGGGGCTACGAAAGTGTACTTACCTTCTTGAGCGCGGGTGACGATGTTGCGCTTCTCCAATTTTTCAATCATGCGCGTAATCGTCGAAGGTGCGAGCAAGATTTTTCCGCTGATTTCAGTTGGTTGAATATTGGGTTTTTCATTCACTGCCATCACCAAATAAGCATCGGAAGGCGTCAAACCAAGATCGAGAAAAGCCGTTTCAGCAATAGAAGCAATTTCACGGGATAACGCAACCGAGGTATAATACAGGTTGTCTGAGTAATAATTTTTCATCTTTTTCAAATAAATGGGTTCGCTTGTATGTGCAAATATTTTTACAAATATACGAAAATAACGTATGTAAAATGAGTAACTAAGTTAAAAACCGATTCAAATTCTAACTTTTTTCTGTTAGAAAAAAATTTTAATAGAAAAAAAATCGCAAAGCGATAATTTAATATCTCTTTGCGATTAAAATTCATGCCATATTTGCTTTTACAAGAAAAATTGAATTATTTTTAATACCTCCGCGCTTCTTTTTTCATCATAAAATGTTGTTTCGGTGGCTTCATACTGAGGGGGTATATCGTCTTGGATTCGCTGAGCCAAACCCAACATTTTTTGTCTTTCAGAAGGAGAAAAATTAGAAAAAGTCCTTCTTAAAATGGGTAATAATTCCATGAGTCTTTCCATTTCAATTTCCTCAACCCATTCATCTAAAATATGCCATAAGGCTTCATGATGAATGAGTAATAAACCGCTGCCATCCAGAAAACCTTCGAGCCAAGCTGCGGCATATTTCACATCGCTCCCCCGCGAGAGAGCGTAACGCATATACGTAATCGTTTGATTTATATCAAAAATATTTTTATCAAATAATACCCTCACACACGCACCTGAGAGTCTGCCATGCACATTTTTCATGGTCGCCACTTGCTGCAAAGCCCGCAGCCACCCCTCAGTATTTGTAGGTAAATTGAGCAAATTAATGCTACGGTTCGCTGCTTGTAACTTATTGAAAATCAATTCAGTAGCATCATCATCTGTATTCATACAAGCCGTTGGCAAGCCTATACAAATGCGTGGAATGATTTGTTCCACAACGGTCAAAACGGCTTTGGCATCAGTGCCCCGCACGTTGCCATATTTCACAATATTGACAAGCGGCGGCAAAGCATCCATCAAAATCAAGACATCTTCCGTCAAAGCAGAAAGCTCTTGCAAGCGTTTTATGAGTTTTGGAATGGCATTTTTTATAGCCGCATTCAAAGCTTTTTCAACCAATTCGGTCAATTCAGCCAATGATTTGATGGATTCTATCTTTTTTTCAACAAATTGTGTGGCGGCTTCTTCTACCGTATTGCCCCATTGTGCGGCGTCAATAATGCGCAAGGCATAGTCGGGTTTCCATTGCAATTTCCAAATTTCTTTGAATGTGCCGAGCCGATATTGCGAGCCTTTCATGGGTTTTCCCCAAGGAATATTCAACAAAACAAGGCGATGCAATAAATGGCTGGCAAAAAGATTGGTCTCTTTTCTCAAATCGAGGTCTTTGGTAACCGCCTCAGTCGTGGCATATTCTTTTGACAGGCGAGCCGTTTTGATGGCAGCTTCCAAATCCCGTTGAAGAGGTACTTGCGGAATCTCAGGCGGCACACGCCCAATGACATCACCAATCACCAATTTCTCTCGAATCAAAACCATTGGTTTGTCAAAGCCATCACAAAATATACTCAGAGCGGCTTCTTCCAATTCATCCAATCCTGCTATCGAACGCCCCCTCAGTATAGCGAGCGTTTCAGCCAACCGAACGGCTTCAATTGAGTGGGCGGAACTTGCCGAAAGATCTTCTTTCCGAAGCAGCCGAGCCACTTTTGTCATCCATCGAATCGTCGCATTCGACCTTTTACTGAACAATAATTCGTACCAAGCAGGTGACACGACTCCCGCACTATAACCGCTATCCATCGAAAGGCGGTTGTAACTCCAAGGCACCCAAGTGGCTTCGGTGGCTACTTTTTTAATGCCTTTTACGCTATCATTATCTGTTTTTTCCTTGAATTTATGTATATTATGCAAAACAGGTGCGTGCCAAGCTCCACAAACCACTGCTATTTTTTGAAACCCATCTTTCTGAGCTTTGCGAATAATTTTACGCATATAGGCTTCTCTCAAAAGTGTTTCATCGGATTCAATCCTATTAATTTGCTGTCGCAAAGCTGACATCATGTCGAGAATGGTATCAAAAATTTCAATAGGATTCTCATTTTGTTCAAAAGTAATTTCCCACCAGCGTTCGCTATCCGAGTAGCCTGCTATTTCGGCGAAGTAATGCAGGGGGTCTTTTTCAATTTTTAATACAAATTGTTTATCATTGTTTTCAAAATCTACCCCTTTGAGCGCATCCTGCGCCATCAAGCTTTGCATGACAGTATTTTCATCACCAATTTGATTATTTTGTTGATAATCAATCAATTGTGGAGCATTTTTTTTATCATTTTCAAAACCAAAACTCAAACTCATGGGCAAATCCATGAACGATACGGGTATATTATTTTTCAAAGCAAATTTCATCGCTTGCCATTCAGGAGAAAATTCGGCGAAGGGAAAATAGGATGCCTGCTGCAAATCTTTGGGATTATAAACCAACAGCGCAACGGGCGGCTTCAAGTTTTCATTGGCAACATGATGAATTAATCCATCTGTATCAGGTGCACCTTCAATGAGGACGCAATCGGGTTGCCAATCGCCGAGTGCGCGGACAAGGCTTTTTGCTGAGCCTGGTCCATGATGTCGTATGCCGAAGATTTTTAATTCCAAATTTTAGAATTGTTTTGTAGTTTCAATATAAAATAACATAAATTGGTAAAAATAATGAGAAGATAACTTATTGATAATCAAAGAGTTAAACCTATGAGGTTTTAAAAACCTACGGTATATACTTAACTATTCTTTTACGTGTTCAAAAGAGTCCAGAGGACTCTCACGTTTGTAGAATAATGAACAAACCCCACTT
>JAYTUY010000202.1:0-16787 GCA_043744275.1 Saprospiraceae bacterium
AACAACTTTCCAAGAGTTTGAAACTCTTGGAAAGTTTTAGCTTGAAAATCCGAATAAAATTCTGCAATAAAAATCGTTAAAACCTTTTTACACAACCCCATAATCAAAAAAACAGAACCAATCAACCCTGCCCCAAGGGGGCTGACGTATTAAAACGGAAAAACGGTACAAAAGATTATAAATGAACCGTAGAAGTTTATATAGGCTACAATGTCCATTACTTATTACTTATTACTTATTACATATTACATATTGCCTATCACATATTGCCCATTACCCATCACATATTGCCCATTACTAATTACCCATTACCTATATTCAACCGCATACACAGCCAATTGCCCCGTTGAATAGTATTAATAATGTCAAAACCATTTTTTAAAACAGCTTCTTTCATAACTGTTTCATCCTCTTTTAAAAAACCTGAAATGAGAAGTACCCCCTCAGTATTGAGCTTATTTTTCAAAGAAAAAAGCGAATCTAAAATGACATTTCGATTAATATTGGCTAAAATTATGTCAAAATCAGATGCTTCAATAGTTTCTAAAGTGCCTTCAAAAGCCTTGACATTTTGGACATCATTAATTTTACAATTTTCAATCGTATTTTCAAAAGAGGCAGCTTCAATATCTACTGCTTCCATATATTCAGCATTTAATTTGGATGCTAAAATGGCTAATATGCCCGTGCCGCAACCATAATCCAAGACCTTTTTGCCTTCAAAATTGATGTCGCGCATGAGTTGCATCATCATATAAGTGGTCTCGTGATGCCCTGTGCCGAACGCCATTTTGGGATTGATGACCAAATCGAAAAGCACCGTTTGATTGCCTTTTTCATCAACTGTCGGTGGGTGAAAATCAGCCCTAACGGCTACAAAATCATCTATCCGAATGGGTTCAAAATTGGATTCCCAGAGCACATTCCAATTTTGATAAGGAATAAATGTTTTTTCAAATTGAAAATTCAAAGTTTTACTGAGATCAACTAATTGATTTTCAATGTCTTGCGTCCAATTATCTTCTGAAATATAGGCTTTCAAACAATGCCCTGTATCCTCAAAAGTATCGAACGGCAAATCACTGAGCAATGCCGTTATGACATCGCCTTTTTCCTCGTCATACTGAGGGGTCGTTATTTCAAAAGAGTAATAATTCATTAATAAATTAGGAATTAGGAATTAGGAATTAGGAATTTGAAATTGTCCTAATTAAATCAATAAATCTCGTTTTTAGCTGCTTTCAAAGTATTCAACATCAGCGAAGTGACCGTCATTTGCCCGACGCCACCGGGTACAGGCGTAATGAAGCTGCATTTAGACACGACATTGTCAAAATCGACATCACCCACTAAGCGCGAGCCACTTTTTTTAGAAGCGTCATCAATTCTATTCATGCCGACATCTATTACTACAGCCCCTTCTTTCACCATTTCTTCTTTGATAAAATGGGCAACGCCAATCGCTGCCACAATAATATCAGCTCGTTGACAAACCTCCATCAAGTTTTTTGTCCGACTGTGGGCAATCGTAACGGTGCAGTCCCAACCCTTGCGTGAGAGCAAAATAGCCATCGGCGTGCCGACAATATTGCTGCGTCCTACGACCACGCAATCTTTACCAGCGGTTTCGATATTGTATCTTTTCAACATTTCTAAAATGCCATAAGGTGTAGCAGGCAAGTAGGCTGGCAAGCCCTGAGCCATGCGTCCAAAATTGATGGGATGAAAGCCATCGACATCCTTTTTAGGTTCAATGGCTAAGGTGATTTCGGATTCGTCAATGTGTTTTGGCAAAGGTAATTGAACGATAAAACCATCAATATCTTCATTATTATTCAAATCCTGTACGATTTGAAGCAATTCTGCTTGTGTCACGTTTACATCCCTCCGAATCAAAGTTGAATTAAAACCCACTTGCTCGCATGAGCGAATTTTATTGCCTACATATGCCTCACTCGCAGGATTATTTCCTACAAGAACAGCCGCCAAATGCGGACGTTTACCCCCCCTCAGTATAATCTGATCTACATCGATTTTTATTTCATTTTTAATAGTATCAGAAAGAATTTTACCATCAATCAATTGCATATTTAGTGGATTTAATCAATTAAAAAGAGTGTAAAATTAGATTTTCAAATGAAGAACATAGAATATTAGAACAAAAAAGATTAATTTTTAAAAATTGACTTTCACTCAAGTTTAAGATTTAGCAAATTTTTGAATTACAATCTCTATTTTTACCCCGAAAAACGCTCTTATACTGAGGGGGTATTCATTATCCCCAAACGCAATATTCATCATTCATAACTCATCATTAAAAACTCATCATTAATTAATGCGCGACAATATTTTAATGAAAACCATAGCCGTTGCTTTGCTCTATTTTCTACTCAGATTTATGGGGGGCAGCTTCGGGCAAATCATTTTATATCCAATTACTTTATTGGTGACATTTCTACATGAATTTGGACATGCTTTTGGCTCAGCGATTACAGGCGGCAGCATTAAGGGTATGCAAATCAACTCCGATGGCAGTGGCGTAACGACCACTATGGGTGGCTCCGCAGCTTTCACGCTCATGGGCGGCTACATCGGCTCTGCTTTTTTTGGCAATCTTTTATTTTATATAGGCGCTAAATTGCCACGCTATCACCGTGTTACTTTGGTTTTCTTAGGCGGATTAATGCTTTTTGCAGGCATCTTTTGGTATCAAAGTTGGGTTTCGACGCTCATTCTTTTCGTTTATGGTATCCTCCTATATTTCATCGCGAGACATGCGGAATGGGTTAGTTGGGCATTGATGTTCTTCGGTTTGGCGAGTATTTTATACATTATTCAAGACTTCAACTTCGGACCCAGTTCTGATTTGATGCATTTCGAACGTGTTGTTGGCTTTTTCCCTGCCGATGTTTGGAAATATTTATGGCTAATCGTTGTCGTCGTTATGTTTGTTGCCAATTTGAGGTTGATTATTTTGAATAAAGGCTTTTTGAAGAAGATTAGTTGGTAAAGAAATGAAATTATGAAATAACGAACACTTGTCCTTTCTTAAAGTTGGAGCAGTTCTGTAGAAAATGTAAGCACTTTTTGAGATAATTCAAGTAATCGAATGACTTGTTGTTTTTCAACGGTTGGAAAATCTTCTAAAAACTCTTGAATGGTTTCGCCAGTTTCTAAATAATCAAAAAGATTTTTAATAGGCACTCTTGTACCATCAAATACAGGAGTTCCACCTAAAATATCATTATCAATATTAATAACTTTCATAGCTTTAGAATTTTTAAATAAATATCTTTACAAAACTACACATTTTAAAGAAGTCAAACAAAGATTTTATTCAGATTTATGAGTATCTAAAACCAAGGGTTTAATACTGGTACTATCCCCTTTCTCAAAAATCAAAAAAGCAGGTTGCCAGCCAGGGATAGAATCAACAGTCGAAATATTCCACCGCACTGTTTTTTCCCATTCATTTTTTCCATACACGATCCCCCTCAGTATATAAACCTTTTCAAACGTTTTTGTCCATTCCTGCATCATCTGTTCGTTCTCATTTTTCCATTTCATATCGGCAAGGCTTTTCAGATACCATCGAGGTTGATTGGTATTCATTTCACTGAAAAATTGCTCCAACATACGCGTAGCATACGGTTGTTTTTCGTAAAAAGGATAATTGTACAAATAGCCCGAAGCTGACTTTAAATCAGCATAAAAATTGAGTTGTGGTTCGTTGGCGGTCTGCCCTATTTTATCAGTCGGATTTGAATTTAATTTCAAAACTTGACCGATTTCTCTCATTTCATTGAAATAATCGTAACCATATAAAAGGTTGATAAATTCACCATTTTTATACTTCCCGATGACAGGATATTGCTCATAAATAGCCGTGCTCAAACTCGCCATTAAAAGCAAAATATAAGTAATTTTCAAGGCTTTATGCTCAAAAATGTTACAAAACCAAGCAAAAACATAGCCTACCAACAGAGCCATAGCTGGATGAACATACAGAAAATAGTGCGGTCGATAATACCAACCGGGCAAGACAGATAAATAGGAAAACAAAGCCAAAAGAACTAAAAGCACGGGCGGATAAGGCGTTTTAAACAATCTCTTTTTCTTAAAATAAATAGAAGCTATGGCAATAAAAACAGCTACAAATGCCTCCTTATAAAACCACTCATTTTGACTCATGATAAAAGTAAAAGGCGTAAAATAAAACGGCGTGGGTTTATTCAAGCCTGCATATGCACGAGCGTAGTCTATGACAAAAAATTGAAAAGCAGCAAACGCATTATTTTTCCAAATAAAAAAAAGGAGCAGAACAAATGGCATTGCAAAACCCAGAGAAATGCTTAAAAATGTCTTTAAAATCGCTTTTTTATTACGCGTTTTATACAATTCATAATAAAAATAAATGAACGCAAATATCAACAAAATCGCCCCTTGTTGCTTCATCATCATGCACAAAGCAGCACTCAAACCAGCTATAAAATACCGTCGTCGGCTAAGGCTGAATAGAGTAATTAAGAAAAAAAACAAGACAAAATGTTCACAATTCGATACCAAACCTTGCGCCCGAGTGCTCACCGCTGCCAATAAATACACCCCTGCTGCTAACCATCCTGCCCGCTCATCAAACCATTTTTCATTGATTTTTTTAATGAAAAAAGCATTCATGATATTTAAAATCAAAACAATAAATCGGACAACTTGTATGGATTTTCCAAAGACAAAAAAGATAGAAGCATAGAAATAATAGACACCCGGCAGCTTCATATTGTAGAAGTCGAGGTACGGGAAGCCCCCCCTCAGTATTTGGGCTGCCGCGTAGGCATATTCGCCTTCGTCGCGCTCCATAGCCATATCTGAAAAGCGAAAGCGAACAAAACAGACGAATATGAGAATAATTGTAAAGAAAAGATACTCGGGAATGAGTGCTTTTTTAAAGTGCATAGTGTAGTCGTTTTGGTTAATTTCTAATAGCAAAAAGTCATTTTACTGAGGGGGTAAAGGTAAAGAAGAAATAGCTCTTTTACTGTTTTAAATTTTATTGAAAAACTCAATTTCATAAGCTATCTTTGTAAAAAGTTAAAACATAAACTATGGATTGGAAAAATCATATTGCTTCAGACCCTTCTATAATGTTTGGTAAACCTGTTATCAAAGGAACGCGCGTTCCTGTAGAAATAATTATTGATAAATTGGCAGGTGGTCGTACTGTTGAACAATTAATCAAATCTTATCCACATCTTGTAGCATCCGACATTTATGCTTGCCTGTATTACGCTTCTGAAAGTGTAAAAAATCTTGTTGTTTATGAAATTGCCTAACCTCATTGTTGTAGATGAATGTGTGGAATTTGAAATTGTTGAGTTAATGCGGCAAAATCGTATTCCTGTTTTATCTGTTATGGAAAGCCATAGCGGTATTAAAGATGTTGAAGTATTGCAAATTACAACTTCAAATTCAGCATTTCTTTTGACAGAAGATAAGGATTTTGGAGAATTAGTATTTCGTCTTAATCTTCCTCATACAGGAATTTTATTAGTAAGATTTCCAAATGGATATGACCCTGATTTGAAGGCAAAAATAGTAATTAAAACCATTCTTGAAAAGTTTGAAGAGATAGAAAAATGCTTTTCTGTTTTAGATGAGCATAAATTGAGAATTCGTAAATAATAAAAATAAAGCGGTATACTTGGGTATGATATTAAGATAAAAACAAAATCTTATTTATAAGTATTTAAAAATGTATTTTTACTCAAATTAAAATACAACAAAGCTAATGAGAAAATTATCCCTACTCCTCTTATTATTCCCAATCGTCCTATTTTCCCAAGATACTTTATCCATTAAAGGCTTGACCCAATCCGTTGAAATTATCCGCGATAAATGGGGTATTGCTCATATTTATGCGCAAAATGAAGCAGATTTATTCTTTGCACAAGGGTACAATGCTGCATCTGACCGTCTTTTTCAATTGGAAATATGGCGTCGCCAAGCCACTGGCACGGTCGCAGAAATATTGGGTGATGGAGAACTGAAACGCGATATGGGTTCGCGCCTTTTTATGTTTCGAGGCAATATTGAGCAAGAGTTGAATCATTATCATCCACATGGCAGCACGATTGTAAAGGCATTTGTGAAGGGCATTAACGCCTATATTTCAGAGATTTTGAAGACACCTGAAAAGTTGCCTTTTGAATTTCAACTACTGAAAATAACCCCTCAGTATTGGACGCCCGAAGTGGTGATTAGCCGACATCAAGGGCTTTTGAGCAATGTAAAAGATGAACTTTTGAATGGTCAATTGGTGCATTTATTAGGTGCTGAAAAGGTGAAAGATTTGATGGATTTTCATCCAGGCGAACCGAATATTGATTTGGATAAAAAGATAGATGGCGCAGCCCTTTCTCAAGATATTCTCGAATTGTACAACGCTTTTCGTAAGCCTGTAAAATTCGATCAAAAAGATAATAGAACAGGATTTATCGAAAATGAAGACGATGATGCCCGTTTTGAAGGCAGTAATAATTGGGTTGTCAGCGGTAAACGCACTCAAAGTGGCTACCCGATGCTCGCTAATGACCCGCATAGAGCGCAAGCCACACCTGCGTTGCGCTATTGGTGTCACTTGAATGCGCCCGGTTGGAATGTGGTGGGCGGTGGTGAGCCGAGTGTGCCGGGCATTTCTATCGGTCACAATGATTATGGTGCTTGGGGATTGACCATTTTTGAAACGGACAATGAGGATTTGTATGTTTATGATGTGAATCCGCAGAACAGCAATCAGTATAAATATAAAGGTGTTTGGGAAAATATGACCACTCGTTTTGACACTATTAAAATTTTAAATAAAGAGCCAGTTGTTGTCAAATTAAAATATACTCGACATGGTCCCGTTGTTTTTGAAGATGGTCAAAAGAATAAGGCTTACGCTGTGAGAGCGGGTTGGTTGGAAGTCGGTTGCTCGCCATATTTAGCCAGTTTGCGGATGAATCAAGCGAAGACTTGGGCGGAGTTTCGAGAGGCTTGCCGTTATAGCAGAATACCAGGAGAAAATATGATTTGGGGCGATAAAATGGGCAATATTGGTTGGCAGGCAGTGGGTATTTCGCCTATTCGAACCAATTGGACAGGGCTTGTGCCTGTCACGGGCGATGGCACTTATGAGTGGGCAGGCTATCTCGACATCGAAAAATTGCCCCATCAATACAATCCTACTGAGGGGTATCTCATTACAGCCAATAACAATTTGACACCCAATGATTTTGCCTATCGGAATGCCATTGGTTGGGATTGGGCACCGCCGTTTAGAGCGCATCGGATTGAAGAAATTTTGTCGAGCGGTCATCGTCAAACTTTGACGGATTTTATGTTGCTTCAAAATGATTATCAATCGTTGCCAGCCCGTCAATTAGTACCGCTTTTGAAGGAATTAACCGCTAAAAATGAGGTTGAAAAAGCCAGACAATGGCTATTAATTTGGGATTTTAATTTAAATAAAGAATCTATTGCAGCAGCAATTTATGTTGAATGGGAAAATACTTTGGAGCAAAATCTGATTCAACTTTTAGTACCTGATAAAGCAAAAACCGCCATAAAAACGCTTCCAACAAAGAAGTTAATTGAGTGGTTGGCTGTCGGACGACCTGAATTTGGACAAAATGGCGTCGAAGGGCGCAATCAATTTCTTTTAAATGCTTTGGAAAAAACAATCACAACTTTAAAAACTCGCTTAGGTGATGACATGAATAATTGGCAATATGGACAATTAAAAAACAAGCATATTTTCATCGAACACCCCCTCAGTAAAATGGTCAATTCTGAGCTTAAATCTAAAATAAATGTCGGTCCTGTCCTGCGTGGGGGCAATGGTGAAACGGTGAATAGCACAGGCGATAAGCTCAATCAAGCGACAGGAGCGTCATTCCGCATCATCGTCGATACCGAAGATTGGAATAAAACGCTCGGCAATAATGCGCCAGGGCAATCAGGCAATCCCGATAGCCCGCACTATAAAGATTTGTTTGAAATTTGGTCAAAAGGGCAATATTTCCCTGTGTTTTTTACGAAAAATAAGATTAAGGAAGTCGGAGAAAGGACTATTATTTTGAAACCTTAGTCGTTGATTTTCAAAACAAAGTGTAATGGGACACTGATGAAACTGATGCGACTGATTTTATTGATTTTATTGATAAAAGAAATCAACATTAATCAGTCGCATCAGTTTCATCAGTGTCCCATTACAACTAAATAAGCATGTGTATATTCTATTATCTTTTCACATAAAAACCCTACCTTGCCGCCCAAACAAAAGCCACTACTACAAGGCAATTTATCAAAAAAAACATGCGCTATTTAAATAAAAAAAATCTTCCAAACTTACTATTTTTTGTCTGTTTTGTGGTGTCCGCAGGAGTCATTGGTTTTCAGAATGTCATCAATTTAGCGCCCCAATCTATTCATTATTGGCGGCAAGCGGATTGCACCTCTCAAACTCTGAATTTCTATAAAGATGGGATGGATTTTTTCAGCCCGCAAATTCACAACATGGGTTGGACAATAGACGCTCATGCGGCTGGCGAGTTCCCTATTTTATACTACATCACAGCTTTTTTATATCAATTCTTAGGTCAACATGAGTGGATACTGAGGGGGTTGAATCTGCTGTTCTATGTCGTTGGGCTTTGGTCATTGTTTCGCTTGGCTTGGCATTTGACGGGTCAAGTAGTGGTGTCGCTCTGTTATGCTCTGTTGTTTATAGCTTCACCGATATTAGCGTTTTATGGAGTCAATTATTTGCCCAATGTTCCTGCTTTGAGCCTCGTGTTTTTATCATGGTTGTTCTTTTACTATTTCATTGATACTCAACGGATTAGATGGTTTTATGCCTGCAACGCAGCCTTGCTTTTTGCTGCATTATTGAAGCCCACGACGCTTGTAATTTGGGTAGCCATAGGAGCCGTTTGGATGTTCGAAATACTGAGGGGTCTAATTAATAAGAAGCCATCCGCTATTTTCCCTAAGCCATTTGCCCTCATTCCAGCATTTTTGATGGTGCTGATTCCGTTTGTGATGTGGCGATTTTGGGCAGATAATTACAATAAAATACATGATACAAGTTACTATTTCCTCCGCACCATCATGCCCATTTGGGATATGAAACCCAATGATAGACTCTACACTTATATTCACCTTAAAACCTATGCCCTTGAAACATGGTTTGCACTGCCCACGCTGTGGTTAATTGCAGGCATCATTTTATTCAATTTTATCATGGTAAAAAAGCAGAATCGGTTGTTATTTGCTTTGTTTAGCCTTGTGTTTGTAGGCATTGTCACCTACTTTTTTTCTTTCTTCCTACAATTTACAGTGCATGATTATTATGCAAGCGATTTATTCGCTCTGGCAGCCATCAGTCTTCTATTATTTCTATATTTTTTGAAAACAAATTATCCAACCGTCTTAGAAAAGCCTCTTGTTCAAGGTATGTTTATCGCCCTTCTTATCTACAATTTGGCTTACACTCGACATGATTTTAGAGCGCGATATAATTTAAATAGTGAGAAATATGGACAACACAACAGTTTTCCGCTGGCTCATTTCGACATCCAACGCATTCGTCAATTTGTCAATACCCAAACGCCCATTACTGAAAGAGATACCATCATCAGCTTGCCCGATATTACGCCCAATGCCACGCTTTATTACTACGATAGGCGCGGCTATACCTTCTGGAATTTCGGACCCACCACTGTTTGGAGTCAAGATTGGATGCGCTTAATGATACAAAACCACCATTGTAAATACTTGATAGTCAATGATTTACACTCCAATCAGTTAGACAGCATCCGCCCATTTCTAACCCATCCTTTAGCTCAATTGGACAGTACTATTTTTGTTTATGATATGGCGGAGTTGGTGCATCAGTCCAAATAAAGGGTCATATTAGAATAGGCAATTTTCAGTTTCTCTTTGATATTTTTAGAAAAAATTGTATTTTTGTTCAAATCTAAAAAATATGCAAGCAGTACAAACATCTTCTACAATAGACAATCAAAGCCTTTTGCTTGATGTTGCCAAAATGCCTGTTCCTGAATTGGAACGTTTTATAAAAGAAATAAATGCCCTTTTGCGACGTAAGAAAACACAAGATAAAGCTTTAAGAGAACGCCAACTTTTGGACAAAATTAATCGCACTGTTTTAAATGCTTCACAAACAGAACGCTATGATATTTTGATAGACAAGTTACAAATAGGAACAATGACTGACGCAGAGCATCTTGAATTTGGAATTTTAGCCAATAACGAAGAAAAACTACGCAACCAACGTGTGAAATACATGATTGAATTATCACAACTCCGTGAAGTCACTTTACCACAAGTTATGGAGTCCTTGGGATTAATACCGCTTACCAATGTCTAAATTTTACATTCCCGTTGGGGTGCAACGGGCTCTTTTGGAACTTTCGCAAGGTTATTGCGAATAATGCGTTGCACCATCAAATTTTTCTACTGATTATTTTCATTACGAGCATATTATACCTTTAATTCTCAATGGCAAGACAGAATTAGACAATTTAGCACGCAGTTGTGGCTTATGTAATAATAATAAGCGCGACAAAATTGAATATTTTGATCCACTCACCCAGCAAACCGTTCGACTATACCACCCTCGACAAGATATATGGATTGACCATTTTCAATGGAATGATGAAGATTTACGACTGGTGGGAATAACGCCTATAGGACGTGCGACTATCAATCTTTTAAACTTAATAGGGTTAATACAGTCAATTTAAGAAGGTTATTGAAAATGGCTGATTTACATCCACCTAAGTTTACTTTGAAATAAAAGTTATAAATTCAATTAGAGTTTAGCCTTAAAGCACCCCCTCAGTATTTCATTGAAGATTAAGTTGAATTGAAATTTAATAAAAATTTCTACATTTGTAAGATAAAATTTAATTTCTTATGAATAAAGCCTTTTTTACAGACATTAAAATTGAGAACTTTAAGTCGCTGCGGTCAGTAGAATTGAAAGACTGCAACCGCATTAACGTACTTATTGGAAAACCCAATGTGGGTAAGTCTAATATTTTAGAGACTTTGAGTTTGTTTTCGGTGCCTGAATCTAAAAATATTCTTGGACCTGATTTATTGAAAACACTCATACGCGTGGATAGTGAAACTGAAATGTTTTTCGATGGAGAAGATGGTTTTGACATAAAATTAACTTCAAACTTATATAATATTGGGATTAATTATGGCTTCGGCAAAGGATTAAGTTTAGTTACTATTCCAAGTCCTATTGACCCTAAATTAAAAAATAAAGTAAAAAAATACGTTTTTAAAACTTCAAGCATTCAGTTAAAAGCGCAAGATGATTCCAATGGGATTCTTGATATTCCATTTGGCAAGAACCTATTAAATGTGCTACAAACCAATTCAACTCTTCTTAAAGCTTGCCGAGAATTATTTAAAGAATATCATTTACAGTTTTTATTCGATAAAGTAACTCGAAGTTTAAGAATTGTAAAGCAAATTAAGAATGAAGCGGATGAAATACCTGCTATTTTCTCAATGCCTTATGGTTCGGTAGCAGATACTTTGCAACGTATTATTTTTTATAAAACTGCCATTGCTTCCAATACCGATTCCGTTTTATTGTTTGAAGAACCAGAAGCCCATTCGTTTCCTCCATATATCGTACATATCACACAGGAAATAATCAATGCCACGAGTAATCAGTTTTTTATTACAACGCATAGTCCATTTGTTTTAGATGATTTGATGCAAAATGCGAGGAAAGAATTAGCTGTTTTCGTCGTTCACTGGAAAAATGGTGAAACAATAACAACAAAATTAACCGACGTACAACTCGAAGAAGTTTATCAATATGGCGTTGGCCTTTTTACTAATATTGAAAACTACTTTTAATTATGGATTTGCATATTCTTCCAAAACATACAAAAGTGAAAACAAGTAGTAAGGATGATAACTTCAAAAAACTTTTTAAAACCATGCAAAACCAAAACGCCAGTGGTGTTTTACTTTTAATAAAATGGATAACCTATTTAAAAACACATCCTTATAATGCTGATTTAGATTTTTTTAAAGAAGGTTAATAGTTAAGCACCCCCTCAGTATTTCCAACAAAAACAAACCAAAAACCCTCATTTACTGTATCTCAAACTTCCCTTCCGCCAATTTATAAGCTCGATTAGCTCCTTTCGGTTCAAACCACAGTTCTAAAGTCCAGTTGCCGGCTTGGAAAATGCCTCGGGTTTTGTCTCCGATGCCTTTGTCGAGGGGGATGGATTCTTTATCGCTGGTGATGTCCCATGCGTGAGTGTATATTTTATTCAAACCGTCGTCGCCTGTGAAAGTGCCGCTGGTATTTTTCATTTGTTGTACTAAAGTCCCGAGCCGATAGACGCCCATAATTCTGCCCGACAATTTCTTACCCATTTTAGCAGCGTTATTTATGGCTGTTCCTTTGTAGGAAATATAGCGGGCTTCGGATTTTTTGAAAGGGCTTTTGGCTTTCAATACTTTCTCCTTATCGTTTTCATTTTGAATGGTGATAGATGACAATTCTAAGGGCATGGATTCAGCTCTTTTTCTTAAAGATTCAAATTGCGCCTGCTTATTGATTTTCAACAATAAGGTATCTTTTTGAGAATTTGAAAGAGTAAATTGCTTGTTTAAGCCGTCAAATTGCAATTTTAAGCTGTCATAACGTAATCTGCTTTGTGCAATTTCTTTAACCAACCGATTGTTGTCGGCAAGTAGTTTTTTGTTATCTTGCTCCATGCTGTCGTTTTTACAAGACATGAAAGTTAAGCAAAATAGAAGGCATAAAAGGACTTTTAGAGACTGTTTCATAGTGAAATAATTTTTCCCGCAGGGATTTTTTTAGAAAAATATTTGAGCAAATATCTTGAATAATAATCATTTTTTAAGTGTTTAAAAAAGAAAACCTTAATTAAAACCAAGACTTAATCAAAGATATTTCTAAACCTTTGTACTTTTGCTGTTGTTTAATCACGAATTTTATTCTCATTTTAAAAAATAATATCACTAAACAGACAATATGCTTCATATAAAAACGCTCGGCGAACTGAAAGCCTCTGGTTACCAACCTAAAAGTATTAAAGACGAACTACGCGACAATCTTATCCTCAAATTACAGAAAAAAGAAACGGTTTTTAAGGGCATTCTCGGTTTTGAAAACACGGTCATTCCTGATATTGAACGCGCTATTTTATCTCGCCATTCTATTCTATTGCTCGGTTTGCGTGGGCAAGCGAAGACTCGAATTGCGCGGCAATTGGTGGATTTGTTGGATGAATATATTCCTGTGGTTCACGGCAGTGAATTGAATGACGACCCTATGCACCCCCTCAGTAGATTTGCCAAAGATGTGATTGCAGCGAAGGGCGACCACACGCCTATTGAGTGGATGCACCGCAGCGAACGCTATGTTGAAAAATTAGCAACACCTGATGTGTCAGTAGCGGATTTGATTGGTGATGTTGACCCAATATTAGCCGCTAATTTGAAATTGCCTTATTCTGATGAGCGAGTGATTCACTTTGGTCTTGTTCCACGCGCTCATAGATGCATATTTGTTATCAACGAATTGCCTGATTTGCAAGCGCGGATTCAAGTGTCATTGTTCAATATTTTGCAAGAGGGCGATATTCAAATTCGAGGTTTTAAACTCCGTTTGCCTTTAGATATTCAATTTATGTTTACTGCCAATCCAGAGGATTATACCAATCGCGGTTCGATTATCACGCCTTTAAAAGATAGGATTCAATCTCAAATATTGACGCATTATCCAGAAGAAATTGATACTGCCAAGCAAATTACAGAACAAGAAGCAAAACCTGCTTTGGCTCAGGTAGATAAAGTACGTATTCCGACAGTTATTCGGGATTTATTAGAGCAAATTTCGTTTGAAGCGCGTGAGAGTGAATTGATTGACCCGAAGAGTGGTGTTTCGGCTCGTTTGAGCATTTCTGCTTTGGAAAATCTCTATTCTACTGCTGAAAGACGGACAATTATCAATGGTGAAAAGAAAACTACGGCTCGGATTACTGATTTTTGGGGCATCGTTCCTGCTATTACTGGCAAAGTGGAATTGGTTTATGAAGGTGAGCAAGAAGGACCTTATCAAGTGGCGATGAACCTATTCAGTGCTGCTATTAAAAAAGTGTTTTTGGATTATTTCCCCAATCCTGATGATTTAAAACGTAAGAAAGACAAAGACCCATTTGGTATTATCAAAGCCTATTTTGCAGGCGGCAATGTCATCGAACTGCTGAATGATGCCACTGATAAGACTTTTAGAAGTGAATTGGATAAAATAAAAGGCTTAGATAAATTGATTGAAGAATCAGATATTGATGAATCTGAACGCTATACTTTCATGGAATTAGCTTTGCACGGTTTGTCTGAATTTAGTGTTGTCAATAAAGAAATCTTGGACATGAGTTTCTCTTTCGGCGATTTATTGTCAGGCATGTTGGATGATTTTGATGATAAGAGCAATTGAATGACAAATACTGAATGACAAAAAAGGCATGACTGAGGGGGTCATCCTTTTTTTAATTCTCTTTTGTTATTGAACCTTTGAAGTAAAGACTTGCATGATACCACATAAAGGGTCAGGAGACCCGTTGACGAGCATCCCGTTCTTTGATGGGAAATTGTGAATTATAGGAATTAGATACTATGCAAGCAGGCGTATAGCCCGCTCGGATGCCTGTTTTTTTGTTATTTCCACAAGGCTTCGCCCTTCATCTGTCTAATTGATATGTCTTGATTTAGCTTCGTTGTTACAACTATTACTCAACTTAAATAATTGATTATCAACAATTTATACTTTATCTCACAAGAGTTTTTCTTACAATTTAGTTTTTATCTTCATTTTAAGGCTTACTGATTTTTTTATATTTGTCAATTATTTTTTCTAAAGATGCAAAAACTGCAAATGCAGATATTATTGCTTCAAAGGTAGTTCCTATATCATAGTGAATCTTTAAAAAGTTTGTAGTGATAATAACTAAAAAATATAAAGAATATATAAGCGTAACTATTTCATTTTTATCAAAACTTGTTTCCCATACTTCTTCTTGATAAATATTAGGAGCTAAAGAAAAACATATCCACTTTGTTAGTGTGTCGCCAAAGAAATAAAAGATAATTGTAGCAATTGTAAAGCTAAAAAAGATTCCTGTATCAGCACTTTTTTGAGTAACATCAAAGCCCATATATAAAGTTATGGGGCCTAATATCAAAGAAATAAGAGTAATTAAGGTAGCTATGTAACATATTAACACAAATAATTTCTTTTTCAGTTTATTATTCATTTTATGATAATTTAATATTATTTTTTATTTTTGGAATAGTTTTGCTCAAGCCAAACTCCCCCAATTAGAATAAAAAAGGCTACAAATGGAAACTGCATAATATATCCTATAAAATATAAAATGCCGACTATAATTATTATTGTTATCAATGTCTTCATACTCTCTTTTTTAAATGTAAATAATTTTTTTTATTGCTGCGGTCTTTCTCCTGTTTTCATTAAACTCGTTTTTTAAGCACTTTTACTTTGTGGTTTTATCCCTATTGAGTACCTTTTTGACGCTTTCATTTTCTTTTTTATCCATCTCAATGCTCTTTTATGTTTTTTTGGTATGTATATAAAATATTGATTATCAATTTTTTATGTTTTTTTGTTTTGTCTTTTTTTGATTGCATGGAACGCAGTCTGTGAAAAAAGCCGCGCTTGCTCTATATATCTTTTCTTACTCACGAATCTCAAATCAATGAACGGATGCGCTCGTAAATGGGTCTCCTGACCCTTTATGTCTGATCTGTTAGGTCTTTGACCTCACTTAATCTTAAATTTACTCGGCTAAGTTATGATATTTTAGTTTTTCTGTCCCGTTTCGAACTTTTTTTCTATCAAAAAAAGACCCTCTCCATCAGACTGAGTGTATGACTGAGGGGGTCAATATTTTTCATAATTTTCTCTTTCTAAATGAATCTTTGAAGTCAAAGACTTAAAAGATACTACATAAAGGGTCAGGAGACCCATTTACGAGCCTACTCGTTCTTTAATGGAAAATTGTGGATTATAGGAATTAGATACTATGCAAGCGGGTATTTATGATGCCTTTTTTATTGAAGCATCGTATGCTTCCCAGTTTTCAAATCTTGACAACCTTTTCATAAATGCAAATACTTCAACTAATGTGAAAACTCGCATTGGAAAATTTATAGTTCGAATATTGTAATTTTTATCAAGCATTTTTGCATCTACGCCATAATTCATTCCCGGATTTTCCGTTTGAGTCTCGGTAAAAAATAGTGTTATGCACTCAATATCATTAATTTTGATTGAAGTAATCTTACTATCTTTATCATGAATCATATACTCGTGAGTATAATAGTTCGCGACGTAGCCGGCTTTTTTTGAATGAAACCTGCTCTCTAAAAAGTAACTAAATTTATTCTTTTCAGATTCTTCATTCGATGTAAATGGCACTATGATTCCGGTTTCAGATACTGCAAGCATTGGGTTTAATTTTTTTGAATCGTACACCTTCATTTTGAAGTCTTACAAATTCGAGTATTATTATTTATGATTATTCTTTTTCAGTTAGCGATAACTAATATACAATCGCAGTGCCGACGTTTAGGAGGCATTGGCGATTGTATGGCGTTGGATGAAGTCATTACTCTTTGAGTTGTTTTAAATATATGAG
>JAYTUY010000203.1:0-4588 GCA_043744275.1 Saprospiraceae bacterium
ACTTAAAATATGCAGATAGACATAAAGTTTTGATAGACTATAAAATGTAAAGATAAAATTTCGACACAAAGGAAATAATATAAGATTAAACGCCTGTTAACCCAATCTGAATAAATTGTTAATTCTTCACCCCCTCAGTATTTTAAAAGAAATTCAAAAAAGGTTTTTCCATTTAGGTAAATAAATCTATCTTTGCGCTCGCTTTGTAAGAAAAATCTATTTTCAGAGGATTTCATCTTTTAAAATACCATTTTTCAAGCATTTTAAGCCTTCTTTGAAATTTTTTTTATTTTTTAATTCATAAATAATAATCAATGCCTACTATTAATCAATTAGTACGTAAGGGCAGAACTCAAATTGAAACTAAAAGCAAGACCCGTGCTTTGAATGCTTGCCCACAGCGTCGTGGCGTATGTACTCGTGTATATACAACGACTCCGAAGAAGCCAAACTCGGCATTGCGTAAAGTTGCTAAGGTGCGTCTGACCACTGGCTCGGAAGTTATTTGCTACATTCCGGGTGAAGGTCACAACTTGCAAGAGCACTCAATCGTGCTTGTAAGAGGTGGTCGTGTGAAAGACTTACCGGGTGTGCGTTACACCATCGTGCGTGGTGCGCTTGATACGGCGGGAGTTAAGAACCGCAAGAAGAGCCGCTCTAAGTATGGTGCAAAACGCCCTAAAAAAGGCGCGAAGTAAGAGTTTTGTTTAAACGACAGTGAGCCGTTAGAGAAGTGGATTTTTTAATTGAAAAATTAAAATAATATCCAGCGAGAGGTTGGGAAGTACCCCCTCAGTATTTGACGGTTTTGAATCCAAATTTCCTTAATTTTAAAAGGCAAATTCTCAATGAGAAAAAGAAAACCGAAGGTTCGACTGATTGCAGCCGACCCACGTTACAGTGACCCGATGGTTACTCAGTTTGTCAACAATTTGATGTACGACGGTAAAAAGTCAACCGCTTTCGCTGCTTTTTATGATGCTTTAGACATTATAAAAGAAAAAACAGGCGAAAACGAGCATCAAGTGTTCAAAAAAGCATTGCAAAATGCTATGCCACAAGTGGAAGTTCGTTCACGCCGTATCGGTGGTTCTACTTTCCAAATCCCGACAGAAATACGCCCTAAGCGTAAGATTGCAACGGGCATTAAGTGGCTCATTCGCTTCGCGCGCAATCGCAGCGGCAAGGGTATTGCTGACAAATTAGCAGCAGAATTCATCGCAGCCAGCAAAAACGAAGGCGCAGCCATCAAGCGTAAAGAAGAAGTACACCGCATGGCAGAAGCCAACCGCGCGTTTGCTCATTATAAAGCGTAATTTTTCGCTTTTTTTCTACGAAAAGCCTTGTATCTTCTGATGCAAGGCTTTTTCGATTTTATGTTCATGATTGGATTCGCTTGAAAATAAATCTTTAAAGTGTACCTTTGTCATAATTGATTTATTGGATTAAATTAATTGTTAAAAAAGATTCAAGACGTTTTATCAATAAAAAATTTATGAAAAAAATAGCGGTTTTTACATCAGGCGGCGATGCGCCCGGCATGAACGCCAATATTAGAGCCGTCGTCCGAACAGCTTTGCATTACAACTTAGGTATCACAGGCATCCGCAGCGGCTACGAAGGTCTCATTGATGGCGATATGTATGATATGGATTCTCAAGATGTATCGAGCATTATTCAGCTCGGCGGCACCATCCTTCAAACGGCTCGTTCTGAACGATTTATGACGAAAGAAGGTCGTCAACAAGCCTACGAAAATATCAAAAAATTTGGCATTGATGGCATCGTCGCTTGCGGTGGCAACGGCACTTTTACAGGCGCAAAGATTTTTATGGAGGAACATCCTGATATTTCAATAGTCGGCACACCGGGCACTATTGATAACGACCTTTACGGAACAGATTATACCATCGGCTACGATACGGCAGTCAATACAGCCATGAATGCCATCGACAATATAAAAGACACCGCCAACGCGCATGGTCGCTTGTTTTTTGTAGAAGTGATGGGGCGCGATGCCGGTTTTATTGCCTTGCGCAGTGCTATTGCAACTGGTGCAGAGGCTGTTTTAGTGCCTGAAACTTTTACCAATTTGGATACATTGGTCAATACTTTGAATTCTAATTATAGCAATAAAAAACGCGCGAGTGTCGTCGTCGTGGCAGAAGGCGATGATGCGGGTGGGGCATTTGAAATATTGCAACAAATCAAGCCACGCCTTTTATCAAAAGATATTAGAGTCACTATTTTAGGGCATATCCAACGCGGCGGTCGCCCAACGGTAATGGATAGAGTATTAGCCAGTCGGTTGGGATTAGAAGCCGTTCGCGCTTTGATGGACGGTAAAAAAGGGGTGATGATCGGTCAAATCAGCAGTGAAATTGCCTACACACCCTTTGAAGAAGCCATTAAACACAACCAACGCATCAACCCATCCATGCTCGAAATGGTGGACATTTTAGCATAGTTGAGAGTTATGAGTTATGAGTTATGAGTTATGAGTTGAAAAAAAACTCGCAATTTTCAACTTTTAACTCACAACTTTCAATTCTCAACTTAAAAGAATAAATGGAAAATTTTGTAGATTACGTTAAAATAATGTGTCGAAGTGGGAAAGGTGGTGCAGGTTCAGCGCATTTCCATCGGGCTAAATTCGTCGCAAAAGGCGGACCCGATGGTGGCAATGGCGGGCATGGCGGGCACATTATACTGAGGGGTAGCAGCAATACTTGGACGCTCCTGCATTTGAAATATCGCAAGCATGTTTTCGCTGAAAATGGCGGCAACGGTTTAGGGGCTAATTGCACAGGCGCGGATGGCGCAAGCGTTATCCTCGATGTGCCGTTGGGAACAGTAGCTAAAGATGCTGAAACAGGAGAAGTCTATTTTGAAATAACCGAAGACGGTGAGCAACGCATTTTGATACATGGCGGTCGCGGCGGTATGGGCAACGCTCATTTTGCAACACCCACCAATCAAACGCCTCGTTTTGCTCAACCAGGCGAACCGAATACTGAGCGTTGGATTATCCTCGAACTCAAAGTGTTGGCTGATGTGGGCTTGGTAGGCTTTCCGAATGCCGGCAAATCCACTCTTTTGGCATCAATTTCAGCAGCCAAACCAGCCATCGCGGATTATGCTTTTACGACCGTTGTTCCCAATTTGGGCATCGTTGAATATAGAGATTTTCGCTCCTTTGTCATGGCGGATATACCGGGCATTATTGAAGATGCACATCAAGGCAAAGGCTTAGGGCATCGTTTTTTGAGGCATATTGAACGAAATGCTACCCTACTTTTCTTGATTTCATGCAATACTGAGCGCGGCATTAAAGCAGAATACAATATTTTGCTCAAAGAATTAGAAATGTACAACGAGGAGCTCATGCACAAGCCACGCATTTTAGCCATTACAAAAATGGATATTATGGGCGAGGAAATGATAGACCTTTTGAAAGAGGAATTGCCCAAAGGCATCCCAACCGTTTTCATTTCAGCCGTGTCTCAAAAGGGTTTAATGGAGTTGAAAGATTTGATTTGGAAGACAATCAATGGTTAATGATGAATGATGAATGATGAATGATTTTAATTTGTAAATCATTGAAATTATAAGTTTTAAATAAAAATACTAACCAAATTATAAATTTTATTTTAAATGGAAAATATCCAACTGGGTCATGTGAGCACATCCATTAAAAATGGGGTAGCGACTATTTCTTTTTACCATCCTGCCCAAAACTCATTGCCTTCAAATCTACTCAATCAATTGGTCGAAGCCATCAACACCGCTGGCGCAGACCCCTCAGTATCAGCCCTCATTTTGAAGAGTGAAGGCGAAAAAATATTCTGTGCAGGGGCGAGTTTCGATGAATTATCAGCCATCACCGATTTTGAAACAGGTAAAAAATTCTTTTCAGGCTTCGCCAATGTTATCAATACGATGCGTAAATGCCCTAAATTCGTCATCGTCCGAGCGCATGAGCGGTCAGTGGGTGGCGGCGTAGGCTTGTGTGCTGCAGCCGATTATTGCATGGCAACTACCAAATCCACCATTCGACTCAGTGAATTAGCCGTTGGCATTGGTCCTTTTGTCATTGGTCCCGCCGTGGAGCGCAAGATGGGGCTTTCAGCATTTTCAGAAATGGCGATTAATGCCACCGAATGGCGCACCCCTGAATGGGCAAGAGAAAAAGGACTTTTCAACGAAGTTTTTGAAAACGTTGATTTGTTAGATGATTATTTAGAGCGTTTTACTGCCCAATTATCAAAATTTAATCCCGAAGCCATGCGTGAATTGAAGCGTGTTTTTTGGCAAAATACTGAGGGGTGGGATGATTTGCTCGCCGAGCGAGCGGCTATCAGCGGACGGTTGGTTTTGTCTGATTTTACTAAAAATGCTATTTCGGCGTTTAAAAAATAGAGTTATAATTTTATAAAACTTTTTGTTTTAATTTTTATAAATAATTGAAAATCAATAACTTACAAACCTGTAAGGTTTTTCAAAACCTACGGCATATACTTAACTATGTTCTTACGAAATCATAAAGAGTCCAGAGGACTCTCACGTTTGTAGAGTGACAAACGAACCT
>JAYTUY010000204.1:0-16628 GCA_043744275.1 Saprospiraceae bacterium
CCATTTTTAGGGTATTTTCTACAAACGTAGGAGTCCTCTGGACTCATTTTAAGCATTTTGCAGATATATCGTAAAAGTATAGTTAAGTATATGCCATAGGTTTTTAAAAACCTCATAGGTTTGCTCTTAAAAAAACGATTTAATAAAAATAATACTGTATAAATCATTGATTTCGTAATATTTATAAAATTTAAAATGGAAAAAGTACAAGCCTATCTGAATCAAAACAAACAACGTTTTTTGGATGAATTGTTGGAAATGTTGCGCATCCCCTCAGTATCAGCCGACCCCAAGCAGAAAGATGAGATGCTCAAAATGGCTCAAGTCGTGAAAAATCGCCTTGAAGAAGCAGGGGTGGATAAAGCGGAAATATGCTCGACAGATGGCTATCCTGTTGTGTATGCTGAGAAGATTATTGATAAAAAATTGCCGACCGTTTTAGTGTATGGTCATTACGATGTGCAGCCCGCCGACCCCATCGAATTGTGGCATTCTCCAGCATTTGAACCCGTCATCAAAAAAACGGAAGTGCATCCCGAAGGTGCCATTTTCGCAAGAGGCAGTTGCGACGATAAAGGGCAGTTTTATATGCACGTGAAAGCGGTTGAAGGCATGATAAAAACGGGCAATTTGCCTTGCAATGTCAAGTTTATGATTGAAGGTGAAGAGGAAGTAGGGTCGCCGAGTTTGGGTAAATTTTGTAAGAAAAATGCCAAAAAATTGGCTTGCGATGTCATATTAATTTCTGATACGTCCATTATTGCCAACGATGTGCCTTCAATCACGACTGGACTGAGGGGTCTTACATATTTAGAAGTGGAAGTGACGGGAGCAAATCGAGATTTACATTCAGGCGTTTATGGCGGTGCGGTGGCAAATCCCATCAATATTTTGAGTAAAATGATAGCTTCGTTGCACGATGATGCGGGCAGAATCACGATTCCAGGGTTTTATGATGACATGGAAGAAGTGACTTTAGCAGAGCGGGCTGAAATGGATAAAGCACCATTTGACCTTGAAAAGTATAAAAAAGACCTCGAAATCAATGATATTGAAGGCGAACACGGCTATACTACAATGGAACGCACCTCTATACGCCCGACTTTGGATGTGAATGGCATCTGGGGCGGCTACACAGGAGCAGGTGCAAAAACGGTGCTGCCATCAAAAGCCTACGCTAAAATATCAATGCGTTTAGTGCCCAATCAAGACAATGAAAAAATATACAAATTGTTTGAAACGCATTTCAAAAACATAGCCCCCCCCTCAGTAAAAGTGAAGGTAGAGCCGCATCACGGCGGTCAACCAGCTGTCACTCCGACTGATACCATCGAGTATCAAGCGGCACATAGAGCCATGGAAACGACTTTTGGCAAAGCACCTATTCCGAAACGCGAAGGCGGTTCGATACCGATAGTTGCCCTTTTTGAAGAGGTTTTGAAAGTAAAATGTATATTGATGGGCTTCGGTTTAGATTCGGATGCCTTGCACTCGCCGAACGAGCATTATGGCTTGTTCAATTTTTATAAAGGCATCGAAACCATTCCTTATTTTTATAAATATTATGCAGAAATGAAGTAAAATGAAATAAAAATAAGAAAATGCGTACCTTATGTTAATTAAATACGTCAAAAAGAAATATTGGAATAATCGTTGTTTAAGGCAGTCACAGGGCTGCCTTTTCCGTAAGATATATAAGTGATGAATATGACAGAATTTAATGGGTATAATTTTAAAAATTTATATAAAAATAATTAAAGCATAAATAAAAATATTATATCCAATTTATGCAAATTCAGATTATTTGTATTCAAAATTTGCAATTTTTAAAATTATATTTTGAAATGACCTTAAAAATTAAGTGTTCTTGAAATTTAATTTTTATGTTTTTTTTAATTATTTATTTTCTAACCTTGATTTTATGAAAAAAACGCATGTACTTTGTAGTCATTTTCACATTGAATGAGTTTAAAATATCAAAGTCACAACTTCATTAAAAAAATTATTTCACTATAAGACTACTTAAAATTTTCAGAGTCTTTTAACAAAACTAAACTATAATCAATTACATGAAACCAACCCTTTTAATCCTCGCAGCAGGTATTGGTAGCCGTTATGGCGGTTTGAAACAAGCAGATTCAGTGGGTCCTGCTGGTGAAGCAATCATTGAATATTCAATTTTCGATGCTATTCGGGCAGGCTTCGGTAAAGTCGTTATTGTCATCCGTAAAAGCATTGAGCAAGATTTTAAAGAAAAATTTGCAGGCAAATTTGATGATAAAATCAAGGTAGAATACGCTTTTCAGGAATTGGATTCGCCGATTGAAGGCATCAGCAGATTTCCAGAAAGAAAAAAACCTTGGGGCACAGGTCATGCCATGTTGGTGGCTAAAGACCTTATCAAAGAGCCTTTCCTCGTTATTAATGCTGATGATTTTTATGGCTTTACAGCTTTTCAAAAAATGGCGGATTTTTTAACCAATCGTTGCACACCTACGCACAGCGGCATGGTTGGTTATTTATTGAAAAATACGCTTTCTGAAAATGGTTCAGTTAGTCGCGGCGTTTGTGAAGTGAACGGTAAAGGTCATTTGACAGCCGTCACTGAGCGTACTAAAATCAATCGCGACGAAAAAGATGAGCAAATTTATTATCATGAGGATGATAATCGCGTTCATTTATCAGAAGACACCATCGTTTCGATGAACTTTTGGGGTTTTCACCCCTCAGTATTTGAATTGACTCGTAAGATGTTTGTGGATTTTGTTAAAGAAAATCAAGACCATTCAACGGCTGAATTCTATATTCCTAAAATTGCGAATACACTCATCGAGCAAAAAATTGCTGATTTAACGGTGATGACAACGCGCGATCAATGGTATGGTGTCACTTATCAAGAAGATAAACAAACAGTGCAAAATGCGTTTTGGGCATTGACAACCATAGGTGCTTATCCAAATGGCTTGTGGAAAGTGCACCAACATGCGACTGCGAAGTAATTTTTTTGAAAGAAAATAGTACAATAGACTATCCATTTAGACTATAAAAATTAGGTTTACAAAACAATTCACGTTTTGTAAACCTTTTTTTATTTTTAAAAAACTAAAAATTTTATGAAAGAAAACATTCAAAATATTGCTCAAAACTTCCTTGATACTGAGGGGTATCAATTCAATGCGGAGGTTTTAAAATCGGGTCATATCAATGACACTTTCAGGGTCAGCCTTGAAAAAGAGAATAAAATCAAGCATTTTATTGTCCAAAGACTCAATACCAATATTTTCCCTGAGCCTCAGAAAATCATGGAAAATATAGAAACTGTAGAGCAGCATTTGACATCGAAAAGCTATGAAAAAGCTATTTTGTCTTGTTTGAAAACGAAAAAAGGAGAGTATTTTCATCAAAATACTCCCAAAGGGATAAATGAGGGGGGTAACCTCACAGGCTTTTGGCGTATGATTCCTTTTATAGAAAATACATACTCGATTCTGAAAGTTGAAAATGAAAATCAAGCCTTTGAAGCCGCTAAAGCCTTTGGTGAATATTTGAAATATTTGGTGGATTTGGATGTTTCAAAAATTCACACCATTATTCCCAATTTCCATAATGCTGCTTTTAGGGTTCAACAATTTAGAGAGGCATTGAAAAATAAACCGACCGATGAAAGGTTGAAAAAAGCGCATAACTCATTGATTTTCATTGAAGAACGCATTATTTATTTTAGTCAAATCATTGAAAATATCCCCCAACGAGTGACGCACAACGATACCAAAATCAGCAATATTCTTTTCGACAAAACGACCCAAAAAGCGGCGTGTATCATCGACCTCGATACGCTTCAACCGAGTACCCTGCTATCGGATTTTGGCGACATGGTCAGAACTTATACCCCTCAGTATGACGAGGACGAACGGGATTTGGAGAAGGTAGAAATGCGCCTACCCTATTTTGAAGCCCTCATGGCAGGTTTTTTATCTGAACTTGATTCGGTTTTGACGCCTTCTGAAAAAGCGAGCCTCATTTTCGGAGCGAAACGCACCATTTTTGTACAAGCCCTCCGCTTTTTGACAGATTATTTGAACAATGATATTTATTACAAAACTGATTATGCTGAACATAATCTTGTTCGGGCTGAAAATCAGATTGCGCTATTGAAGAGTATTACACTTGAGTGACATGTTTTTTTGACATAATGCCAATAATGGGTTGAAAATCACGGAGTGATTGAATGTGAATAACCCCTGATGAAATCAGGGGATAATTGTAAAGAATGGCAATAACTGCGGAGCAGTTGAATGTGAAAGAGTCAGTTATTTTAAATATTTTACATTTAACTGCTCCGCAGTTGAGTAACCACTCATTTTAACCCTCCGATTTCATCGGAGGTTATTCACATTCAATCGCTCCGCGATTATTTTAAACCATTATTCGCATACATAGTTAATATAGAACACATTGTTTTTGTCATTTAGTAGCTCAACTTGCAGCAATTTTTTCCGAAGAAATCCCTTTGGGAAAAACTTGCTGCAAGTTATAATTAATTGAAAATCAATTACTTATGCTAAATTTTATACAATATGTTATTTACTTAGCAAGGTACTATGCATAAAAAATAACCTACACCCTAAAAAAATTATTTCAACACCCACACACCATAATTTCAGCCGCCTGCATCTTCCTTTTAAACGGCTCATCCTCCTGCCGTTGAGACATTTTTCACTTCTAAAAACAAATCGAAATTATGGCTGAAATTAAAACAAAAGGAAAAAACGCGCCTCATGTGGACATGACGCCGATGGTGGATTTGGGCTTTCTGCTCATCACTTTTTTTATGTTGGCGAGTTCTTTTAAGTCAACAAAAATCATCAAAATGCTCTCCCCTGCCGAAGAGCCGAATCCGATTAATGTGCCAGCAATGAAATGCTCTAAATCGCTCACCCTTCTGCTGAGTGAAAGCGGAAAAGTCAAATACTATACTTGCCCAGAAAGCAGTGAGCCTGATAGTGTGGATTTTTCAAATGATGGTTTGCGGCGATTGATTTTAAGGCGACAAAATGAGGTTGAAAAACAATGGGGCGACAAAGAAGCCCTCATTATTTTGCTCAAAGCTACGCCAAATGCGAAGTATAAACACCTTGTTGATGCCATTGATGAAATGAGTTTGACCAAGTCTAATTTTATCATGGCGAAGCTGGAGAAACAGGATTCTATAGTTTTGAAATTGTAGTGGACACCCCCTCAGTATAAAGCTCATTTTTTGACAAAATGAGCATAAAATATTGATTATCAATAAGTTATTTATTTATAAAAATTTAAAATAAAAAGAAAATTTTGTCTGAGTAAATAAATTTTGATAAAAAAAAATAATTCTCACACACCAAAAACCGCCTTCAAAACATCTACTTAAATATGCACCGGTGCCTTCTAAAAAACTTTTTTCTTAAACTTTAAAATCATGTTTCATGGAAAAAATTGATTTCAAAAACTGCGACCTCGATGATGTTATTTTCGAGCATCGCAACAAAGCTTACGGTGCTTATATTTTGAGAAAAAAATATAGCCAACACGTTAAAAAAGCGGCTCTTTGGGGATCGGCTCTGTTTTTACTTCTCATTAGTAGCCCTTTGATTGCCGATAGAATGGCATCAAATCGCACAGGATTAGACGATGGAAAAGTGGCTTTAATTGAGTTGCCGCCGCCGCCGACACCGCCTGTTAAGCCGCCAACACCGCCGCCGCCGCCCTTGCCTGAACCTAAAAAACAAGTAGCAACTATTACTTTTACGCCACCAAAAGTTCAAGACAATCCGATTGAAGAGCCGCCTATTCCAAAAATGGATGATATTACGGTGGCTGTTTCAACTAAAACTCAGGATGGTGTGAAAGAAAATTTGCCGCCAGTTGTAGAACCGACTGCACCGCCAGTTGAAGTGCCTACTAAGGAAAAAACTGTTGAAGTGGATGATAATACTGTCGTATTATTTGTAGAGCAAAAGCCCGAATTTGAAAATGGCGATAAAGCGATGTATGCATTTTTGAATAATAACATCATTTATCCTGCTATTGCAAGAGAAAATGGCATTATGGGGACTGTTTTTGTCGGTTTTGTAGTGAGCAAAGATGGAACTATTCGGAATGTGGAAGTCAAACGCGGCATTGGCGGAGGCTGCAATGAAGAAGCGGTGCGTGTGATAAAATTGATGCCGAAATGGAAACCGGGCAAGCAAAACGGTAAAGCTGTGAACGTGGCTTTTACGCTGCCCGTGAAATTTAGGTTGGATTAAAAGAGGTATGTTTATTCTCGCAGATTTTGAAATTGCAAAATTTTGACTGTCTGCGAGAAATTTTTATAGAAAATACTGAGGGGTATCCAAATAATATTTTGCAACAAAAAGAAACCCACAATAAATTCTTTTCAAAATAATAGGAATTTCTAAATCAAATTATCTTTGTGGAAAATGGACGTTATGAAAAATAGATTGCCTTATTATTTTAGAATGTTTGTGGCATTGGGCTACCTTGTCATCGGTTATATGGCTCTGATGACGCCTGCGGGAGAGGTTATTACGGGTCGTAAAGAATGGGGCATGGTGCTCGGTATTGGATGTATTGTTTATGGGCTTTTTAGAGCTTATCGCAATGTAAAAATGTGGGACAAACCGAGCCATGAAGAGTGAAATAGTTATGAGTTATGAGTTGAGAGTTCTTAATTTAAATTTGATAAAATGAAGAAAGTAATTTTATTTTCATTTATAATCTCTTTATTTTCAATAGGTTGTGCATCAACTAATGAAAATTCAGAAACTATTGATACACCTACTTCGGGTGAAATCAATATAGGTGTGGATGAAACTTTACAACCGATTGCGGATGCACAAGTGGATGTTTTCCAGCATCAGTATCCGAATGCAAAAATAAATATACGGTATCGCTCGGAAGCGGAATGTGTGAAAGACCTTTATAATGATAGTTGCAAATTGATATTTTTAGGAAGACAATTGACTCCTGAGGAAATGTTGGCATTTAAAAATAGAACTTTTGTGCCCCCTCAAACTAAAATCGCTACGGATGCCATTGCCCTCATTATTGACCCCAAAAGTAAGGATACTGCCTTCACTTATACTCAAATGCTGCAAATACTGAGGGGTCAGAACCCGCAATATAGTTTGGTATTTGATAGTCAAAATTCGGGAACAGTTGGATATATTCAGAATTTGACTGGAGATAAGACATTTCCCAAAAATGCTTATGCGGAGAAATCGAATTTGGATGCCGTGAATTACGTCGCTACGCATAATAATGTAGTGGGCATCATCGGGTGGAGTTGGATTAGTGATTCTGATGATCCTAAAACGAAAGAATATTTATCAAAAGTTAGGCTGCTTTCATTGGCTCCAAAGGATGGCAAAGCGGGTGAGTTTTATAAGCCTTATCAGCTCAATTTAGCACAAGGCAAGTACCCCCTCAGTAGGGAGGTCTATATTGTGCAACGGGAGCGTCGGAATGGGTTGTCGGCTGGGTTCAATGCATTTGTCGGTTCAGAAATAGGACAGACAATCATGTTGAAAGCGGGTTTGTTGCCAGCTAATCAGCAGGAGAGATGGATTGAAATGAAAAAGAAACCTGTTGGTAAAGTGAATTAATAGCCTCCTAATCAGCCCCCTAACCCCCAAAGTGGGAACCGACGGAAGTAAATAATAATAAGTTCTGTTGGGCAATTTAAGTTTGTAACATTTATATAATTGCATTAAAATGGGATAAATATTTTATTATTTAAATTTATAAGAAATTGATTTTCAAGGGTTTAAATAATTAATTATTTTTTTTAAGAAATCAAAGAGTTAAACGAATCTGATTTCATAATTTTGCATTGATGATTAGCTTAAATTTTGAATTCCCGTCATTCTAAAAATTTAAATTTTCCTTAACAATAAAAAACGAATCGTTTAAGTAAGTTTGGCGTCTTAAATAGTAATCGGTTGAAAGAAATCCATGAATTTTAAAAACAACCAAGCATTTAAAACCCAATTTTTCTAAAATCAAACATTTAAAAGAAGATGAAAAGAATTAATGTTGTGTTGGCACTCCTGTTTTTAGCATTCACTATGAAGGCTCAGATTGAAACCGCTAAAGGTCTCATAACGAATGAGAACTATGGAGAAGCGCGTAAGGTCTTGAATCAATATTTGACAACTGAAAAAGACCCGCTCAAGCAAGCAGAGGCGTATTATTGGCTCGGTGAGTGCGATTATACTGAATTTGTGATGGATAAAAACTCATCAAAAGAAGATAAAGCAAAGGGCATGATGCTCGCAAGAGACAACTATAATAAAGGTTTGACGATTGCCAAAAGTAGCCCTCATTGCCAAGTTGGTATGGGAAAATTGCTTTTGGACGCCAAAAACGGTAAAGAGGCTTTAAAAACTTTTGATATGGCTATCCGCGATTCAAAAAAGAAGCCATTTAAAGAAGGTCATCCTGAAATATTTGTATTAATCGGTGATGCTTATTTATATGGTACAAATAAGAATGCTGAACAAGCTGTTGCTTATTATTCTCGCGCTCGTGATGTTGACCCTAAAGATGCGAAAAATTTGATAAAACTTGGTGATGGTAGCTTAGCAAAAGGTGACGCAGGTGGTGCAATGAGTGCTTATGAATCTGCTGCTGCTAAAGACAAAACCAACGCTGATTTGTACTTGAAAATGTCGCGTATTTGGAAAAGAGCCAGCAAAATGGATTTGGCTCAAGAGCAGCTCATTCAAGGTTTGAAAGTGAATGATCAATTTGCTCCAATCTATAAAGACTTGATTGAGCTTTATATGGACACTAAGCAATTTAATAAAGTATTGCCGACACTTGAAAAATACATTCCGTTGGCGGGTGGTAAAGACCCAGGAGCACGTCGTCGTTTGGTTACTTTCTTAACTTATCAAGCGAAAGATTATGACCGTGCAGTTGTAGAAGCTGAAAAACTTTTGAAAGATGACCCTACTCAAACAACGATGTATCGTTGGATTGCTTGGGCGAAAAGTGCAAAAGCTGATGCATTGTTTGAAAAAAATAAGAATGTGTTGGGTGACGATGCTAAAATGCTCTATAATGAAAGCCGTGAAGCGTCAAAGAAATTGTTTGAATTAGTCCCTGCTGATCGTTTGGTTTACTACGATTATGAGTTTCCAGCTAAGGCTGCTTTGAAATTGGGTGATATTGATCAAGCAATGACTTTGTATAAAAAGGTAGTTGAATTGGATTCGAGCAAAAAGTGCGATATGTACACCAGCTTGATTCAAGCAAATTATGGCGTTAAAAAATACAAGGAAGGCTTTGCGATGTTGGATGAAAAAGAAAAAGCAGGGTGTGCAATTGATAAAAATACAGATTATTACTATGCTATGTATTACGCTTATTATGGTCAATTGTACAATGAATCAGTGGTTTATGCTGATAAATATATAGCCAATCAACAAGATTTGACTGATGGCTATTATTTTAAAGGCTTGAGCCTAACTGAGATTGATAACGATACTACGCCTACATGGATGGCAAGAGAGACTTATGAAAAACTCATAACTGTCTATGAAGCCAAGCCTAAGGAAAGATCAAAAACGCATGTCACTAAAGCCTTGATGTATTTAGCTTATTACTTTGGCTCGCTCAATGATTTTGTTAAAGCAAAAGAATATGCTCAAAAAACATTGGTAGTTGAACCAACGAATGCATCTGCTACAAAACTTATTGCAGATTTGGAAGGGAAATAAGTGAAATTAGGAATTAGGATTCTATAGTTCAATAAAAAAAATCGGGAGGCAGTTCGCTGTCTTCCGATTTTTTTTTGTTTGAATCAGGATTAGGTAATTTGAATCAGGATTAGTAGGATTAAAAAGATGTTTAAGGATTGAGTCAATGCCGCTTCCAAATCCTTAAACATCTTTTTAATCCTGCCAATCCTGATTCAAATTACCTAATCCTGATTCAAGTAAAATTATCTACGAATTTTTTCGTCGAATATACACCTCATTTGGTTGAGAAACCGTCTTTATTAGTCGAAGTAAAAATGGGGGTATGCAACTTAAATTGGTGAAAAGAAGTCTATTAGATTGTCAGTTCGTTGAAGAGAAAAATCTTAACAGTAAATTTAGATTTAAATATTATTGAGTTAACAGAAAAGAAATACCTTTGCATCGTGAACCAAATTTAATTCTTAAATGTTTAGGTATTATTAATAATTTTAGAATAAAAATAAAAATTCTTATTATCAAACAAAATAAAATTCTTAAAAATTAGTTAGTTTAAAAAATAAAATTAATACACCCGATTGTTTAACAATATTAAATTTCAGAATTATGAAAACCCGATTGTTTTTAATTTTGGCACTTGCTGCCACCCTTTTCACAAGTAACCTTTCTGCTGGAAACATTGAAAACTTAATGTACCTCGGCGAAACAACAGTGAAAATTTCTGCTGAACCAAAATCTATTATCCTGAACCTTGGCAATATCAGAAATGAAGAAATCACTATCAGCATCGAAGATGCTATTGGCAATCAACTAATGACTGAGAAAGTAAAAGGTGCTCAACTTTTCGTAAAGAAATATAACGTTGCAAAACTTGAAGATGGCAACTACAACCTCATCGTGACTAAAAAAACATTGAGAACTGTACAACCTTTTCATGTCAATAACCACACCGTTGAAATTTCTGAACTTGAGAAGAAAGAGAAATTTATCCCTGTATTGAATCAAAAAGGCAATGCTTTAGACGTAAATGTACTTTTAGGCAACTATAGCAACATTACAGTGAGCATTTTCGACAACGAAGGTCGTCCTGTTTTTGAAGAAAAAAACTATGTGGTTTTTGACTTACACAAACGTTATGACTTGTCAAAATTACCTGCCGGTATTTATATGGTGGAAGTGATGGCTGGTGACGAAACTTTTTATTACCCTGTACAGAAATAAAATGCTAATTAATTGAGTTATTCAATTGTAAGATTCTCAGGATAAGCTTTCAATTGACTAACAAAATTTAATAGTTTGATTTTAGATGAAGTTTATAAGAGCCTGACGATGTCAAAATCGTCAGGCTTTTTTTATCTTTGTATGAATATGATAACGCAGAGAACAATTCAGGAAATAATGGACGCTGCCCGCATAGAAGATGTGGTAGGCGATTTCGTCACGTTGAAACGGCGTGGAGCGAATCTGACAGGCTTGTGTCCGTTTCACAATGAGAAAACACCTTCATTCAGCGTGAATCCAGCGCGCAATATTTTCAAATGCTTCGGTTGTGGAAAAGGTGGCGACCCGATTACATTCGTGATGGAGCATGAAACGATTGGCTATCCTGAAGCCCTAAGATACATCGCTAAAAAATACAATATTGCGATTGAAGAGACAGAAGTATCTAAGGAATTTTTAGAGGAAAAACAATTGAACGATTCCCTCTATTTAGTCAATGAAAGAGCTTTGAAATTTTATCAAGATCAACTTTTTGAAACTGATAAAGGTAAAAGTATAGGCTTACAATATTTTAAAGAGAGAGGATTTAGAGAAGAAACGATTCGCAAATGGGGGCTTGGTTTTTCACCTGAAAATAGAGATTCGCTTACAAAAACGCTGATTACTGAGGGGTATTCCATTGATTTATTGAGAAAATTAGGTTTGACCAGTAAATTATATGAGCAGGATTTTTTCCGCAATCGCGTCATGTTCACCATACATGGCATGACGGGCAAGCCCATTGCCTTTGCAGGTCGCATTATGCAAAAAGATGCAAATGCACCTAAATATATCAATTCTCCTGAGACGGATATTTATGTCAAAAATCGAGTGCTGTACGGCATATTTCATGCAAAAAAATTCATTCAGCAGGAGGATGAAACCATCCTTTGCGAAGGCTATACAGACGTAATTTCACTACACCAAGCGGGCATAGAAAACGTGGTGGCATCCAGTGGTACATCATTGACGACTGAGCAAATTCGGATGGTGAAACGTTTTTCACCCAATATTAAAATAATTTATGACGGTGATACGGCGGGTGTGAAGGCTGCACTGAGGGGTTTGGATATGGTTTTAGAGGAAGACATGAACGTCAAAATCGTCCTCCTACCGAATAAAGAAGACCCTGATAGCTACGTGCAAAGTGTGGGCGCAACGGCATTTAAGGAGTATATTAAAAAGGAAGCGAAGGATTTTATATTATTTAAAACTCAACTACTTGTTGAAGAAGCGGCAGGCGATCCGATTAAAAAATCTAAATTAATTAAGGACATTGTCGCGAGTATTGCCAAGATACCTGACCCTGTAAAAAGGCAGCTTTATTTGAGAGAATGTGCTGCTTTGATGAAAGTAGAAGAAGCTATTTTAATTGGTGAAACGGGTAAATTAGTCCGAAAATCCCTTGAAGATAAAAAGAAAGGTTTTGCCGCACCATCTTCTGCATCAGCGGCGGCGGGACTTGCAGGCTTTAACGAAGATATATCACAACCCACTGATAATCAAACAGTTATAGAAGAAACTTTTGGAGAAAAGAAAAGTTCTTCGATGACGGGCGGTGATGAATTTCAAGAAAAAGATATAGTCCGTATTTTGATTGCCTCGGGCGGTGAGATATTTGACAAAGAGCACAATGTGTCGGTGGCGGCTTATGTCATTTCAAACATAGAAGATGTGTTGGAGCAGTTTGAAAATCGGATGTATCATAAAATAATACATGAAACAATTGCCCTTATTCAAAAAGGCACCCCCCTCAGTACACAGCATTTTTTGAGCCATTCGGTGAAAGAAATTCGAGAATTTGCTGCATCAGTTTTGTCCAATCCTTACGATTATTCAGATAATTGGGAAACAAAATTTCAACGTCCGCTTGAAACTCAGAAAGCACCCGATTTGAATTTTACAGAAGATAGTAAACAAGCCCTCAAACGTTTTAAGCTTCGCAAAATCATTAAATTATGCGAGCAAAATCAAGAGATTGTCCGCAAAAGCAGCGACTCAGGCGATATGTCAACCATGATGAAACATTTAAAAATTCATCAAAAACTGATGGAAATGCGCAATAGTTTAGCAGCAGAATTGAAAACAGTCATTTTTAAATAAGCCTATACCTTATTTTATTTGGCTTTAAAAGACCACGTTATTTTCATAATAGATACTATTTCGCCTGATTCTTGAACACCTGTAGAAATCATTGTAATCATCTGCGGCTCTTTTGTCTGAACAGCTTTTTCTACAATTTCAAAGACTTTTAAGCCATTTTCGCAAGTAAAAGTGGTTTTTGAAGTGGCTTTTTTAGTAAATTCCATTTCAAGATTGCTCACTAACATAGACACTTTTCCCCTGCCTGCGATAGCCATAGTCGCTAATGCACCTGTTGAAAATTCAGCTGCTGCTGCTTGAGCAGCAAAATAAATAGAGCTAAATGGATTTTGAGAACGCCAACCATAAGGTAGGGTAATTTCAGATTTTTCTGCGGTGATTTTTTTGACTCGAACACCCATAAACCAAGCAGCGGGTAATTTATACAAAAGCCAAAACCATAATTTAATAGGGCTATTAAAATCAGATAAACGCGCTTTTTGCTCATCAGAAAGCGTTAATACTGAGGGGGTAGATGTTAATACCATGATTTTTAATTTAACAATGAAAAAAATAATTGCAGCGAAATTTCGCCAAAATTAAATAAAACTTGATAAATCTTCTACAAAAAAGAATAGTTGTTTTAACAAACATATAGGTTTTTATATATTTTCGACGAAAGGTTTTGGAAATTTCAAAAATCGTTTTACTTTTGGGCGTTCCTAATTTGATAACAAAAAAAAGATAGGTATTTAAAATGTCATAAAATTTTTACACTAAATGTTATAACATTGACTACTAATTACATATCTTTGCACTACAATACATTACTAAAGAGTAAATATGAATCTTCACGAATACCAAGGGAAAGAATTATTGAAGAGCTACGGCGTTAAAATTCAAGAAGGCATTTTATGCCATACGCCTGATGAAGTTTTTGAAGCAGCAATCCGTTTACGCGCAGAGCGAAATAGTGAAGGTTGTGTTGTTAAAGCTCAAGTACATGCAGGTGGTCGTGGAAAAGGTGGTGGCGTCAAATTCGCCCCTACTCCAGAAAAAGCCAAAGAAAAAGCGACAGATATACTCGGTATGATGCTTATCACTCCTCAAACTTCGGCAGAAGGGAAATTGGTTCGCAAAGTATTGGTCACTGAAGATGTCTATTATAAAGGTGCTAATGAGCCGAAAGAATATTATGTTTCGGTTTTGATGGATAGAGCCAAAAAATGCAATGTTATCATCTACTCTACTGAGGGGGGCATGGACATTGAGAAAGTAGCGGAAGAAACACCGCATTTGGTTCAAAAAGAATGGGTTGATCCGCTTTTAGGTTTGCGCCCGTTTCAAATAAATAAGATTTGTTTTAATTTAGGACTTAGTGGGGCTGCATTTAAAGAAATGTATGCATTTATTGACTCTCTCTATACAGCGTTTGTCGGCAGTGATGCCTCTTTATTTGAAATCAATCCTTGTTTGAAAACATCGGATGATAAAATTATCGCTGTTGATGCAAAGGTTTCTATTGATGACAATGCTTTATTCCGTCATCCAGATCTTGAAGCACAACGTGATAAAGATGAAGAAGATGAAACAGAGGTAGAAGCTATGGAAGCTGACTTGAACTATGTCAAACTCGACGGGAATGTGGGTTGCATGGTCAATGGAGCAGGATTAGCAATGGCTACGATGGATATGATTCAACTAAACGGTGGTTTCCCAGCGAACTTTTTAGATGTAGGTGGAACAGCAAATGCTGAGCGTGTAGAAAAAGCTTTTAAAATTATTTTGAAAGATTCTAACGTGAAAGCCATTTTAGTTAATATCTTCGGTGGGATTGTACGATGTGATAGAGTTGCTGAAGGCATTATTAGCGCTTTTAAAAACATTGGCACAATTAATGTGCCTATAATCGTGCGCCTTCAAGGGACAAATGCCGATATTGCTAAGAAAATGATAGACGAATCAGGCTTAAAAGTATTTTCTGCCATAGAATTGAAAGAAGCTGCAAATTTAGTTAAACAAGTTCTCGCTTAATTTGTTACTATATTTATTTACTTCGTCTTAATACTGAAATTGAAAAAAAATCGTTTTATACGATATAAAGATATTGTACTCATGGTATAATTTTTTTGGGGTTAACAAATGTTGATTGGTCTGCGAACTTCTGTTCGCAGACTTTTTTTTGCTTAAACTTTAAGAATTTATAAGCTGCTTGACTTTAATTCCTATATTTGAACAAAATTTTATCTTCACTCATCTCTAAAATTTTGTCTATGAAAATCCTACTCTCTTCTTTTCTTCTGCTATTATCAACTACATTTTTCGCTCAAACAGCCTCACTATCAGATAATCAATTACGTGATTTGGCTGATAAATTGGCGCATAAATACATCATCACTGATGGTCATGTCGATTTGCCTTATCGCTTAAAAATTAAAAATTTTAGATTGGAACGTGAATATATGGATATTCCTGTACAGACTTCTGAGGGCGATTTTGATTACGTTCGAGCAAAAAAAGGAGGCTTAAGCGCACCGTTTATGTCTATATATATTCCTTCGCATCTTCAAAAAACAGGTAAAGAAAAAGCACTTGCCGACTCACTCATCGATATGATTCATGGCATTATCAAAGCTCATCCAGATAAATTTGCTACAGGAGAGACCCCTCAGTCAGTGGATGAAAATTTCAAAAAAGGGTTGATTTCTTTTCCAATGGGTATGGAAAATGGTGCACCACTCTTGAAATTAACGGATATTCAATATTATTACAACAAAGGCATTCGCTACGTCACACTCACGCATGGAAAGGATAACTTGATTTGTGATTCATCCTATGATTCAACTGGCACATGGAAAGGATTAAGCCCCTACGGACGCAAAGTGGTGAAAGAGATGAACAGAGTAGGTATGATGGTTGATATTTCGCATGTTTCAGACAATACTTTTTATCAAGTCATGAAGCTTTCTAAAAAGCCGTGCATTGCTTCTCATTCGTCTTGCCGCTATTTTACTGAGGGGTTCAAGCGGAATATGTCGGATGATATGATTAAAGAATTGGGTAAAAATGGTGGTGTGATTCAAATCAACTTCGGCACATCGTTTTTAGATGAAAAAGCACGTTTAGATATTGATGAAAAACAAAAAATATTGGGTAAAATATTGAAAGACAAGGGATTAAAACAAGATGATAAAGACGCTAAACCCGTCATTGAAGCTTTTCAAAAAGAATACCCTATCCTTTTCGCTGATGTAGAAACTGTTGCGAATCATATTGACCATGTTAGAAAATTGGTGGGAATTGACCATATTGGCATTGGTTCTGATTTTGATGGCGTTGGTGATACGTTGCCGACTGGCTTGAAAGATGTTTCACAATATCCTAATTTGATTTATTCACTCCTCAAACGAGGTTATACTGAGGGGGATATAGCTAAGATTTTATATCAAAATATTTGGCGTGTTTGGAGTAAAGTGCAGGCGAAATAAGTTGAGAGTTGAAAGTTATGAGTTGAGAGTTTTGACACTCTCAACTCATAACTTTCAA
>JAYTUY010000205.1:0-16577 GCA_043744275.1 Saprospiraceae bacterium
AACAACTTATTGAGCTTATTTTTAACATTATTGATACCATTATCAATGTATGCAAAACTCGAAAATTCATATTAAAAAAATCTATCGTTCAGTAACAAGGTATTTCATGTTTAAAATTTAGCTGAATTGATACATAAATTGAGTTTTATAGAAGCTATTTCACAGCATCTGCCCAAAAATCCACGACGCATACTTTATCCAAAATATTAGCTAAATGATTGGCTACGAAGGCTTTATGAGCAGGGTGCGGCAGGTAGATTTCCCTATCTTTTTCAGTTCCAAACGTCACGACGAAGCAATGCGTGAAGCCTTGATTGAGGTTTTCAGGGCTATTATTTAAGCCAAATTCTAAGTGTTTGACTTCTGGAATTTGGGTAGCGAGGGCTTTAAAAGCCATTTCCATCGCCTTCAAAGAGTCTGCCGAAGCACCGTCTTTGAATTTAAAAAGTACGACATGACGCAGTTCTTTTTCCATCGTTTGAGTCACCATTTTGTCTTTTTGAGTGGATGTTGGATTGCATGAAAGAGTGCAAAGTGCCAGGCAAATGCCGATAATTATTGTAAAACGATTCATAAAATATTTGTTTTTAAAAATAATGGAAAGATACGGTTTAGAAATTTGAGGTAAGCGTTTTTTTATAAATTATGGAAATATTGGGTTGAAATAATCGCGGAGCGATTGAATATTAATAACCTTCGATGCAATCGGAGGGTTAAATTGAATGGATACCATAACTGCGGAGCAGTTGAATGTGAAATACAGCTAATTATTTACAATTTTTACATTGAACTGCTCCGCAGTTATTGTCTTTATCTACAATGACTCCCCTGATGCAATCAGGGGTTATTCATATTCAATCACTCCGTGATTTTAAACCATTATTCGCATAAATTAAAAATGAATAATCATATACATGCTGTTCATCTTTTTGAAAATCTTGTCTGTCAATTAGCTTAAATGTCATTGCGAGGGACGTGGCAACTGAGGGGTCAACTGTTGGAAAATAAGCATCGCCTTCAAAAGTAGCATGTACGAGAGTGAGATAAATATAGTCCGCTAAATGTATAGCCTGCTTGAAAATTTCACCGCCACCAATAATAAAAACATTTGTAAAGCCTTGATTGTCAACAAGTTGCAACGCCTGTTCTATATTTTCCGCTCTTTCAAAACTGGCATCTAAAACCAAATCAGCTTGCCTTGTAACCACAATATTTGGTGCTATTTTCGACCAAACGCGGTCAGGTGTATCATAACTTTTACGCCCCATTATCATCGGCACCCCCTCAGTAATTCGGTATAAATTTGCCAAATCATTGGGCAAATGTCCCCAGGGTAAAAGCCCTTTGTTGCCAATAACATGGTTTTCGGACATAGCGGAAATGAGGGAAATAGTCATTTTTAGAAGTGAATACATTATAATATATAGCCTCTATCTTCTATCATTTTCAATAAATTGATAGTATTTACTCAAATAATTCTTTTAAGTTCATTTCAAAACCTTTAATGACTAAAGATTTTAATATATCTGATTGCGTAAAGACTTGACGCAACAGCAATTCATTTTCAACATTTTCATATTGAGTTAAAATCATTTTTGGGAGATTAATAACCCAATATTCAGAGACGCCTGATACCTCATAAATGTATTTTTTATAGCTCATTTCTTTAGCATCATTTGAAGGAGATAAAATTTCAACCACCAAATCTGGTGCACCTTTTATAAAGCCGTCAATAATGCTCTCTCGTTCTTTTTTGATAAAGAGAATATCGGGCTGAACGGTATCATTTTCAGTTAATTTAACATCAAGTGGAGCTGTTCGGACTTGACCTAATTGGTTGTTTTTAACATGAAAATACAGAGCCGCGCTCAAAATCATGCTAATATTTTGATGGGTATCGAAGGGTGATGGCATATAAATAATTTTTCCGTTGTGTAATTCATAGTTGCCGCTATCGGGCGGGGTAAGCCTTGCATAATCATCGTAGGTCAGCAATTTAGGCTTTGGAAACTTCAATTTATCAGATTTAACCATTATCATCTCTTATTTTTATGCAATTTAATACATTTTAATTGAAAATTGAGAATTGAAAATTGAAAAAGTAGAGCAAATAATTTTCAATTCTCAATTCTCAATTTTCAATTTTCAATTATTGAAGCATTTTTTTCCATTCTACCACTTTCATCATCAAATCAATGGGCGTCATGGTGTTCAAATCCATTTTATCCAATGCCTCTTTGATGCGTTGTAGGCGAGGGTCGCCGATGTCAAAAAAGTTGAGTTGCATGGGTTTGTCGGGGAGGTTTTTGACTTTATCTTTAGTATCTTTGACGCTGTGAGCAGTAAAATTATTATCAATCATTTCTATCGTAACTGGTTGGTTATCAATGTGTTTCTTTTCTAATTGGGATAATATTTCGTTGGCTCGGTTGACAATTTCAGGCGGCATACCTGCCATTTTAGCGACATGCACACCAAACGAATGTTCGCTACCCCCCTCAGTCAATTGACGTAAAAAGATGACTTTTTGACCCACTTCTTTCGTCGCCACATGAAAATTTTTCACCCTATTAAAACGCTCTGCCAATTCATTCAGTTCATGGTAATGTGTAGCAAAAAGGGTCTTCGGTCGGGCTTCGTTTTCATGCAAATATTCAGCGATTGACCAAGCGATGCTGATGCCATCGTAAGTACTCGTGCCACGCCCGATTTCATCCAAAAGAATGAGCGAACGGTCTGAAATATTGTTCATAATGCTCGCCGTTTCGTTCATTTCGACCATAAAAGTGGACTCGCCGCTTGAAATATTGTCGCTCGCCCCTACGCGCGTGAACACTTTATCTAATATGCCAATCGTCGCCGCCTTCGCAGGCACGAAACAACCCATTTGAGCCATGAGGCAAATCAACGCTGTCTGTCGTAAAAGAGCAGATTTGCCCGCCATATTCGGTCCCGTAATCATCAAAATTTGTTGCTCTTCGGTATCTAAATAAACATCGTTGGGCACATAGCTTTCGCCAAGCGGCAATTGTTGTTCGATGACTGCGTGGCGACCTTCGCGGATGTCCAAATCGTATCCCTCAGTCAAAACGGGTTTTGAGTAATTATTTTTAATGGAAACACTCGCAAAGGAATTAAGGCAATCCAAAATAGCAATCACATTTGCATTTTGTTGAATTGGTTGAATAAAATCCAAGAGCGAACCGACCAACGTTTGGAAAATACGCTCTTCAATCGCCATTATTTTTTCCTCTGCACCCAATATTTTTTCTTCTAAAACTTTCAATTCAGGCGTGATATAGCGTTCAGCATTGGCGAGGGTTTGTTTACGAATCCAATCCTTCGGAATCTCTATATATTTATACTTCGCTGTTACTTCCAAGAAGTAACCGAAAACATTATTGAAGCCAATTTTCAAATTCGTGATACCCGTTTTTTCTATCTCTTTCTGTTGAATATCAATGAGTAACGATTGAGCATTTCTAACTATATTTCTTAAATCATCCAAATCTGCATCGCATCCATCGCATACAACGCCACCCTTTGTGAGGTTAACAGGCGGCTCATCAATAATCGTTTTTTCAATGTCTTCTCGTATCATTTTGCAGGGATTCAGAGTGTCCGCCATTTTATTAAGATGGTCATTTGTACCCCTCAGTATAAATTGGATGGGTTCAATTGTACCCAATGCTTTAGCGAGTTGACGGACTTCACGCGGATTAATTTTCCCCAAAGGCACTTTAGAAATCAAGCGTTCTAAATCGCCAATTTTTTTGATATAAGATTCAATTTCACTTTTAAACTCTTGATTATCAATAAAATAGCTCACACTTTCAAGGCGTTGCTCAATAGCAATTTTATTTTTCAAAGGCAATACAATCCATTTTTTCAAGAGCCGTGCACCCATCGGAGAAATGGTTTTATCTAAAATATCGAGAAGCGATTTACCTGTTTCATGGTTCGTAGATATGAGTTCCAGATTGCGAATCGTGAAGCGGTCGAGCCAGACATATTTATCTACTAAAAGCCTTGAAATATGGTTGATATGTTTCAAATTAGACTTTTCAGTCGTCGCCAAATAATGCAAAGCTGCCCCTGCGGCTGTTTGAGCCAAGTCCATTTCTTCGATGCCAAAACCTTTTAAAGTCTTGGTTTGAAAATGCTCCAATAGTTTTTCACGACCATAATCCTGTTGAAAAACCCATTCGTCGAGAGCGTAAGTGTAGTATTTATCGCCAAATTTTTCAGTAAATTCCTTAGAAATGCTTTTAGGGAAAACGATTTCAGCAGGGGTAAATGTCTGTAAAATCTTATCCAAATATGCCCAATCCCCCTCAGTAACGAGCAGTTCACCTGTCGAAATATCCAATAAAGCGATGCCTGTATCCTGTCTTTTCACGACGATAACAGCGAGGTAATTATTGCGCTTTTGGTCGAGCAATTTATCATCGCTCGTGACGCCTGGGGTAATAATTTCCGTCACGCCGCGCCTCACAACTCTACCCGCAACAGGCTTTTCCAACTGCTCACAAATCGCCACCCGATAGCCCGCTCGCACGAGCTTTGGCAAGTAAACATCCAACGAATGATAAGGAAAACCAGCCAATTCTACATCATTTCCCCCATTATTGCGGCTCGTGAGCACAATGCCCAATACATGCGAAGTGGTTACAGCATCCTCTCCAAAAGTCTCATAAAAATCACCTACGCGAAAGAGCAACAGCGCATCAGGATACTTTGCTTTAGCTTGGTTGTATTGCTGCATCAAAGGCGTGACGATTGGGTTGCCTTGATTAGAATTGGATTTTGAAGAAGGTCTTGCCATAGTTTTAATTGAAAATTGAAAATTGAGAATTGAAAATGTGTGAGAATTGAGAATTAAGCATAATTTTTAATGGCTAATTTTCAATTTTCAATTCACAATTTTCAATTATTACTGAGGGGGTGTTTATGAAAAGCAAAGTTAGTTTTAAAAGCGTTTTATTGAGCTATGTGGTGGTTTTTTTTAAAATTAAGCCACGAATTTTTTGCTAATTAACGAATTACACTAATTTGTGGTCAACACATAAATTGGTGTAATTCGTTAATTTGAAATAAAATTCGTGGCTTAAAAAGCTTCTTATACTGAGGGGGTATCCCACTCCAAAATTTTTCCATTTTTTGATATGCCCTTTAAGCCTATTTTTAAAAGTAATTGATTTATCTTTGCGCCAATATTTTAAAAATTAAATGTCAAATAAATATAGTGTATGAAATTTTTTGAAACGTTGACGCAGGACGAACTCTTGCACCTCGAAGATGCTATCCCTCAAATTGCCGTGTTGATTGCGGGTGCGGACGGTAATATTGACGCCGAAGAAAAGGCTTGGGCTGATAAGCTGACTGAAATCAGAAGCTATGCCAGCGATGCCGTTTTGCATGAATTTTATCACGATATTCATGTGAATTTTCCTATCAAATTCAATGATTTGGTGAGTAGTTTACCTGCTGATACGGCTGCCAGACAGCAAATTCTTTCGGATAATTTATCCCATTTAAATGCTGTTTTGGCTAAACTTGACCCTCGGGTAGCGTATCATTTATATGTCAGCTATACGTCATTTGCTAAAAGTGTGGCAGAGGCGTCGGGCGGTATTTTAAGATTTGGCACAATCAGCCAAGCTGAAAAAAAATGGATTGGCTTGCCGATGATTATACCCATCGCAGAACCTATTCAAGATGAAGAAACAGAAGAGTTGTAAATTGTAAATTGAAAATTGAGAATTGAAAATTTCTCAAATTATACATTTTCAGTTTTTAATTTTCAACTTTTAATTCTCAATTTTCAATTATAAAAATTATCAGATGAGAAGAATAACTTTACGTCAGGCACTTAGAGAAGCGTTGCAAGAAGAAATGCGCCGCGATGGAAACGTCTGCCTTTTGGGAGAAGAAGTTGCTGAATACAATGGTGCTTATAAGGTGAGCGAAGGCTTGCTGGATGAGTTCGGCGCGCGTCGGGTCATTGATACACCGATTGCTGAATTGGGTTTTGCCTCTATCGGCGTTGGTGCGGCTATGAATGGCTTGCGTCCAGTGGTCGAGTTTATGACGTGGAATTTTGCGATTTTGGCATTTGACCAAATTGTGAATAATGCGGCTAAAACGATGTCGCAATCAGCAGGGGAGTTCCTTTGTCCGATTGTATTCCGAGGACCTTCGGGTTCGGCTGGTCAGTTAGCGCAGCAGCACTCACAGACTTTTGAAAGTTGGATGGGCAATGTGCCTGGTTTGAAAGTGATTTCTATAGTTGACCCATACGATGCGAAAGGTTTGCTCAAATCAGCCATTCGGGATAACGACCCCGTTTGCGTCATGGAATCAGAAATTATTTACAATTACCCAACCGCAAAAGGCACGATGGGTAAAGATAGAAACGGTATTGACCGCCCATTGCCTTACGAAAGCTTTGGTATTGTCCCTGAAAATGAGGAATATACGATTCCGATTGGCAAAGCCGTTGTTCGTCGTGCTGGTACGGATGTAACGATTGTGACCTATAATAAAATGACCATCGAAGCGTGTTATGCAGCAATGGAATTAGAAAAAGAAGGCATTTCTGCTGAAATTATTGACCTGCGCTCTATTCGCCCTTTGGATGCAGCCACGATTGTAGAGTCTGTGAAAAAGACCAATCGCTTGGTGGTGGTGGATGAGGCGTGGCCCATGTTCGGCGTATCGGCTGAGGTGGCTTATGAGGTTCAGAAATATGCTTTTGATCATTTGGATGCGCCAATCATACGAGTCAACAGCGCGGATGCGTCTATGCCTTATGCGCCTACATTGGTAGAAGCGTATTTGCCAAATCCCGCTAAAATTATCAAGGCGGTGAAGGAAGTGATGTACGTGAAAGCTTAATTAGTGAAAAGTGAAAAGTGAGCTGTAGTCTCAAATTTATGATTTATACTGAGGGGGTGAAATAGTCTCGTAGTGATTTTGAATTACTACGAGACTATTAATTTTAAGTATTCAATTTTACCAAACAAACGTTTGGTAAAATAAAAAAGAGGTTGTTCGAGTTAAATCGGATTACCTTTTTTTTTATTTTATTTAAAAAAAGTAATTAAAGTAATGTAATTAAATATTGTATTTATACAACATTATACCGTATTATTGCAGTTAAATATTAAAAGAGTAGAATGGCAAAAGAAAATGTATTTATTTATAATCGAATAGCCTTGTTGCGGGAAGATAAAGGTTGGAGTAGGAAAGAATTGGCAGATAAGTTAGAAGTCAATTTTCAAACCATCGGTTATCTTGAGCGAGGGGAGTACAATCCGAGTTTGGATTTAGCTTTTCGCATCAGCGCATTATTTGGTTTACCGATTGAAAAAATTTTTTCAAAAACACCTTTTAAATCTCTTTCAGAGGAATTGTTGAACACTTAAAATATTTTTTAAAATGGAAATTAACGGAAATAGCTCATTGAAAATGAGACGCGTAGGCATTATTTTATGCTTTTTAAGTTTACTGCTTTTTAATGTTTTTATGAATTAAATGATCAACATTTGTTTGGAAAGGAATGGCGTGTTTGGGCGTATTTAGATTTAGCCATTTTCATTGTGTTATGCAATTTTTTATTTTTAAAAACGGGAATTGCCTATTGGGGAGGTGCTACACGGAGTTCTTCTAAAGAGAATTTGGATGAACGACAAACCCAAATAGTTGATATGGCTCATAGGAAGGGGTATTTGATTATAGGTGTTATTTTTTTACTTACTGATTCATTAGCCAAAAAGAGTAGTAACTATGAATGGGCTAAATTTTCTTATGATGTACTCTCGTCATCCATGATTGTAGCTTTTGTTCTTATACCGTTGTCTATTATTGTTTGGCATGAAAAAGAAGTTTGACAAAGACAGTTCATTCGTTTAAATTCTTATCGGTCTTTTTTTATTAAATTATTTGCAAATCAATTCAAAAATCCTACCTTTGCGCGTCCTTTAAGTAAAATGTGTGTAAAATGCTTGTTTTTAATGAAAATTAAGCATTTTTAAGGCGAAATACTGAGGGGTCACTTTTGATTGAATAGTGAAAAATGAATAGTGAAAAGTTGCAAGTATAATTTTTCACTTTTCACTATTAGTTTTTCACTATTCCAAAATGGCTGTTACGTTTCAATCATATATCGCGAACTGTATTTTCAGCTTCCATTTGAAAATATCGCGAGCACAACAAAATTTTTAAGATTTCACAATGGCAAAAGAAGTAGAATTTAGAATCAAGCTTCAAGTGAAAGGCGGACAGGCAAATCCAGCTCCACCAATTGGTCCCGCGTTGGGTTCAAAGGGTGTGAATATTATGGAGTTCTGTAAGCGATTTAATGCCGCTACTCAAGATACACCGGGTAAAATTTTGCCAGTTATCATCTCAGTTTACAAAGACAAATCTTTTGAATTCGTCATCAAAACAGCACCGGCTGCTATGCAACTTCTTGAAGTGGCTAAAGTAAAGTTAGGCTCGGCTGAACCGAATCGTAAGAAAGTGGGTAAAGTAACATGGGATCAAGTACGCGTTATCGCTGAGAACAAATTGCCTGACCTCAACTGTTTCACGGTTGAATCTGCCATGAAAATGGTTGCCGGAACTGCTCGCAGTTTGGGTATCACTGTTGAAGGCACTGCCCCTTGGGCGTAAGTTTAATTGAAAATTAAAAATTGAGAGTTGAAAATTATATAATTATCAATTTTTCATTATTAATTATCAATTAAAAAAAAGGGAGTCCTGACCTATTTGGGACGTTATTACCTAATTATTTAATTTTAACAAAATGGCAAAAGTAGCAAAGAAAAGAGCCGCCGTTGATAAGAAATTTGACGCAACTAAGCTCTACACATTGCCTGAAGCTTTGGCTTTAGTAAAAGATGTCAATACAGCCAAATTCAATGCATCAGTGGACGTTCACGTTCGTTTGGGCATTGACCCTCGTAAAGCTGATCAAGCGTTGCGCGGTACGGTTTCGTTGCCACACGGTACGGGTAAAACCAAGCGTGTGTTGGTAATGAGTACAGCTGACAGAGAAACTGAAGCAATTGCAGCAGGTGCTGATTATTTCGGTCTTGAAGAATACATCAAAAAATTCCAAGAAGGCTGGTTAGACGTGGATGTGATCATCGCAACGCCTAACGTGATGGCTCAATTGGGTAAAGTGGCTCGTATTCTCGGTCCGCGTGGCTTGATGCCTAACCCTAAAACGGGAACTGTAACGGCTAATATTGCTGATGCAGTGAGCGAGGTTAAGAAAGGTAAAATTGCTTTCCGTGTTGACAAAACAGGTATCGTACACGCAGGTGTAGGTCGCTTGAGTTTCACTCCAGAACAATTGTTAGAGAACGCCAGCGAACTCATCAATACACTTGTGAAGTTGAAGCCATCGTCTGCGAAAGGCACTTATATGAAATCTTTGACCATCGCCAGCACCATGTCGCCGGGTATTAAGATTGATACTAAATCCATTAAGCATTAAAAATTTCTCGATAAAATGACAAAACAAGAAAAAGCGGACGTTTTGGAGGATTTGAAAGGCAAATTAGAAGAATTTCCATTCTTTTATTTGACAGACCCAACCTCTATGACTGCTGGTCAAGCGAACAAGATGCGTCGTAAATGTTTTGAAAGTGGTATTGAAATGAAAGTCGTAAAGAATAAATTGGCGTTGAAGCTTTTGAAAGAAGCCGATCCGTCAAAGAGTTACGATGCTATTTTCCCTGCTTTCAAAGGTCAAACGGCTATCTTGTTTTCAAGCAACCAGAAAGCACCAGCTAAACTTATCGAGGATTTCAGAAAAGAGAATTCTACTGAAATGCCCGGTTTTAAAGGTGCTTATATTGACAGTTCTGTATTCTTAGGCGAAGATCAACTCGATGTTTTGAAGAAACTCAAATCTCGCGAAGAACTTATCGGCGAAGTTATCGGATTGCTTCAATCTCCTGCGAAAAACGTTATCAGTGCGCTCAAGTCAAGCGGTTCAAAACTTGCTGGATTGGTCAAAGCACTCGAAGAACGCGCAGCGTAATTAATTATGAATGATAAATGATGAATGATGAATTTTTTTCATCATCCAATAACAAATCATTCTATTAAAATTAAAATCAGAGTTATGAAATTTTTGATGTTAAATTCATCATTTATCATTCATAATTCATCATTTAAAAAATTTTTTGTAAATTTTAAAATTTAAATAAAATGGCTGATATCAAAGCTTTAGCTGATCAACTTGTCAATTTGACTGTCAAGCAAGTAAACGAACTTGCTCAAATATTAAAAGACGAACATGGCATCGAGCCAGCTGCTGCTGCTGCTGTTATGATGGCTGGCCCTGCTGGCGACGCTGCTCCTGCGGCTGTTGAAAAAACGGAATTTGACGTTATTCTTCAATCAGGTGGTGCTAACAAACTAAACGTTGTGAAGGAAGTGAAAAACCTTTTGGCTTTAGGCTTGAAAGAAGCGAAAGACTTAGTTGACGCGGCTCCTTCTACATTGAAGACAGGCGTTAGCAAAGACGAAGCTAACAACATCAAAGGCGTGTTAGAAGGTGCAGGTGCACAAGTTGAAATTAAGTAATTTTGACATTGTTCTACAAGCAATAAAAAATAAGGCTCAAGTGGCAATCGCTGCTTGAGCCTATTTTTATGCACATAACATTCCAAAAGTTTTTAACTTTTGGAATGTTATAAATAATTGAAAATCAATGGGTTATAAAACGCCCCCTCAGTATTTTCCTTTAAAATACTGAGGGGGCGTTTTTTTTTAAATAAATACTTAATTTTGTAAAAAAATAAAGATGACACTTTTAATTGAAGGTAAAAAAGTTCGGATTCCAAAAACAAAATTGCTCACTTACGAGGATTATATACGCCTTACTCCGCCCGATAACGGCAACTATGAACTACATCAAGGAAAACTTATATTTATAGCATCACCATTAGCTCCCCACCAAATTGTTAGCGACAATTTGCATACTTACATAAGCTATTTCGTCAAACAAAATAAGCTTGGCAGATTGCTTGCCGCCCCTATGGATGTGCGTTTTACACCCCACGACATCGTGCAGCCTGATTTACTGTTTATTAGTCAAGAGCGGATATCTATTATTCAAAAAATAATAGAGGGTGCGCCTGATTTAGTTGTTGAAATCAAATCAACCAGCAATACTTCGTCTGAATTGCAATTCAAAAAATATTTGTATGAAATGGGTGGCGTGCGAGAATATTGGCTGGTTAATATTGAAGCAAAAACTATCAGACAGTATGAATTAATAGACGAAGATCTTCAATTACAAAGAGTTTTAAAAATAACAGACACTTTAAAATCAAGTGTGCTCCCAAATTTTGAAATGCAGATGGCGAATGTATTTGAGTAAGTTAAAATGTTCTTAACCAATTGAAAACGGACAATTCACTAAATGCGAATTGTCCGTTTTCAATTGGTTAAAGGAAAAATACTGAGGGGGTGTATTTTAATGACATTGATTAAATAGGCATAGTAGGCTTTTTGAAAACATCTTCTACGGCAATAGCGAAATCGGATAGAACAGGAGCTGCTGAACAAATATCTTTCCCGCCCAAAATAGTCATCGTTTTACCTTCATAGACATATATTTTTTCAATATGAGGAAATATCAACCAAACCACTTTGACACCTGCTTCTTTATAATCTTCTAATTTTGAAGCATAATCATAGATTTTATCAGTCGGTGAAACCACTTCAATCATAAATTCAGAAATTGGATGCCCTCCATATGCAGCTTCATATGCCTGCATGGGATTGAGATAGCACATATCAGGTATGCGAATACGAGTGGCTTTTACTTGGGTATCTTTTTCAGTTTGGAAACTGCCTTGAATCTTAGCACCTATTTTCAAGGTATAAAAAATCATATTCAAATTTTCTGCAATGTGCGCCTGTTTATCATTCATAGATTTGGGGGTTTTCTCAATTATACCATCGATCCACTCATATTTAAATCCGTCTTCTCTATGGCGAAATTTTTTATAGTATGTTTCTTCTGAAATATAACTTGCTTTCCTTCCTTTTGCAGTTGAAGAAGGCATAGTTGGGCTTTCAATAATAGGTAATGTAGCAGCAGCCATGTTATTTTTTTTACAAAAATATCGCTTTTCAGTGAAATTTCAAAGTTTTAATTCTATGGAAAATCTCAAACTACCCCCTCAGTATTTTTACTCCTCAGCAGTATTTTATTACTGCAAAAGCGTTAATTCTACTTGAACACCCTTAGATTGTGCTACTAAAGCATCCTTTTTAGCGGCTTCTCGATTGCCTAAATCGGCATGACAACGGGCACGTTCAAGATAGGTTGAACCATTTTTAGAATCATATTTGAGGGCTTCATCATAGTCTGGCATAGCGTCTTTGCACAGCCCCATTTTGCGTTTGAGCATGGCGCGTTCTAACCACATTGCCCAACTTTTAGGATTTATTATCAAATATTTAGCATTATCTGCCAGGGCTTTATCATTTTGACCTAAATCTCTGTAAACTATGAAGCGGTTGAGATGAGCATTTTGATGATTGGAATCTTGAGCAATCACGGCATCAAAATCTAATAATGCTAAGTCTTTTTTTCCTTGAGCCATATAAGCTGTTCCTCGATTCACTAAGGCGTTGATGTTTTTAGGTTCGAGTTCGAGGGCTTTATTGATGTCGGCTATGGCACTGTCTAATTTGCCCAAAGTACCGAAAGCGGCTGCTCGATTGGCATACGCCTCAGCGAGTTTTGGGTCAAGTCTGATAGCAGCATTGTAGTCATCAAGGGCTTGTTGAACTTTAGCTTTATCAAAAAATGATTTGCCTCGGCTGTTGTGTGTAGCAGCAGTTGGTTTTAATTTAATAGCTGAATTTAAGTCTTCAAAAGCCTTTTCCGATTCGCCAATATCGCGGTAATAATTGGCTCTATTGCCATAAGCGATGGTGATATTGTTGTAATATTTGAGTACGTGCGTCCAGAGAGTATCACTGTTTTTCCAAATCTTAGTTTGAGTATAAGTCATTGAAAAACAAAGGATTAGATAGGCGGCGATGACTACTTTACCCCAAGTTTTTGAAAGCACCCCCTCAGTATAAGCGGCAATTATAAAGAAAAAACCGAAGTAGGGAATATAGGTAAAACGGTCTGCCAAATAGCCTGCACCTGCACCCACTATTTGCGAAAGAAAAATATAATTCACAAAGAAAAACACCCATCCGAAAACCAATTTATTCCAACCTTGACGGAATGCCCAATAGACAAAAGCCGCTGAAACTAAAAAAATGGGCAAGCCAATGTAAGTAATAGGCGGTAGGGGATTGGTATAAGGATAAACGGGCACCATTTCCCAAGGAAAAATCAATTTGCCGAGATAAACGGCGTAGGCATACGAGGCAATAAATATGCGCTCGAACATGCTGAAAGACGCATCATCGCTGCCTATGACTTTGAGTTTTGACAGGAGCATAACGTTGGTCAAACCCATTGCCAATGAACCTAAAAAGTACAGCGATTTTTCTAAGATTAAATTAAATTTCAGAGGTCGATTGTAGTAATAATCCAATGCCAATATACTGAGGGGGAAGGAAACCATCTGCACTTTGGCGAATAAACCGATAATAAAAAGTAGGAGTGTATAAATGAAGTATTTATTTTTGAATGTATAATTCTCTGATTTTAAATATTTTATGTATTGCAACATAGCTGAAAAATAAAATATGCCGAATAAAACGTCTTTCCTCTCAGTTGCCCATGCTACGGATTCGACGCGCATAGGGTGAATGCCAAACAAGATGGTCAATAAAAGGACAGCCCACCGATTCAAGCCCATTGCCTCGCCGATGCGATAGACGAAATATACGCAACCGAGATGCAGCAATAGATTGACTGTATGTGCTACCAACGGGTGATTGTCTGCGCCAAACAATGCGCGTTCGATGGCGAAGGTAAAAATCGGCAACGGATTGTAGTTACCATTGATATTTTGAGTGAAAATGGTGATGATGCTATTGGAATTGAAAGATTGAACAGCATTATTTTTGAGAATATTGACATCATCGTCCCAGTTGACGAACTCATTGCTGAAAGTAGGGATAAAAGCCAAAAACGTGATAGCTAAAATCGCCCACAGCTCAACTGATACACCCAACAACTTAAATGGTTCAATGGATGAACGATTCTGATTTTTAGAGGCGGTTTTAGGCGATAGTTTAGGTGGGTTCGTTAAGGTTTTTTTCGGTGTAGATTGTTTTGCCTTCGACATACTTTTAATATTATGATTAAATGAATTTCAAGTGACGAAACTACATGATTTCACCTTATTTTTTTAATGTGTTTTAATTTTTTTTAAAAGTTAAAAAAATATAGATTTCATACTTTCAAAATAAAGAATTTTTTAAGTATGAAAGTTTGGTTTTTAGGATTAGAATATCTACCTTTGCACGTTCTTAGAAAAAGCGGTAAGCCTTTCATTATAAATCGTTGAAAATCAATTACATGGCTATATTTTTTCCACTTTCGACTGTGTTGCTGAGTACTCGTAAAACAGTTGTTAAAGATTTGGCTTAGGCAACTTTATTTGACAAGTTGCTTAATTCTTTTTGTGTTATATGCCATATGTGCTTTTGTTTTTGCGGTTTTAAATTTAATATTTTTCATTTTACATTTAGAATTCTAAATGTAAAATGAAAAAGTTGCTAAATACTGAGGGGGTCATTCGTCTAACATAAAAATCACCCAAAGGAACATCGCTCATTATGTTCCTCATCGTTTAGAAAATAAAACAACTCTATATAGATGACAGCAAATAATATTCTGAATCCCGAAAAGAACCGCGTAAATTTCGGGAAAATCCGTCTCTCAGACGAGTCTCCGGATTTGCTGGAAATTCAGTTGAAGTCGTTCCAAGAGTTTTTTCAATTGGAAACGACGCCTGAAAATCGCACCAACGAAGGTCTCTTCAAGTGTTTTCAAGAGAACTTCCCTATTACGGACGCCCGTAATATTTTCAATCTCGAATTTTTAGATTATTTCGTTGACCCGCCGCGCTATTCTATCGAAGAGTGTATTCATAGGGGCTTGACGTATTCTGTGCCGTTAAAAGCAAAATTGAGATTAAGCTGCAATGACGTCGAACACGTTGATTTTGAAACAATTGTGCAGGATGTATTTCTCGGAAATATACCCTACATGACGCCGAAAGGTACTTTCGTTATCAATGGTGCGGAGCGTGTGATTGTCTCTCAGTTGCATCGTTCGCCAGGTGTGTTTTTTGGACAAAGCTATCACCCGAACGGTACGAAAATTTATTCTGCTCGCGTTATCCCTTTCAAAGGAGCGTGGATGGAATTTGCGACGGATATCAACAACGTCATGTATTCGTATATTGACCGTAAGAAGAAATTTCCTGTAACAACTTTGTTGCGAGCTATTGGTTTTGACTCGGATAAAACAATTCTTGATTTGTTCGGTTTGGCAGAAGAGGTCGCTGTGAATGCAGACAATTTGGGCAAGTGTGTTGGTCGTAGATTGGGCGCACGGGTATTGAGAAGTTGGACAGAGGATTTCGTTGATGAGGATACAGGTGAGGTAGTGACTATCGAGCGGAATGAGATTATCCTTGAGCGTGATATTATCTTAGATGAAGATAATATTGAGTTGATTCTCGAAAGTGAAGTTGAAACGATTATCCTACAAAAGGAGAGCGTTTCTGAAGACTACTCCATTATATACAACACGCTTCAAAAAGACCCGTCTTCTTCTGAAATTGAAGCGGTGAACTATATCTATCGCCAATTGCGTGGTACTGATCCACCAGATGATGAAACGGCTCGTGGTATCATTGATAAATTATTTTTCAGTGATAAACGCTACAATTTGGGTGAAGTAGGTCGCTATAAAGTAAACCGTAAATTGGAGTTAACCACTTCAATGGAGACATTGGTTTTGACGAAAGAAGACATTATTCAAATCGTTCGCTACATCGTTCGCTTGATAAATGACCGTGCAGAAATTGACGATATTGACCATTTAGCGAATCGCCGTGTGCGTTCGGTAGGTGAGCAATTATATGCTCAGTTTGGTGTCGGTTTGGCGCGTATGTCACGGACTATTCGGGAGCGTATGAACGTAAGGGATAATGAGGTCTTTACACCGATTGACTTGATTAATGCTCGGACTTTGAGTTCGGTTATTAATTCATTCTTCGGAACAAGCCAGTTGTCACAGTTCCTTGACCAAACGAACCCCCTCAGTGAAATCACTCACAAACGCCGTATTTCGGCACTCGGACCCGGTGGTTTGAGCCGTGAGCGTGCAGGCTTTGAGGTTCGTGACGTTCACTATTCGCATTACGGTCGCTTATGTACGATTGAAACGCCAGAAGGACCAAACATTGGTTTGATTTCGACGCTTTGCGTACATGCGAAGATTAATAAAATGGGCTTCTTGGAAACACCTTATCGTAAAGTAAACGATGGTAAAGTGTCCATGAAAGTTGAATATCTATCAGCAGAGGGTGAAGACTTTATGAAAGTCGCTCAAGCTAATTCAC
>JAYTUY010000206.1:0-16539 GCA_043744275.1 Saprospiraceae bacterium
TACACTTAGACCCCAATAGTTTTGTCCTGTTTCATTCTTTATTCAACAATTTTTAAACCATAGTAGCTTTTTTCCTAATTTAACAATGTCAAGTTAATCATTTTCTTGTAAAATTTATATATTTCTCTTTAATTTGTATGGAATCTCGCCCAAAGTTTCATCTCTACATTCAAACGATAAAAAATATTTTTAAAAACCATATTTAAAAGCCATTTCATGAAACTTTCATTTCTCTCTTTTTTTCTGTTTTTAAGTTTTTCTCTCTCTGCTCAAGAACGCCCGACTGGTATGATTTTCGACCCGCCGACTCTTCGCGGCATTCCTTACAAAGCGAAATTAACGGCGAGCAGTTACCAAAGTATGCCCGCTTCGGCTTCTTTAGAAAAATATTGCCCAACTGCGGGTGATCAAGGGCGTTTTGGTACATGTGTGGCGTTCGCAACTGCCTACCACTTGCGCACGATTTTATATGCCAAAACTCAAAGCGAGCCTGACCCCGATGGCAACGTATCGCCTGTAAATGCCAACAGCAAAATCTTTTCGCCCACCTATATATATGAGCAAATCAAGGGCGCGAGTGATAAAAACTGTCAAGAAGGCACTAACCCCGTCAATGCTTTTGAACTCATGAAAACAATGGGCGCGGCGACTTTGGCTACGCAGCCTTATTCATGCGGTTCATCAGTAAGCTCAACGGCTTTGCAGGAAGGAACGGATTTTCGAATAGCTGACTATCAAATCCTCTATATGCCCGACGAAACGGATAATGATTTGAAAATCAATTCCGTCAAAAAAGCTTTGGCTGAGGGGTACCCTTGTATGTTAGGTTTTATCGTCGCTAAAAGTTTTTATAACTCAAAGGGCGATGTCTGGCGCGAAGAAGCCACTGACGATGGACCAACGGGTCAACACGGTCGCCATGCGATGTGCGTTGTGGGTTACGACAACAATAAATATGGCGGCGCATTCCGAGTGCTCAATTCGTGGGGAACTGCTTGGCGCGACAAGGGATATGTCTGGATTCCTTACGCTGATTTTGGGAAATATTCGCTTTTGGCTATTCAAGGTTATGGACCCGCTAAAGAATTTAGTCCTAAGAAGACCCCCTCAGTATATGTGCCAAAACCACGTAAAAAAGACGATGAGCCGAAGCCTGAACCTGTCAAACCTGAACCAATTAAGCCTGCACCGAGCAAACCTGAACCGCCGAAGCCTACTCCAAGCAAACCTGAACCTATTAAGCCTATTTTAAAGGTAAATTTATCAGGTGTTGTCGCTTTTCAACAAAATACAGGTACACCTATGATTGCTAATCGGGTCTTGACGCGCAACCTCATCGTAGCAGATGAAAATGAAAAAGAAGCGTATAAAGAGGATTTAGTCGCTTATCGGATGGATAATTCTTACCCAAGTGGTACAAAATTCCGCTTTTTTATTACCACTAATACAGAGACATTTATCTATGCTTTTGCTACAGATTTGACAGGTAAAGTGAATAAAATCATGCCTTTTGAAGACAATATGTCGCCTCGCATCGGTGCCAACAGTCAAGTGGCGTTCCCTTCTGAATCGAAAGTGGTGAAGATGGACAATAACGCAGGCACGGATTATATGCTTATTCTTTACTCGCAAGAGCCATTGGACGCCGCTAAAATGCTTGAAAAAATGAATGCTGCTAAAGGCGGTTTATCTCAAAAAATCAAAGCAGCTTTGGGCGATAAATTGATTTTGCCTTCAAATGTCACTTACAGCACTAAAGATATTGGCTTCGATGTAAAAAAAGGAGAGCATAAGGGGACGGTGGTGCCGCTGATGGTTGAGTTGTCGCATAAGTAGATATTATCTGGAAAAGCATTAAACCTCATAGATTTTAAAAACCTATGAAGTTTGTAAAAAATTGAAAATCAATATTTTAAATAAAATTCAAATTTCAAATGAGACTATCCACCTTTATTGCCCTGTTATGCCTCCCTTTGCTTGTAAAAGCCCAAACTATTGCTCTTGATAAATCCGTCATCAGCCTTTTGAAAGAGATGCAGATGGGTATGTCTTTAGCCGATTTTAAAAAATTGAAACCCAATGCTGTTGAAGCAGGCAGTAGCGATTACAGACTTGTTTTTGAAGAAAAAACAAAATATAAAGCCATTCCATTGCTCACTTATTACCTCGATACAGAAGGCAATAAGCCCTATTATGAAGTCATTATTGACTTTGATAGTGAAGCGACACTTGAAAAAGTGAGTAAAAAGCTGTTCGGAACGCAAAATCACCCGACGGATAAAAAATATTGGGTTGTCTATAAAGGTACTGAGGGGTTTCTGACTGTGGCATGGACGTATAATGCGTCGCTGATAATTTCAGGCAGAATTCCAACTGGAGAATATTACAATGATGAAATGTATAATTTGACTGAGGGGTTTGCTGATGTGGATATGCGGATTAATAAATCGGATGTTTTCAAACCTACCAATACTATAGTTAAACCTAAAAAAACAGAAGTTAAACCCAATAAAACGGAAGATAAACCGACGGGCGCTTACACGTGTGAGGATTATGCAAAAGAATTATCAACCGTTTTTGAATCAGGGATCAAAATAAAAACGCCTGCTGATTCTATCCGTTTTCTCTTAGCAGATGCTAAAAAGCAAGCAAGCATATTTGATTTTAAAGATGAATATCGCTTAAAAATAGGCAGAAATGGTGCTGAAAATGTGACTTTTGTTTGCGATAAAGATGGCAATAAACCTATTTATGAAGTGATTTTTGAGTTTGAAAACGCCGATTCTACCCGTCAATTAGCTGAAATGATGTTTGGTGCACCCAGTCATCCCGTTTTGGACGACCATTGGGTTTTGGGTATTGGCGACAAAAATGCCGTATCATTGGCTTGGACTTTTGGTAAAAAAATGATTATTGCCACTAACCTACCTGATACCGAGTTTGAAAATGATGATGATTTCAAATTGTCTGAAGAATTTATCAAAAAATTTAATGGTGAAGAAGACAAACCAGCTGATAAGCCAGTTGAAAATACAGAAGACAAAACTTCTGATAACGAAGCCACTTCATTGACTGTCAACAACCTCATTGCAGCAGCCTTGAAAGATTTTGAAGATTTTAAAACTGATCCTATAGCCAATAAAAAAGAGGAATTTAATGCTGAAAAATATGTCACAATGGGTCAAGACCAAGCGGTGATTCGTAAAAGCGCAGCTGGAAATTGGCGTTTAGAAATCCGCTACCCGACTTATTCCACCAGTGATGATGCGAAAACCGCTTTTGAAAATACTTTGACTTTTTATCAAACCCTCGAGGGCTTGGAATATCGCCTGGTGAAAAAATCAGATTTGAGCACTGCCAATGGCAGAACTTATATTTGGGATGTTCAAACCCTGGACGATGCCTCTACAGGTGTAATCCTCAAATGGCAGTCCTACCCTACCAGCAACGGGCAGTTCGGAATTAAAATGGAACTCGGAAAATGATTCGATTTCGGATTTGGGGTTTCGGATTTCGGAGCGTAACAAATCCGAAATCCGAAATCCGAAATCGAACCCCTCAGTATTTACACAACTCTTCAAGGGTTTTAAACCCTTGAAGAGTTAATTTAAGCTATCCTATTAAAAATCAATTAGTTATGAAAATAATTATTTCTCCATATAAAGCATTCGCTTTATTATTATTCCTTTCTTTTTTTACTAAAACCTTTGCTCAAACGCCTGAACTCATCTTCCCCGCTACGCATTATGCAGGCTCGGTGGCTGTCTCGCCTGATGAAAAATGGTTGGTTTCTGTCTATGGAAATGAAGTCAAAATATGGGATTATGAAACGGCTCGTTTGATGAAAAACATCAAATTCACCGTCAATTTTGATGGACCCATCAACGAAACGGGCGTCGTAGCCATCAGCCCCGATAGCAAAACAGTGGCGTTTCAGAATGCTGATTCACTGTTCATTTTCAATTTTGATAAATTTGAATTTGAAAGAAAATCATATCTGAGTAATCCATTGCAGGAAATGGTTTTTTCAGCAGATAGCAAAACGCTCTATGCAGGCGGGCATTTGAAGGAGAAATATGATGATATGTTTATCCTAAAAGTCGATGTCAATACGAGTGTCGCTACTGTGCTTCAAAAATATTCGTACAAAGGGATGGGTACTCACAGCATTGATAGATTGAGCATTTCGCGCGATGGCAATCAATTATTGATATATGATGCAGTGGTTGGCAGCCGTTTGTATGATTTAAAATCCAATAAATTAATTAAAAACTTTGAAAAAGAGCCTTACTCTGCTTATACTTTTTTACCAAATGGCAATTTTATAGCTTTTTCAGGCGAAAAACAAAAGGCGTTTTTTATTGATGAAATTGATACTAAAACTTATAAATCCATTCACAAAACGAATAAAATTTTTGATGACATCAACGAAATTTCAGCACAATTTTATGCCGTCTCCTACCCTTCTCTATCAGGCAAAATTGCTTTTGAATATCAAAACGAGGTCGTTGTTTTTGATACAAAAACCTTTGAATTTGGCAATAAATTCACCTTCAACTCGCCTGAATTAGGTATGAATAATGCTCAAAATATATGCCTTTCACCAAATGGCAAATACTATATTCAAGGCTTGAGAATGAGCCGTTATGACTTAAAAACCAATAAGTTACAAAAAAAATATGGCATTTTACCCGCATTGCCAGATGTGCATTTTCCTTTGCAAAATACTGAGGGGGTATGGATGGCTGATCGAGTTTTGACTTTTAAAGATGGTGGCTTTAAAATGCGGCGTTTTCAGATGCCTTGTGAAAAATGTGGCTATACAATCCGCCTCACGCAAGATGGTTCGAAGGGTTTTGTGATAGCTGATAATGATATGGGGGTTTTTAGTTTTGACCCCAATGCGAAAAATATTCAATACAAAGCCATTGAGTCAATTCCCAAAAGTAATTTGGTTGGATTGCGATTATACGAATCAATGGGTTTGATGGTAGTGGTGCATACCAACGGAGCTTATGTAGTGGATTTGAAAACGTATAAAATTAAAAATCAAATTAAAAAGCCAGAAAATGGCGGTAGTTATGCTTTGTATGAAAGAGGAATGAAGTATTTTTCTGACATATCGCCTGATAAATCCAAATTGCTTATATATGGTGGATACGTGGAAGAAAATAATAAAAGTGTTGAATATGTTTATTGCTACGATTTGGCTTCAAAATCATTGATGTGGACGTACAAAGGCAATTGGATAAGCAATGTCCGATTTATTGAAAACGGTAAAAAAGTGAGTTTAACTTCCGTTTATAATTTGACAGACTTAGATGTCAATACTGGCAAGCCAATAGGCAATCCAATAAGCGTTTCAAAATCAGGTTGGGATTGGACAACCGGGCTATCACCTTCGGGCAAGCGAGCCGTTACGACACTTTATGATGAATCGAAAAGCGGTTTAGGACCTGATATTGACGTTTTTGATATTGCCTCGAAGAAGCAAACAGCCGTTTTGAAAGGTCCTGATTCGCGTGTAGAAGCGATGATTTTTTTGAAAGATGAACGCTATTTAGTAGCTGAAGAATACGGCGGTTTAAGAATTTGGGATTTAGAAAAAAAGCGCGAAGTCGCTAAAATTTTGCTCTTTGAAGACACCGATGATTGGATGATTATGACGCCCGACGGTCGCTTCGATGCCTCACCCGATGCCATGAAAAAGATGTATTTTACTAAGGGAAAAGAGGTAATTCCATTGGAAAGTCTGTACGAACAGTTCTATGTACCCAATCTTTTAAGTCAAATTTGGGAGGCTGATTTGCCTAAAAATAATGGTGCTGATATTAAAAAATTGAAGTCACCCCCCTCAGTAAAAATCATGTATAGCGAAGCAAAAGAGCGCAATTTAGAAGTATCGGACGATGATAATGTGCCCACTTTCAAAGCCACTCAACCCAATGTGAGCATTAATATTGAAGCCAATAAAAACGGCGATATTATCAGTGAAATTAGGTTGTATCAAAATAATAAATTGATTTTTACCAAAGGAAAAATAGGTGAAACGGTAGATGCAGCACAATTAACAGTGCCTTTATCGCTCATTAATGGTGATAATCGGCTAAAAGCCGTGGCTATCAATAGTCAACGCACTGAATCACAGCCCAACGAAATTATCATCAATTTTAAACCTGATAAAGCGACCCCCTCAGTATCAGGCAGTAATGCGGGCGGTATTCAACTACATTTGATAGTTGTTGGTATTAATATTTATAAAAATTCTAAGTACAATTTGAATTATGCTCTCGCCGATGCCACAGCATTTAAAGATGCCTTTGAAAATGGTGCGAACGGCATTTTTTCGAAAGTGAATACCATATTTATCACCAATGCTGACGCCAATAAAGCAGGCATTGAAGCGGCATTTGAAAAAGTCAAAGCGACTGCCAAACCACAGGATTTATTCGTTTTTTACTACGCTGGTCATGGTGTGATGAATGAAAAAAAGGAATTCTTTTTAGTGCCCAATGATGTCACACAGCTCTACGGTGCAGACGATGCCCTCGCTCAGAAAGGATTGAGTGCCAATCAGTTACAACAATTTTCAAAAGATATTAAAGCTCAAAAGCAGCTCTTTATTCTCGACGCTTGCCAGTCCGCAGGGGCTTTACAAACACTTGCCGCCTCGCGTGGTGCAGCCGAAGAAAAAGCCATCGCTCAACTCGCTCGCTCTACAGGTACGCATTGGCTCACAGCTTCGGGCAGCGAGCAATTTGCTTCTGAGTTTACTCAATTGGGTCATGGTGCTTTCACTTATACTTTGTTGGAAGGCTTGAAAGGTGGAGCAGATACAGGCGATAAAAAAATAACGGTGAAAGAGATTGATGCCTATTTGCAAAACAAAGTACCTGAAGTCACTCAGAAATACAAGGGCACCCCTCAGTATCCGAGCAGTTATGGCTTTGGGAATGATTTTCCGATTGGGGTGGTGAAGAATTAAGTGCCGCCAATCAGCGATTAGCAGTACTTAACACCCCCTCAGTATTTGAGCTAAGAAAGGTTATTTGAAGGTAATATTTTCATAAATATCTTTCAAATCAATACTACAATTAAGAGATTTTAGAGGTAATGATTGATTGATGTCCGTAAAAGTGGTATCGCGCCAAAGGTCAGGTTCTTCTCTGAAGCGCCTTTCTACGTGACACTTTTTGGGGTCTATTAAAAGATATTCTTTAAAAGTATCAATGGATTTATATTCATCGAATTTACCAGCACGGTCATAACTGCGAGTGCTTTTTGAAAGGACTTCTACAATTAAAATTGGATTTATCAGCAATTGTTCATTGTCATCATAATATAGAGGTGCTTCGCAAACGACTAAAACATCGGGATAGCGACTTATATTTAGTTTCGGCATATAAACAAGTTGCTGTGCGCCAAAAACCCGATATTTTGTAGTTAGTGGCTTGACTGCATTTTTCAGGACGTGTCCGACATTTATTGTGATTTCATTGTGAGGTCCGAGTGCCATAGGGAGTTTGGTTATAATGCCATTATTATATTCGTGTAGTTCTTGGCTGCGTTCTTCACGGCGCAGGTATTCCGCAAGCGTGTGACGATGCGGTTCTTTGGTCGGTTTTAATATTGCCAACGGATTGATAGCTAAATTAGAATCACTGTACATGATTGTCTTTTTTTAATTTTAAACAAAAATAAGACTTTTTCTTTGAAATAAAAATTGGCAGTTTTTACCCCCCTCAGTATTTCGAACATTTTCATCTAAAAAAAATCAAAATGACAACAAAAAAACTGTTTCTAATACTTCTAATCACGCAATCCATAAGCCTATTTGCCCAAGACCCAATGGTGGCGTATCGCAGAGAAGGCATTTGGTATTATTTCAATACCGACGGCAAGCCAATGTGGGAGGCTTTTGCCGACGTTGCGTCTTTCCCAAACGGCTGGAATAAGGGTTTATTGAAAGCCCAGCGCATGGAAATTACAGGAACAACGGCTGAAAATATTCGCATGAGAAACCAACAAGTGCTATACGATGCCACGGGAAATGTGATTTTTGTGCCAAAGCTCGAAGGGCTTTACCGCATCGTTTCAAATGCCGACAAAGCGGGATTTATTCACATTATCAGTAGTGAAACTGAACATCTTATTTTGTGTGACAAGACTGGCAAAGTGGTCTTTGAATGTGCCAACGAAACGGGTCAATATGTGGGCGATGGTGTGGTGGCTTATCTGAAAACGAGTGAAGAAATGGCAGCCGAGGGCGAAAAAAACTACATTTTGTACGATGTGAAAGCTAAAAAAGTGTTGGCAACGGTCGTCTGTTCGGGCTTGTTTGGCGATTTTGAGGAAGGCGCAATTTTCTGTCACAACGAAAAATTTAACTGGGGAATGGTCAATCGGCAAGGCAAAATGACGCAGCCGATGGTTTGGAATAGTGATTTTTACGAAGAGTCATATAAACCTATTCAGTCGAATACAGGATTTTTTATACTCATTGATGCAAAAACGCAACTCAAATCTCTTTTGAATAAAAACGGAGAGATTTTAGTGAAAGACATGAGCGAAGTGATGCTTCATTCTAAGGATTATTTGAGTTGTATAAAAGGCTTCGGTGAGAAAAAATCGGTCGAAAATTATGTTTTAGAAGGCACACACGCCAAATTGATAGACAAGGAAAAAGGGACAATTTACTTCAGTCTTGATGGCGATTTTGTGGTCGGCGAAGACGCTAAACATGACCTTATTGTGATGGATAAAAAGCTGAAATCCATCGCTAAAATCAAGAGTTTTAAGTACAGTGCGATTGAAATATTTAAAAACCATTTTTGGACACAAACCGATTCGACCAATGATCATAGTTTTACGTGCTACAACGCACAAGGCATAAAAACGGGAACAATTGAAGCCGAAAAATGGGGTAAATCTTCTTACGGTCACGTACCTTTTATGAAAAACGACCTTTGGGGTTTGGCTACCGAAAGCGGGAAAGTGGTCATAAAACCCACTTTTACCTTCAAAGACGACAATATTCCCGATGTTAATAAAGGTTTTTGGTGCATTCCGAAGCAAATAAGCGACGACAATACGCAATTTGATTTTTATAATTTTCAAGGCAAATTGGTAATGAGTACCACGTCTGAAAAAGACGGTTGGGATTACATTGTGCCACAGGAAGAGGTTTTGCAATATCGGAATAATTGAACGCTTATAAGCAATTCAAGGCACAAGCACCCCCTCAGTCATGCGTCCCGCTTGATGAAGCCAAAGGCATCATATTTTACCTCAAAAAGCATTGATAAAAATGAAAAAGCGCATTGAAAAATGGCAATAAAAATGAGAAATATAGGTATCGGCATCAGCCTAATTTTAGCCGCAATATTGGCATATTTTGCCAACGGTTATGTCTATATGCAAGATATAAAATCCGTTCCCGAAGACAAAATTCAATATTTGGCGAAGGCTGCCGATAGTTTTATGCTGTGGGGCTGTATGGTTTGTTTGGCAAGCTGGATTTTGGCGAATGTGATGGCAAACCAATCAAAACGATTGGATTGGCTTTGGCTTCCCTTTGTTTTTACCACAATAACTGCGTTACTCATTGGATACCAAGCGGAAGATATGTTTTTATTTAAAAAGAAAAATGGGCTGTGGGAAGGTGATTTTTCATTGAGTTATATATTCTCTGGGTTAATTATTTTTGGTACTTCGGTGGTGTTGGGCTTAAATTATTGGGCGTTAAAAAAAACAATACTTTAATTCTACTTTGGCACTTTAGAGAGGACACTCACTATTGGCAGCTTTGCTGCCTCGTTGCGGGAAAGGAACTTTTGGAATGTGCTTGTTTCCCCACGGACGTAAATGTGACGATGGCAAACGGTAGCCGCCAAAAAATCGAAAATATCAAGGCTGGTGACGTGATTTTAGACCTCAACAACACCCCCTTGTCGCCTAATGCGCCATCACGCCTTGGCGTGGCAGTAGTGACCCGTTTGGAGACGCACGAAGGCAATTTTAACATTCGAGCCGCCGCTTTTTCGATGCCCGAAGTTGTATCTTTTGTGGATATTTCAACGTTAAAAAATACCGTTTTGTTGGAAGCTACCGACAATCACCCCTCAGTATAGACGGTAAAAATACGGCTTTTAAGGACGTGAAATCAGGAGATTGTATTTCACAAATCGTTGATAATCAAATAGTTGAAACAAAAATTATATCAATTTCAAAAAACTATAAAACCGTTTCAAAAGTGTATAATTTGAAGACAACGGGGAAAGGTTTTTTTGTGAATGGGTATGAGGTTTTGATGAAGTAAATGAGGTGCTACTACTCTATTTCAAAGTAATATTTTTATAGATTTTTTGAATGTCAATCGTACAGTCAATTGATTTTAAATAAATAGAACTTGAAATATCTTTAGTCGTAGCATCGCGCCAGAGGTTGGGTTCTTCTCGAAAACGGGTTTCAACATGGCAAGTCTTTTGGTTAATCAAAACGTATTCTTTGAAAGAATTGAGCGTTTTGTATTCTTCAAATTTGGTTGTGCGGTCATATTTACCCGTACTGCGCGATAAGACCTCAATAATCAAAATTGGGTTTATCAAAAGAACTTCATTTTGGTCAAAATACAAAGGCGTGTCGGTTACAACTATGACATCGGGGTAAAGACTAAAATTCAGTTGCGGCAAGTAAACGGCTTGTTGCCCACCGAATACTTCGTAATTTTTACCGTTGGCATCTATAACATTGTTTAAAACAGTGCCAACGTTCATAATAATTTTATTGTGTGGTCCACGTGCCATAGGGAGTTTGGTTATAATGCCATCGTAATATTCGTGTAGTTCTTGGCTGCGTTCTTCACGGCGCAAATATTCCGCAAGCGTGTGTAAGCGCGGCTCTTTTTCGGGTTTCAAAACCGCTAAAGGACTTATTGCAAAATTAGTATCGTTGTACATGGCTGCGAAATTTAATTTTAATACATTTCTACAAAGTTAAATAGAAAATAAATATTTAGACAAAAAAAATGAAAAATTGATTGATGCTTCTAAATATTTTAAAATAAAACCAATTGTTCATTAGCGACATAATAAAATGAAAATGAAAAAAAATCTTCTTCTCGCACTTCTGTGCTTGCTTTTTACCTTCAAAATCAACGCCCAAAATGCGGAATTGATGATTCAGACAGGGCATCAAACCAACGTACAATACGTGGCTTTGTCACCCGATGAAACCAAATTATTTACCGTGGATTATGATTACGTGGGTATTCTTTGGGATTTGACTGCCAATAAACAATTGCGTACTTTTACAGATGTGATGGCGGGTGAATTTAACGCCGATGGTCGTTCTATTTTGCTTTTTATGAACAACAGCACGTTCAAAACGGTGGATTTGTCGGGTAATGTCTTGAAAATCAATAGTAATCGAAGTGTTTCCGGAAAAATGGATCACTGGGAACGCAAATTGTTTCGGGAGCAAAATATGGCTTTGTATCATACACAGGCGATTGATGTGAACACGGGATACGCTACTAATATGGAGACAAAAAACTATGATGGATTCGATTTTGCAACTTTGAAAGGGCAGATTATTTTGGGTGGAAGTACGGGTGCGCGTGCAGTTGATATTTGCGACCTTGAAACGGGGCGTTTGATAAAAAGTATTGCCTTAGATTTGGGTGAATACGCAAATGTTACCTTTTTGAATGTTTCAAAAGACAATAATACCTTCATGGCAGCCTCGCGCAAGAAGGCTAATATTGTGGATTTGAATACGGGTAGTGTCTTGAAAGTTTTGAAATTGGCGGACAAATACGGCGAAATTAAAGATGCTAAAATGAGTCCCAATGGAAAGACTGTTTTGTTCACAACGGAGGGATATTTGATGATGATGGACGTGGCAAAGGGGACTACAATTTGGGAACAAAAATTCCAAGATTGGAAATTTCAAAAAGCACAATTTAACGCTTCGGGCAATAAAATCATCACGCAAGGCGTAGGTTTTTATGTCATGAATAGTGCGACGGGAGCGACTATTCAAAAACTTTTGAGTAACCCCATTAACCGCCTCAACAATCTGTTTCAGACCACCGATAAAAAGACGCTTTTGACGAAAGCGGGTGAAAAATATATCCTCAATTGGAACTTGGCGACGGGAACTTTGGAGAAAACTGTACCCATTGAAGAAACCGTTTTTAACTCGCCTTACACCGTTTCGCCAGACGGAAAAAAGGTATTTAATACGTTCGGACGAAATGATGTGACGATGTTGACTGAAGTAGATTTGACGGGCAAAAACGAGCCTTTTAAGTACCCGATTGTTCAAGGCGGAGAACGCATTTGGACTGTTGGAGCATCTTTTGATAATAAATACGTTTTGAGTTCTTGCTATATTGACTCTAAAAAATCAACAAATACGAAGCCTTTGGCGATTTACAATGTGCAAACGCACCAAAAAGTATTGGATTTGGTCAGCACGATGGAGGGTTGCAAATTTGCAAATACCAAAAATATGGTTGTCGCAAAAGATGGTTGGGACTTACCCAGTTTCAGCTTTTATGACGTGCCTTCGGGCAAACTTTTGTACCAACTTTCCGACCCAAGTATCGGGTCAAGTGCCGAAAAAATGCTGTTTTCAAATACCGATAAATACTTCTCGTTTCATCATTTTAAAGGTATTGGAATCTTTGATTTGAACACAAAACACTTTACAACCGCTAAGAAAGATGGCTATTCCGACAGCTACGTTCAGTCTTATGCTTTCACACCCGATGACAAATATTACATCATGGGTAGCAACGCTGGTAATATAGATTTTTATAATGTAAGTGGTCAACGACACGAACCCAATCGGACTTTTAAGGCGCATACTGCGGGTATTCAAGGCATTCGTTTTTCAGAAAATGGTCGGTATATGTTCACCGCTTCCAACGATAATACGATAAAAGTTTGGGATTGGGAAAACAAAACCTTGATGGCAACGATGTACGCTTTTGCTGAAACGAGCGATTGGGCGGTGGTTACGCCAAGTGGTCGTTTTGATGCCACAAACGGGGCGCAGGAAATGATGTATTTCGTGAAAGGTGAGACGACCATTCCGTTGAGTGCTTTATATGAAAAATTCTACACGCCCCGCCTTTTGATGCGCCTTTTAAACGGTGAAAAAATTGACCCTGTTGACGTGGACGTGACCAAAATCAAGTCGCCCCCCTCAGTAAAAATCGGTGCGCCCGTTGCCAATAATGTCCGAAATTTGGTTGTTGAAGATGACAAACCCAACGTTCGCCGCTACGAAATGACGACCGATAAAATCACGTTGACCGTAGAGGCGCAATGCCTTGCGACTTCATGCGATGGCGTTTCGGAAATTCGCCTATTTCACAATGGAAAAACAATCGGCAGCGGCACGCGTAATTTAGTGGTTGAGGACGATAAATTGGAAAAATCAAAAACGCAAAAGATTGATATTCAATTAGTTGAAGGTGAAAATACGTTCCGAGCAGTTGCCTTAAATAGTGAAAAAACAGAAAGCGCACCCGATGAAATTGTCGTGAATTATAAAGCCCCAAAGACTTCAAATACGTTAAATACTGATGGGGGCATCACGCTTCATTTGGTGGTCATTGGCATCAATAAATATAAAAATCCAAAGTACAACCTCAACTACGCAACGGCGGACGCGACCAGTTTTAAAGAAGCGATTGAAAAAGGAGGCACAAGCATTTTTAGCAAAACAAACGTGGTTTTTATTGGTGATGAAAAAGCGACAAAAGAAGGTATTTCTACGGAACTCAACAAGATAAAGGAAGTGGCAAAACCGCAAGATGTGTTCATTTTTTACTACGCAGGTCACGGTGTTTTAAATGAAAAAAAGGAGTTTTTCTTAGTGCCACATGATGTCACGCAGCTTTACGGACAAGATGAAGCCTTAGCCCAAAAAGGATTGAGTGCCAATCAGTTACAAGCATTTTCAAAAGATATAAAAGCCCAAAAACAGCTCTTTATTTTGGATGCTTGTCAATCGGCAGGTGCGCTCGACCAACTCGTGGCGGCGCGGGGTGCAGCCGAAGAAAAGGCAATTGCTCAACTCGCACGCTCCACGGGTACGCATTGGCTCACGGCTTCTGGTAGCGAGCAATTTGCGTCCGAATTTAAGCAACTCGGACACGGTACTTTTACCTATGTTTTGTTGGAAGCATTAAGCGGCAAAGCGGATAAAGGTGGTGATAAAAAAATCACGGTGAAAGAACTTGATGCGTATTTGCAAGAGGTCGTTCCTGAAATGACGGCGAAGTACAAAGGCACCCCTCAGTATCCAGCGAGTTATGGGTTTGGGAATGATTTTCCGATTGGCGTGGTGAAAAATTGAATGAAAAAATGGAAAAAAACGATTTAATAGAACCTAAAGTGCAACACAGCCAAACGGCAATGTTGATAAAAATAATAGCGACCAATTTTGTCCCTATTTATGGTGTCCTGTTTATGAACTGGAACGCCAAACAATTGATTACGGTTTTTATTCTTGAAACCATCATTGTTGTTGCCATTCATTTTATCCGACTTAAATGGGTTTGGTTGCGTTATGGGCAGCAACCAGAGACGCTCCATAATATCAAAAAAGGGGCTGTGACGGGCGTTTCTCGTGCCTATTTGCCTTTGATATTTGTCGTGCTTTGCACTTTTTTCTTGGCAGTTCAAATGACAATTTTTAATACTATTATTAGTATGGGAAATCAAGGAAACCTAATTTCTGAAATACCCGAGTTGATACAAGGTCGCTTAAAATGGACGCTGATTGCTTTTATTGGGATTCAATTTTTATATCTTTCTAATGAAATATTGACCAATAAATACAACCATACGCCCGTGGAAGAAGTATTTTGGTCGCCTTTTAAGCGGATAATTATTCTACAAGTGGTGGTCATTTTGTCGGGTTTTTTCATTCCATTGAATACTTCTTTTGCTGCATTGTTTATCTTAACCATGATTAAAATGACGGGTGATTTGTTCACAGTATTTCACTCAAATCCGAGGTTAAAAAAACTGTTTACCAAAGGTGATATTGAAAAAGAAAAACAGTGGGAGGAAATGGGAAAAGCGATGAAAGAATGAGATTTTATGCCAGATGTAATTGGGTGCGAGTCGGCGATTGGCTACGCAAGCACCCCCTCAGTATTTTCATCAAAAAACCATAAAATGAAGAAAAAAATCTTAATTCTAATCACAGCCGCTTGTTGTTTTATACCGAAATCACAAGCCCAACATTGCCCATTTGACGGCACAAGCATTGTGATTTTAAAAGTGAACAATAAGGCAAATAAAACTGATTTTGTCTTGAAAGAAGTCAACTATCCGAAAGCTGATTCGTGCCGATATGCGGAAGGGTTATTGACACTAAAATTTCAACCTTTTGACTCGCTTTATGCCGATAACAATTGGGTTGAAACGTATGAAAAACGAGGAAAAAAGGCAAAACTGTCTTCAAAAGGTGATTTTTACGTGACATTAGGTCAAGCCTCAACGGATTGTATGTTGCCTCGAAATAATGAATATGAGTATATTGCAAGGCAGTTTGTCATCATTTACAAAGATGTAAAAACAGGTAAAATGAAGCAAATAAAAGTGCCAAAATCCAAGATATTTAGTATGTGTACGAGCGCGGGTAGCTGGGAAAGGATTGAGGCGATTGGGGTGAAATGAAATATACCCCCTCAGTATCCAGCGAGTTTTGGGTTTGGAAATGATTTTCCGATTGGGGTGGTGAAAAATTGATACCCTTTATAGTTGTACATGCTGCGTATTTTTCTTACAAAAACAAGGGAAATACAGTTAAAAGCAAATACTATTTTATTAACTAAATATGTCAAAACTATTATACCTTCGTCTGTCATATTTATGATACTGTAAACTTAGACCAACTTAAAACAATTTATCCTCTATGCTCTCAGAAAGGCTCGATAATTGGCTTGCCCATGCCCGAAAATACTTTTTCACCTTTAAAGAAGGCTTTTTTGAAGTGTCGTATTTAGACAATTCGCCTGAAATGATGGTCAAAAGCATGATGCGAATGCCTTTTGTAAAACACAATGAACAAGAGCAGACTTTACACAGCAATAATGTTTTTTTTGAAGGTGTAGTGCACTATCAAGAGTTGGAGGAAGGTTTATGGGCTATGTACTCGGATTGTAAATACAAAACCAATGTTAAGTATAAGGTGATTTATGACAAATTCTTTCCATGCAATTATCATCTACTCAGTTTTAATATGAGCATGAATCAGTATGGGCAATATTCTACTGTGATTATGGACAACATATTTATAAATGAGTCTTGGATGCTTTCGAAGCGGAAAAATATAAATAACAGTAATTTGGATATTTTAAGCTTTAAAAACGCGCATAATAAAAATGTTTCAATATACTTTAATGAAGAGTGGTTAACTAACTTGACATTGTTAAATTAGGAAAAAAGCTACTATGGTTTAAAAATTGTTGAATAAAGAATGAAACAGGACAAAACTATTGGGGTCTAAGTGTAA
>JAYTUY010000207.1:0-16522 GCA_043744275.1 Saprospiraceae bacterium
CCACTACAAAAAGCCAAATACCCCAAAGAAGATGGTATAACCCTATCCATGTTTCAAGATTTCAATGTTTATTTTCCACAAGGCAATAAACAAACGATATTGAAATTTGAGCATAAAGCACAAGTCAATCTATTCCGATTTTTCAATGAAACCTTAGACCACAAAGGCGAATCATTGAAACTGCCTAACAATGAAACAGATTGCCACGACATTTTAACAATACTTCAAAGTGAATTTGGAGATAGCTATGAGGATATAGGACACTTGCTTAAAACGCATAGGAGTAAAGCTAATCCAATTAGCATTTATAAGGATTTGCTATTAAAATCATAGCAAAAGCCAATATTTAGACTATTAACCACATTTTAAACAATAAAAATACCCTATTTAATGGATTCAGTTACAATAACATGGAGTGCTACTAATAATGACGGTCTAAAATGTATAGACGACCATAAGTTTTATGCGTTTTCAAAAAATGGCGTATTGCTTTATATTGGCATTGCTCACAGACAACACGTAGTTGCTGAAATAAATCAAACAATTAACAGGTTGTCATTAGCAGAACAAAGGCATGAATTAACTATTTGGTATGGGAATATTACGTATAGTTCTTATCAAAGAATATCAGAAAGCCTTGTATATGATGTTGAATGTTTGATGATATTTAGAAACCAACCACTACTAAATAAACAATGTAAAAAGACCTATACGGGTAGAGAAAATTTAAAAGTAAAGTGTTTAAATATGCCCTCATTAATGACACAATTGACATTTACAAAACGTAGTCTTAAAAAAAAGAAATCAGTTAGTAGGGTTTAGTAATGATTGATAAGCTGTTTTAAAACTTTCAGAATCTCCATTCACAGGACAACGTACACCTTTTTTAATGATAGAAATAGCATTAAGTAAGTTTTCACGAACAGGCGTAGGGAGTAAAGTCTTAAAGCTATTATCAAGGTTCAAATAATCAGTTTTATAATCAATTTGACGACCTATTATAAAACCAACATCAAAGTAGTATGCTTTAAGCAATATATCAATATCAAATTCAATATCTGAATGTTTAAGATATTTTGCCCATTGTTTCAAAACTTTATCGGAAGGTCTGGGTATCATTTCAAGTTTAAGCATAATAAACGGTTTAATTCCAACAAAAAATATAATTAGATAATTGACAAATATAACTTATTTACTTAAATAGTTTATATTTTTGTAATCAAAATACGTGAATATAAACTATTTGATTTAATGAATATAGTAGAAATCTCCCAAAAATTTTCAACACCTTTTGATGTAATTCAGTTTTTTGAATCCTATCGGTGGAAAAACGGTATTGTTTGCCCTCATTGCAATTCTCCCTCAATCACAGCGCGACAAGCCGACTATCGGTTTAAATGCCGTAAATGTAGGCGTGGTTTTTCCGTCACAACCAATACCTATTTGCATCAAACGCATATCCCACTACAAACGTGGCTTTTTGCTTTTTCGGTTATTTCTGATGCTAAAAAAGGTGTTTCATCACTACAATTACAACGGCATTTGAATTTAAAGTCATATCAAACAGCCTTTGATATGGCACACACCATTCGGGATATTATGGCAGAGGAGAAAGTAAAACCTTTGGAAAGTGTTGTAGAAATGGACGAAACCTACATAGGGGGCAAACCACGAAAACCCAATATTAAAAAAGAACTTACCCAAGAAGGTAAAGAATACTTGGTACAACGCACCCAAGAGGTAAAAGCGTTAGGCTTTGATTTAAGACGTAAAAAAGGCAATACTGCAAAAGTAGATTTAGATACCAAACGTGGTAGGGGTAGTCAAAAAATGATTCCTGTAACGGGTATTGTGCAACGTGATGGTGCAGTAATAGCCGAAGTCATGGAATCGCTTGGCGCAAAAAACTTGGAAGCACTTGTTAAAAAACACGTAGATTTGTCTGATTCATTACTCGTTACGGATACCTACAAAGGGTATAACAGAATGAAAAAGATTATTGAGCATATCAAAATAGACCACAGCAAACTCTATTCTTACAACGGTGTGAACACCAACACAATAGAGAGTTTTTGGGCAATTGTTGAAAGGGGTATCATAGGGCAATATCACCATGTCAGTTTAAAATATCTGCCTAAATATATCGTAGAATTTTGTTTCAAGTATAACAATCGAAACTTTGATGATATGTTTGAAACACTTATTAAGGCTTCAATGTGTGTCAAGATACCAAAAGCTATCATTCACGACCCTAATAAACCCAAACCAACCCGAAAACCTTTAAAAAAGGGCATTTAGGGACATCTAAGCCGAAAAACTTAATTGAACCTAAGCACCGCAATAAGAAAACAGACGACACGCCTTTTTAATGTATTTTTACAATATATTGATTATCAACTAATTACGTGTACCACAAAGTAGATAATTCCGTAATAAAATGAACGAATTGGTAAATAATTGCAAACCTCTTGTGAGGTTCATCAAAACAGTAACATACCCAACTATTTACATACATGAATGTTGTCACTATTACACCGCTAAGTTAGTCGGCATTGAAATAGAAGGAGATATAGTCATGCACCAAGAGTCCAAATCAGGGTTAGTATCTTATGTGAAACTGAATTACGACGTTGATTTACCTAATAAACCTCGTTTGCAAAAAAGCCGTTATCTTTTCAAGATGTCTTTGGTTTCACTTGCCCCTACGGTGCTTACAGCATTGACGTTTTGGCTGTTGCACTTGAATATAATCAATATTCCTTTAGCAGGGCTGCTTTTAGCAGGTGGTTTTTTGCCTTCAATAAGTGATTTTGTTAAAGGGTTTGTTTATTTAGTGGCTTCCGTCATTTTTTTATTTAATAATAATTTTGTGAAAATAGTAAGTGTTGAAGATTGAGTTTGCTTCCCCTCAGTATTTTTGGACTTTTTAAAAAAAAACAATGAAAGAGTGTCTTAATTGCAAAAAGGAATGTCACCCCCTTGAAAAATTTTGTTCAGAACAATGTCTTAGTGACTATAATAGCAATATTGAACCTTGTAAGTCGTGTGGTGAAAAAGATTGTGATTGTGAAGAAGAAAATGAGGAAATTGCCACTAATGCAGTTACTTATGAACGAGCAAGAAAAGTGAAACTGTTAGAAAAAGTTGCCCTAATACAAAGCGGTTTTGGTGGTGTAGATAGAAATGGAAAAGTAGTTGATAGGCGAGTAAATACTGATGCTGTACAATTTGCTGAAAATTCTTTGATGAATACACCGAAGCCGTTACCAGTACCTGTTTTTGATTTTGACTATAATCAAAAACCGTTAAAAAACGCTACTCCCAATAGAACCACTCCCAAAATTGGCAGAAATCAGATTTGCACTTGTGGGAGTGGCAAAAAGTATAAAAAATGTTGTAGCCTTAGCTCATAAATAGCAGTTGTTCCGTATCTCCAACAAAAGCACAGTGTGACCCCATCACACTGTGCTTTTTTCATATACATTAAAATCTTTAAAAAAAAATCTGTCATTACAAATAAATGTATTAAGTTTAATTGTTTCCAAAATCGGCTATCACTAATGCTTAATTCACTAATACTTAATATTCATGGTGCGTAACAAACTGCAACTCCAACTAAAAGGCGTTGGGGTCGTGATTAAAGAAGAAAATAACGCTACTCCCAAGCAAGCCTCCAGTCAAAATTATGGCTTTTGGTCGGATGCTGAGAACAACCATTTTCATCCTGATATTAAAAGTGCTAGGGATGTTGAACCCAAGCCCGAAGATTACTTTCTGATTCCTTTCCGTTTCATCACAGCTTGTATCGTTGGTGGTGAAAGCTATAAAGCCACCAAATTCCCTGCTGATGTTCTGAAAGCCTCAATGGATAAACTGTTGGGTGTGCCTGTTTACACGGATCATGATACCACAACAGTGACAAATTGCATCGGTTATGTAGAATCTGTCACTTGGAGTGATGGCTATACACTGCCTGATGGCACAGTTGTTCCGCCAGGTATTGAAGGCAACTATGCCATTGATTCTAAGATTGCCCCCAACGTGGGACGCAATCTATTGGTTGGGGCTCTCAATTCAAACTCAGTAACAGTTGAATTTTATTGGAAACCTTCACACACATTGCCTGAGAATGTCTCTTTGTGGGACGTGTTGGGTACTTATGACCCACAGGGCAATATGTACTGTCGGGTAGTGGATGAAATTGTGGGATATTTGGAAACATCGCCTGTTTTTCGAGGTGCTGACCCTTTCGCCAAAGGGCTTGACAAAGACGGTCATGTCAAAAAGATTGATAAGGCTAATATTTTTTACTCAAAAGAGCCTGAAAAAGCAGGTCCTGATGAAAAAGGTTTCCAAATTATTTGCACAAATGAAATTGGCAAGTTACATTTAAACAAATCGAGTTTTCACTATCAGCAAGAGACTGATAAACCTAATACTAAAAAAATGGACAAAATCCTTTTATCATTCATCGCAAAGTGGCTGAAAAACCCTGACCTTAAAGAGGAAGATGTAACACCTGAGATGGTGCAATCTTTTACACAAGCCATTGAAGCCGACCTAACAGCTCGCCCCTCTACTGAGGAGTTCGCCCGTTTGCAAGGCGTTGAAACAGCTACACGCACGGCTTTAGGCATCACAGATGAAACACCTGTCACGCTTGAATCATTCAAATCATTCAAAGTTGTTGATTTGAACAGCTATACAGCTCTCAAGGAAAAAGCAGATAAGCAGGAAACTCTTGCGGCTGAAATAGTTCAACTCATTTCTGAAAGAGATGCCTTGAAACCTGATGCTGCCATTGGTACGGCTATTACAGCTGATTTGAAAACTGAGGCTATCCGCTTGCACACAGTTATTTCAAATGGCACCCCCAATGAAGCCACGCTTAAACTCATCAATGAGACTCAAAACGTAGAAGCTATCAAAGGCTTAATTACCTCGTTTGGTGGTAAATTGGTTTCTACGGAGTTCAAAGCCACTTGTACAAAATGTGAATCAAGCGACCATATCAGCTTCCAAAGTTCTCAAATAGGTGGTGAAGACTCAAAACCTAAACCAACTGCTACACCGCTCAGCAAAGCGCAAATTGATGAACGCCGTGTGAAGGATATTGAGATTTAATGACATTCTTTGTCATTGGGCATCCGTAAAAATATTAATCGAAATTTCTAATATTTAAAAAAAAATACTAACATGGCTTATGTTGATAATTTCAATTCCTTAGACAGCACTACAAAAACCGTCGTGACCCACTTCGATTTTGATGCGATTAATAAATCTTTCAAAACAGATGTGGTATTGCCTGTCGGTACGCCTGTCAAATTTGATGGTGCGGGTAAAATTGTTGCTGCTACCAGTGGTCGGGCGATTGGCGTAGTTGCCAACAGTGCAAGCACTACAGGCAGCTTGACAGTTAAACCAGGTTATGTGACTGTACAGATTTATGGCTCTATGATTCTCAATGGTTCTGCTTCTGTGGCTATTACGGCTGCCGGCACAGCCTTGAAATTCACGGGTGTCAATGTGACGACTGGTAAATTGGAGTTTGCCCCTGCCGCTACTGGAGAAACAGTATCAGCGATTGCAACCCAAGCGGCTACCTTGAATGCAGACTGTGATGGTATCATCATGCTTTTCCAAGATTACGTGAAGTAATCACATACCCCTCAGTATGACCCGAAAGGGTAGAGGTTTTTTAGCTTAAAACTTAATTTTAAAAATCACTAATACTTAATATCCATGTCTTCTACTCATAATTTGACAGAAAAAATGCGCCAAGAGATTTTCCTCTTGGCTACAACCAAGAAAGACGAAGTTTCTTATCGGTCACTCGGTGAGAAAACGAAACTTTCTGACGGCAACACGATTGGCGCCTCTATCATGTCTGACATGAAGGATGCCGTTTTGGACTTACAGGTTCGCCGAATGGGTTCGGCTAAATACGCCGCTGAAGACATCAGTTTTGGTGAATATGCCTTGGAGCGTTGGGGCTTCCCATCTATGGCAGCCGTTCTGAATGCCTGTGGCGTTGACCCCAGCAAGGTGACTATTCAAAATCTTTACGCTTTGCCTGACCTCCCTTCTGATTCGCGTTGGATTGTTCCTGAGGTATTCCTTGAGCCTATTCGGACAGGTTTCCGCAAGCCAGCGATGTTTCAAGAATTGATTCGTGACACCATCAATGTTTCACAAGCCTCTATCACAGTGCCTGAAATAAAAATGGCAGATGCTGGTCTAACCCGTTTGGCAGAAGGTGAGACTATCCCAATGGGGACTATCAGTTTTGGACAAAAGCAAGGACGGGTACACAAATTGGGTCGTGGCTTCAATTTGACTGACGAAGTTGTGATGTTCTCTACCATCAACCTTCTTGCTCCTTTCTTGGAAGATTTGGGTACGAAGATGAACATGAGCCAAAACGCATTAGCCATCAAAATTCTGATTGAGGGCGAGGTAGCAGGTGGTGCATCTGCGGCGGCTGTTATTGGTGTTGCGGATACAGCAAAAGGTTTCCAGTACAAAGATTTTGTCAAAAGCAACGCTCGCTTTGACCGTTTAGGTAGCAGAACAGATATTGCTATTGTGAATGAAGATAGCTATGTCAGCATCAAAGATATGCAAGAGGTGAAGGGTCTTTTAGGCACGAACCAATTGCTCAAAATTGATGAAGACATCAAAATGATGACTTCTCAAGCTATGCGCGTTCACGGCTTAGTACCTGCCAATTGTATCTTATTTGTGGATAAGGCTAAAGCATTGCGCCGTTTGATGGCTAAACCATTGACTGTTGAATCTGAGCGTATCGTCGGCAAGCAAACGAATGTCGTGTATGCCACAACGATGTTGGGCTTTATGACTTTCCTTCGCGATGGTCGTTTCTTGATGGATTCTTCTCAGGCTTATTCAAGTGCTCCGTTCCCTTCTTTCATGGATCCTGCTCCATACGAAAACGTTGAGTTCGCTTATTAATAATTGTTCATTCGGTTAAATATACCAAGGGGTGCGTTGTTTTGGCATCGCACCCCTTTTTTTAATCACTCATTTTTATTTTAATTTAAATAGAATCAATGGCAAAGAATAAAAAAGTTGCTGAGGTCAACACCGAAGCCACCGAATCTGAGAATATTAAGGTCATCGCCGATGTTGACCCAAATGCTATTACGACCGAAGCAGAGGTTGTCGGCATTCAAAAAGGCAGTATTGATGGAGAAGAGGTAGATGTCAAGGTCATTAATACAATGCCCAAAATTGTCATTGATAGCAATGCCCCTTTAGTGTGGGCTAAATTGCGCGATGGCGGTAGTTGTTGGGGTGTAGGACCTTATTTCATTGCGAATAGACAAATTGTGCAAATTCCCGACACACAGACAACACGGATTGGTGTCATGGATGGTGCCATTATTCTTTGCGATGAAAAGGGCAATCCTTTATAGTAAATGGGGTAAAATGTTTTTTCATAGTAAATAGGTAAAGGCAGAAACTTATATGTTATTATACAGTTTCTGCCTTTTTTAATGCAATCAAAAATATCTCACCAATGCCATCACCTAATCACAACAATCCTGAATTATCGGTTCTTGACTTAGCAGCCAATACGCTATTGACATTGATAGACAAAACTGATACTGTCATCATTGCTACGTTTTCTATCAGTTCATTTGAGATAATGACTGAATTGGAAAAGTGTTTTAAGGTGAGGTATCGGGCAATCGTGGACGATGTTTTGACTTACTTAGAGCAGATACCTGAGAATGAAGTTCTCAGCCATATTGGTGATGAACAGTATTATACCATACTTGAAAAATCCATCATTGCAGACTTGGCAGCCATGCAATGGCTCTTTACAAGATCCTTAACTCAATCGGCTCAAATGGGCACCGATGCCACAGGTCAAACAAACATATATTTGAAAAAAGCGGAAGCGGGTTCTGCTTCCGTAGAATATGGTTTGATAGAACCCAAGAATGTGCCTTTCATTCAATCTGCTACCAGTATGATGTCTATACTCAAATCAAGTGCAGAGCGCAAGGCAAAGACAATTGGTTGCATCATTGATATTTGCGATGACTGCACCGTCAATGCCATGATGCAAAATCCTCAAAACTTCGTGAATCCTAATTTTGTCATCGTTCGTTCAGGTTGCTCATGCTAACACTCCCATTAGATAACATTCGGACGGCTATCAATAGTGTCGTCAGTACTTTTGCTACAACGCCTATTGTGTGGCATAAAAAAGTGCCAGCTGGATTTGATAGATTCAGCGAAGGGGATAATGCTGCTTTCACCAATATCAACCTTTTGGGGTTTGTGGAGTATGGAGCAGATGCCATACAGCGTCAGGTAGAGGGAGCATCTAACTGGCAGGGGGTCAAAATCATGTTTACTGGTACAGCATGGGAAACGGCAGGACTTTATAGCAATGGTCAAGTATTAGCCAATCCTGCTATTGACGCCCTCACAGTCAACGGCAAACGGTACAAAGTGACCAATATCATGCCCGATGGAGCATTTGAAACACGCAATTTTATCATCATTGTTTTGGCTGTTTTAGACCCTGGTAAAACATGAGTATGAAAAAGACAGGCAATTGGACAGGCATTTCTCGGATGATGAATACCCTTCCACAGACTTTAGAAGATACAAAAAAGATTTCTCTTAGAAGATGGTCTCTCAAAGCGGAAGCGTTAGCCAAAGGGCATATGAGCGCACAAGATTTGGGGTGGACACCATTGGCGGCTAAAACGGTAGCTGCCAAACTTCGCAAAGGGCAGAGTGAATTGATATTGATTGCAACAAGTTCTTATTTTCAATCTATCACATCATGGGTTGATTCTGATACAGCATTGGTTGGTGTCAAAAAAGGCACAAGGGGCAGAGATGGACAAATTGTGGATGAAGTGGCGCGGACACATGAATATGGCTCAACAGCCAAAAATATTCCTGCACGTCCTTTGTGGCAACCCGTTTTAGAAGAAACGATGCGGTGGCATAAACGCAATAATAGACCTGAATATTTATTTCAAATCGCAGCACGCAGACAATTAGGAGCATGACAACACTTTTAACATACGAAGAAATAGACAGAGCCATTTATGAGCAGTTGAGGCTGGCAGTAGTCGCCGCAGGATTCCTGCCTGACATTACTCTCTACAATACTCAAAACGCTTGGATAGCCGCTCGAAATGCTCTAAGGACTTCACTACCCGATGGTCAACTGATTGACGTGTTTGGCGTTGGGGCAGCCGATGATAGAGACGAATACACGCTTAGTAAATTCATCATCAATCGCACCGATGAAACCAACGGCAACATAGCCGCTGGCGGTTATGAATGGGAACGCAACGGCAATGTGTTCAAAGAGCAATATACCCCTCAGTATTCAACGGATATTACCTACGAAGTGCTTTTCAATGCTCCCAATACTCGATATGAGCGCATCATGAGTAACATCATGAACGCCACATTTAGTAAAATCAAACAACTATCAGCCTGTAATGAAGATGGGACATTTGACCAGACTAAGAAATTTTACATCAAATTATTTCAAAAATTTGATAATTCAGTAGCACAATACACACAGAAAACATATATATTTAGAGTAGAGGCAGTTTTCCTATTAACAGAGACAACGAGCATTATAGAGAACATTAGCAGTATCACGTCTATTGATTTCAAAATTTATGCTCACGCTGCATCGGAAATGCCACAATAAGGCTGTCAAAACACACTGTACATAATTAAATACTAATATTTAAAAACTCACAATGAAGTATCAGGGCATCTCAGTATTGAAGAATAAAGTCTTGCTGCCATTTATTTTCTTGTATGTGTTCATGTCTTCGGGCATCTCACAACAGATAGTAGGCACTAATGCTGAAACCTTCCCTATTACCTCATTAGACGATAGCCTTTTCCTCATAACAGCTACCAAGAGAATAAATGGTGTCAATAAATGGCATAGGTTCAACATAGCAGCCTTGCGTCAACACTTGAGTATTCTAACACTCAATAATGTATTCACAGGCAAGAACCGATTTGCAGACTCCTTAACAGCTGATAAGGGAATTAAAAGTGGTGGACTGATTGATACTAAGGGGGTAAAAACATCTGGCAGTTCACTATTAGCAGCCACAGAGACCAATGGGGTTCAAAAGGATGCTGTTATTGAATTAACGACCTCTGTCAGCTTAGATGGCACCTATAACACTATAGTTTGCAATCCTTCCACCATTGATATAATCTTAACATTACCGGCTTTGACAACCAATAATGCCGGGTGGAAATACAGTATTTCAAAGAAGCAAGCATCAGGATTTAATGTCCGAATTATTGCATCAGGATTTTATCACGTCATTTTTTCACCCAATATTCCCATTACAATACGACAGCGAAACGGCATTTGGATAGCTGAATAATCATTGAATAATCAATCATACTAATAACTTAAAAATCTTTTGTCCAACAACATTAATTACTTATCATGAAAAAATTAATCTTTCTATTCGTTTTTGCGCTTGTTTCAGTCGGGGCATTTGCTCAAAATTTACCTACTGCTGCCATTTGGGGCAGCACTAAGCTGAAAGCGGTCACCTCAAATGGTGACACAAGTGGCACGATTAACCTTGACCAAATCAGGGTTTTTGCTAATGCAGCAGGTTCTGGTGCCACATCAATTGCAAGTTCTAACGGTTTTGCAGGGTCAGTAAGTAGTGGTGTTGCAACCTTGAGTACCACCGTGACCGGTATGGTCAAGGGTAACGGTACAGCTTTAAGTGCAGGTACGGCTGGTACTGACTATTCAGCAGGTACGTCTGCACTCTCAACAGGCATTCTAAAGAGTACGACGACTACAGGAGCATTAACTATTGCTGCTTTTGCAGATTTACCCATTCCTGCAGCTTCTATCACCAATACGCAATTGGTCAATAATAGTATAACTTTTGCTACGCCAGGCTCAAGTGGTACAGCACCAAACTGGTCATCAGGTTCAACTGCTTTAGGTGCAACGGCTACGTTAAACGTTCCACTCGCAGCAGTTGGTGTCACATCAGGTACAGTTTCAAACAGTGCACAAACCATAGATGGAAACAAAACTTTCAATGGTTCAGTGTATTCTGGTGGTACATTAACGGCAAATACAGGATTAACTAATAATGGTGGATTAATCGAAGCTATTGGCACAAGTAGTACAGCGGTAACTCTATCGAGTTTGAGTCCGAAAAATCACGTAGCGGACGCCACGAGCGCCGCATACACAATAACGTTGCCCACAACGCCCACAACTGGGACGACGTTTACGATTACTAAGAAAAACACAAGTACAAATTATGTAACAATCACAAAAGGTGGTAGCGATACGATAATGGGCAATACATCCCATGTCATTGTGTCTGCTTTTAATCCAACGTTATTTATATACAATGCTGGTGTTTGGTACGTAGAAAACTAATACTATTATGCTAAGAAAAATAACAATATTATTTTGTCTTGCAATAATAGTATTTCATTGCAAAGCTCAAAACCTCCCTAATATTAACGTTTGGGGCAACACACGCCTGTCTGCAAGAACCGCCAATGGAGACACAACAGGGTTCGTGACTATTGGGCAATTGCCGTTCCCAAGTTCAAGCCTTGACACTTTTAAGTTACTAATCCCTGGTCAGTCAAATGCGGCTGGGGTTTATGGGGGTGGGAATGAAGCGACAACAGATGCACGGGTTACCGTGTGGAATGATGTCGCTTGGGTGTTAGCCACTAAGGATAATACCCACGACCAATATCAGAACCCTACATTCACAAACGCAAACAATGTAGGTTTTGCGTTTGCGAAAGCATTTGCACAAAAAACTGGGCGACCAGTTAAGCTGATTGTATCAGCACTGGGTGGAACAGCTATTTCCACTTTTGTGTCGGGTCAAAGCCAATGGACACGAATAACCAATCAGCTAACAGCATCAGCTATTGGTAGAATAGATGCCATCCTTTGGGTTCAAGGGGAGGCAGACATTAATAATACCACCACTGGGTGGAATAATTATACAACTACATTTAATACGGTCTATAATCAGTTTATTGCGTTATCGCAGTTTTCTGATTCTAAGCCGTTTATTATTTGCAAATTAGGCGAATTTCAGCCGTCATATTCCCTGTGGAATGGCATATATGACAATTTAGCGGTCACTCGACCATTTATGACCGCTGTTTCAAGTAATGGACTGTTAAGCGGCGGCGACCAAGTTCACTATTCGGGTGCTGCGCTTGACTCTTTAGGGAGTCGGGCATTGAACGCCTATTTTAACTTACCGAAATCTAATTCACCTACGTTTTTTGTAGAAAAGGACAGTTTAAATTCTATCAAAGATAACCAAGGGTTATTGGTATACAGTAATGCCAATCGTGATACAACTTTTGGCACAGCGATAACGCTTGGACTTAAAGCAAGCGGATCTACTTCACCAATCGCAGGTGTTGCTCGAATAATGGCTACAAGCGGGGCAACGGATTATTCGGGAAAACTGTCATTGGGTGTAAGGAGATATTTCACAAAAATAGGCAGTACGGATAAGTATTACTATGGTGACGACTTCATCATAGACCAATATGGTCGAGTTGGTCATGGTATTGCCCCTTTAGCATCTACCCATTTAAGGAGTCTCAACACGTCAGATGCTAATTATAGAACGCTAAGGTTGGATGATTTGATAACGACTGCATTAGGCAGTAGTAGTCTTTTGGCAGTAGCGACAAATGCTAATGGGAATTACGTGTATAGGGTTTCCGATGCTTTCATTTCAAGCGGTGGAAATTCAACAGGCTATCTATCAAAATTCACAGGCGCAAATATTATAGGGAATAGTGGATTTTACGAGACAGGTGGAAATATTGGGCTTGGTACAACATCCAGTATATCGACAAAATTTAGAGTTGTCGGCACGACATTTATATCAGAATTAGATAGCTATGGTTCAAGTAGTTACGCTATCAGTATTGGAAACGGCGGTGGTAGTGTTAACTACTACAAGGCTAATAACCACTACTTCCAAAATGGAAGTGGTGGTGACGCAATGAACATAAACAGTGCTGGGTTTATGGCTCTAAGTGGCGTTTCCAATGCTTCGGAAGCCTTACATTATACTGGCAATCAATTGATTAATCCTTCGGGTACGGCTAATGCCGCAATGAGTTATTATCTCAATCAAACCAATACAGGCACAAATGTTATGCGGTTTCAAGCGGGGTATGGCGGAGCAAACTATGGTGCAGGGCTATTGCTTAATGGTCATGCTCACAGCACCAAACCCGGTTGGTTTGTTGCCGCTTTATCAAGCGGTGCAGGAAGCGGCGCAACAGAGGCACGATTTACCGTGAATGATTCAGGACAGGGCGGCGGCACAGATGTTTTTACCGTGCTTCGGTCTGGACCTGTCACCAGTACGAGTACAATAACAGCAGCGCAATTGATTTCAAACATTGCTACAGGCACAGCACCATTAGCGGTTACAAGTACAACAGCTGTGACAAATTTGAATGCTGACATGGTTGATGGAAAACATGCAAGTGATTTTGTTGAGGAAAGCGAATTTGTTGCAGGGCTCAGTGCAATCGGTCCTGCAAATGGTTCTACCACGACAATTTCTTTCGCTTCGACATACAGCAGCTATCAAGCCGTTACTTGTCCCAGTGGAGGTTCCATAAATTTAACCGTTAATGGATTAAAAATAGGCGGTTACTACATAGTTGAATTATTAGCAGCATCTGGTCAATATTGTACTGTAACTTTTAACAGCGGTGACGTTGTTAGAGTGAATGGAGCAAAAAGCCCTGTACTGATTAGAGCAATTAGCTCAACAGCTTATACTATTGCTAATGTAGGAAATTCAAATTTTATAGCATACAAAGACACTACACAAATTGCTCAGCGTGACGTGGTTAATACGTTCACTGAGAAAAATACTTTTAACAAAGCGATTCAAGCGGATAGAGTATATGTCCAAAATCCCAATGCATCATCAACAAATAATTATAGCCTTATCGGATATAATTCAACTACAAAAGAGTTAGAGACCCAACAGCAGGGTCTATTTATATCCAATAGTATAGGAACTGGAGTGAGCACCTTTAATATAGATTGTCAAAACAAGACATCTATATATCAAGAATTAATAGTAAACGGTAATAGTAATTCTACCGTTACTATCAGTTGCTCTAACATGGTTGGGGGAGCAACGCTAAATTTAGTCATTAAGAATCAATCGACTATAAGCGTCACATTTGTTTTTTCGTCAAGCACTTGGGGATTGCAATTAAGTAGGACAACTGGCTCTCCTAACAATGAGACAGTAGCATCAACAGCGAATTCGCTATATCTTAGAAAAGCCATCAGCGATGGCACTAAGATGTACACGGAGAGTAGTTATTAAAAATTCAAATTATAAGAAACAATGAAAAAAATATTATCAATTTTTGTAAGTATTGTACTTGTAGCATTTAGCTTGACCGCTCAAAATACATTGACTGCTCAAGCTAAAAAAACAGCCGCATCAAAATCAACTAAGGTTATAAACTCTGTATTGCCAAAAGCAAACAAAGCTGATTTCAGAATCATCAAAATCAATTTGGATTCGGCAGCCTATAATAATGGCGTTATTACCCAAGAGATTTTTCATAGTGATAGCTCAACGACTATTGCCACTTTTACACCTGTATATATTCCGCGTCTTATTTCAGATACCTCTACAATCAAACTATTCAGCGTTCAATATTCAATTGAGGTTCGAGAAATTAGAAACAAGGATTGGAAAACTATCTTGCAAAACGAGGTTTTTCTGAACGATAAGGAGATTGAACTTGATAATAAAACGATGCAGGAAAAAATTAAATTACGAGACGCAAGATTGAAATTATCGAAACAATAATTTTGGCTTGAATAGATATTAATCATTCATCATTAATCACTTAAAAAAATACCGTCATGTATATACTCATAGATGAAAAGCAAGGCATTCTCGGAGATGTCACCATTGAAGACGTTGTTAATGCTGTCCATGATGGGGATAGCGTCAAACAGGGAAAAACATGGGTTAGAGTTCTTGGGCTTGATTGCCCTGAGGTTATTTCTAACCACGTCAGCGCAAACCAACCACAGGGCGTTGAGGCTGGGAAGTTCGCCCGAGATTTGGTTAAAGGGAAAAGCGTGAAAGTGGCGTTTTGGGGCAAAGACAAAAATTTTAAGCGTCCTTTGGTCAAAGTCAGTTTTGAGGGCAAAGATTTCGCTCAAGAAGTTCTTATCAGTGGTTTTGGATGGTATGTCTATTCGCCAAAGCTCACTGAATCTGAGCGGAACAGCTACAGAGGAGCAGTCAAAGCTGCCAAAGCAGCGAAAAAGGCTATTTGGTCAGAACCGAAGCCTATTAAACCATCGGAATGGCGGGCAACCCATCGTTATTTTAAATGAAAGATTATCACTTAAAATATAAAGCTTGGTTAAGCTTTGGTTATGCTTCAGGCGCAGCAGATATGCTTGCTTTACTGGATTGGCATCATATAGTTAAGCATATTGAGTCTCAAAAATAATTCATTCACCCAATTTAAATGGCGTTGATATGGAAAACACAAATTTTAATACAAACACAAGAGGCGGCACCAACGATGGTGCTTATATTTGGGTTGTGTAACAGGTAGTTTTATTTTTTTTAAGCCGACTTTTTGAAAATTTCATCAAAAGACTTAGAAAAATAAAACTATATTTAATAGTCAGTATATTTCTCTATCACTAATACTTATAAAAATGAATGGATTAGCCACCGCTACTATCAATATTCAAGATAGCAGTCTTATAACCAATTCTGGCGCAAAGGGCATTTGCAATGTCTTAGGCGTTACAGAAAGAGGACCCGTCAATAGCCCAGTATTGGTGGGCAGTTGGCTTGAATTTCAACGCACCTTTGGTGGACTTTTGGATACGTCACTTTTCCCATTGCTCTGCAAAGTAGCTTTAGAAGGGGGTGCAGCACTATATGTGAGTAGAGTAGCACACTATACTACTATTACTGATGCCTCAACCATTACAGGAACAAAAGCCCAATCCAACGACAGCAATAATCAGTTTAGAAGCAAAAATATTGGCACTTGGGGCAATAGCCTCATGATAGTGGTGTCTGCTGTCAATGGCAATGCTTCGCGCAGGAAAGTAGCCATTTCACTCAGTAGCAATCCACGCTACAATCAAGAGTTTGAGGTGAATCTTGTGCTGACAGCAGAGGACATTGCGCTGATCAACTCTTCATCTTACTTTGTTGATTTGGTCGCTGTTGCAGGCGATACACTCTATACGGGTAGTATTACTTTTGCCAGTGGTACTAATACAGGTACTATCGTAGATACTGATTATATTGGCTCTCCTGAGTCAGGTTTAGGCTTGAACGCTTTTGACAATATCACGGATGCTTGGTATATGGCAATTCTTGACCAAGCCAAAAATGCCCTTGATGTGGCTTTGGTGAATTACTGTGTATTGCGC
>JAYTUY010000208.1:0-4534 GCA_043744275.1 Saprospiraceae bacterium
AAAAAGCACCATTGCCCAAAACATAGCCGTTCAATTTGCCCAAAAAGGCATCAAAGTCTGCATTGCGGATACAGATACCGAGCAAAAGACGTCTGCAAAATGGGCATCATTGCGTGATTCAAGCCTTCTGAGCGTACCAGTGTTCGTTATCAGCCCCGACAAAGTATCGCAAGAGATTCTCGCCTTAAAACAGAAATATGACCTTGTAATTGTGGACGGAACACCTGCACTCACCGAGTTGACAACGCGGATAATTATCCTATCCGACTTGGTAGTCGTGCCGATATTGCCCGGTGGTGGCGATATTTGGGCATTGGAAAACTTCTTAGAACGCTACAAAGAAGCGCGCGTGACTAAAGAAAGTTATGGTGGGAAAGTGGATATAGCCGTTGTTATTAATCGCTATAATGACCGCACCACATTGGATAGAGAAGTGGTGATTGCCATTCAAGATTTTGGCATTACTATTTTAAAAACAAAATTAAACAATCGGGTATCGTATCGAGAAGCCACTATCTCAGGCATCAGCGTACATGATACGAAGGATGAAAAAGCCAAAAAAGAAATAGGCGAATTGACCAAAGAAATTCAATCACTTTTGAAATTAAAATAGAATAACATGAGCAAAAAGATTGACATCAAACGCACTTTGGGTAAAACAGTTACCCCCCTCAGTATTGACTCAGTAGAAGAGATGACGCGGCTCATTCACGATAAAAAGCCAATTGAAAAAGTTGAAATAGTAGAACCGATTCCTTCTATTGCCCCCATAATTGTAGAGAAAAAGCCTATTCAACCGCCTACACCCAAAGCTGCTAAAAAAACCACAACGGCTAAATATGAGCAAACTACGGTAGAAACTGAAAAAGGCAAACGCGGACGAAAGCCCAAATTCATCATCGAGCCTGAACGCCTTTTACGCGTATCGGTAGATTTGCCAGAGAGTGTTTTCATCCAATTAAAAGTCTGTGTTATCCAACAAAAGACGGATATGAAGACTTTTATCCGCAAATTGGTAGAAAAGGAAATGGGGGAATAGTTGTTGGTTATTAGTTATTAGTTGGACAAGCCCGCAAAAAGTTGACAAAAAGGAGTTGAAAACAACAACTCAAATTAAGAGATTTTTTTGTTGAGCCAATGTATAAAACATTAAGCAATTACCTTGATATTTAAAATAGTTCTTTGACATTGTTGTAAAGTTAAAATATGATGTTCGAACTCTCTGGGCGTTAACTTTAAACAGCCACTATGATTTCTGTTAAAATTGTAGTAGTGTTTGATAAAGGTTTCCATGCTTTTGAGTTGCTTAAATGAGTTAATATTGATGTCAAAAAGCATATGGTTTTTAAGGATGTCATTAAAGGATTCAGCAAAGGCATTTTCGTAGCAATTTTCTGCCATACTTGACTGAATATTTCGGTCACGAATAGCTTTGAGAAACGTTTTTTCAATGTACTGTTTTCCGCCATCAGAGTGAAAAATCAAATTATCGAAACGTTTGATATTTCTGGTTTTGAATGCTTGCTTGATAACCTCCTGAGAGGTGACGGCAGCGTGCATGGTCAATGAAAAACTTAATCCCAACAGAAAACGACTGTATAAATCAATAAGACTGGTAGCGTAGCCAATGAGCTGTCCATTTGAGCCATAAATGTAGCTAATGTCGCTCACCCAAACTTGATTTATATCGTCAATTTGTAAGCCTTCGATGAGGTTAGAGAAGATATAATCCCCTCTAATAGTTGTCTTAGGCAGGAACGATTTAGTTTCTATTCTCAAGCCATTTAACAAGCAAAGTGCTTCAAAAGAGTGTTTTCCCCATCCTAAAAGCAAAGAATTGTACTCATTATGCTTTTTTCGGATGAAAAAATAAACTTCTCTGGCACTTGAGCCAGGGAGAAACTGTTTACGAACATTCTTAGCCATTTCGACCACCAATTTTTCAGGTGTTCGGATGAGGTCTAAGGCGGATGGACGCAGCCAATTATGAAAAGCTTGTCTTGAAATACCTGCTGCTTCATACAAAATCTCCATGTTTACGTCGGGTTTATCGGGGGGTGCGTCCTTTTTTCTCCTTGTTCCACTTGTTTTTGATGGAAGAATTCGACAAGGGCGGAATATCGAAATTTTTTTTTATGTCTATACCCATCGCTTCATCTGCTTTTTCTATTACTTTATTGAGGAACATATTTTCGGCTTTTGCCCGTCCCAAAATAGCATACGTTTGTTCCAGTTCAGCTTCCAATTTTTTAAGCCGAATACTGTCGCTTACGTGTTCAACTACTGTCAATAAAGTAGCTTTATAGCGCTTAGAATAGGCTACATACCACTTGTGAATACTCGTCGTACTGACTTCATATTTACGACTCGCTTCAGCTTTGCTAAGTCCTTCATCTATTTCTTGAACGATTATTCTTCGAGCTGATTCTGAAAAGTACCGACGCTCACGCGCTGGTGCGTTCTCATTATTTAACTTTGTAACTTGTCCTTTTTTCATACCCAAATTTAATTGATTTTACGAGTTATGTAGTAACTCCTTTTTGTCAACTATTTCTGGGCATATTCAAACCAATAACCAACAACTAATAACCAATAACCAACAACTATTACCGTAGTTTACTCATAGTTCGGCGGCTTTAAAATTAAAAAAACAAAAAAAATTTTTAAAAAACAGCAACATTCAGCATGTTGTTGTTTTTTATGTTTAATTAGTTTATTGTTTAGGGTCTCATAACTATTTGATTATCAATTATTTATGCCTTCTAACTATGAGTAAACTACGGTAAACTATGAGCAAACTACGGTAGACTATGAGTAAACTACGGTTAAACTATGAGTAAACTACGGTGAACTATGAGCAAACTACGGAACATGAGTAAACTACGGATTTAAACTATGAGCAAACTACGGTGAACTATTAATACATATTTCTTCAAAAATTATCTAATCAATTGAAATATGAAAAAAGTAACTTTTTTTTAAAAGATTTTCATATTTTTACCCCAACCAAAGGCTCTTTTAGCCAATTATAAATGGACTTCCGTAAATTACTCATATTTGATTTATGTCAAAAAAGTCTTCTAAAAATACTATAGCTCTTAGCACTTCGCTTGTGGTCACCTCGAATGACCTCGTTTTGGCAAAGTATAATTTTTCGCTTTGGCAAAAGCGAGTTTTTAATTATTTCGTTGGGCAAATAGATAAAGATGCGCGGGAATTCAAGATGCAGCGCGTCTATATTTCGGATTTGATTCGCTTTTTTAATTCAGGCGATGGCAAAGAGGTGTACGATATCATCACCAATATCCCGAAGCAATTGTATAATCTTTCCTTAAAAATTCCTTATATTTCAGAAGAAGGGCATCAGCGATACGGCGAAATGCGCATCATCACGGGCTATACCAAACCCGAAGATCGCGAAAAAGACAATGCCTATATCGAGTTCAAATTCAATGATGACCTCAAACCGCATCTTTTGGAGCTTAAAAGGCGGTTTTCAAAATATGATTTGCACAATATTGTTGGCTTGCAAAGTACGCACTCGATTCGGATGTTTGAAATTTTGAAAAGTTATGAATATCAAGGAGAAGTGCGGTTGGAAGTGGAATATTTGAAAACAGTCTTGGAATTGGGCGATAAATACAAACTGTACGCGGATTTTAGACGCTATGTGATTGACCGCTCGAAGGAAGATTTAGAAAAATATTGCGATATATCTTTTGATTATAAAGAGATAAAAAAGAGCCGCAAAGTGGATGAAATTCTATTCACCATCAAGCGCAATAATATAAATCCGACAGAGGATTCTTCTGATATTGATGTGTCTTATACGCCCGAAGAGGTGGCTAATGAGAGTGGAATGCAGCAAGATAGGGCAGGGGAGAAGCCAGTTGACCATTTAGAACTTCTTTTTGAACAGGTAAATGCTGAATGGAATGTGTCAAAAACAGAGTTTTTGAAGCGCATAAAAGGCAAAACCGCAGCAGATGCTGAAACAGCAATTGATTTTACAAAAGAAAAAATTAAAGAGGGCAAGGCAAACAATCCAGCAGGTATTTTTTTGGAAGCTTTGACGAAAGGTTTCAAAACAGATAAACAACACAATGCCACCAAACAGGCTCAAAATCAAGCCCAAAAACGCGCTCAACAAGAGCAATTGACAGTACTTTACAATGATTATGAAGATGTAAAAGCAGACCTATTCAGTGCTATCAATAATCAAATTCGCCTCGTCGTCGAGCAAGACCCCTCAGTAACAGAGCATGCTATAGGGCTTGTGACACAGGAATTTGAAGCCACTAAACGGGCGCATTTGGTCGCCGATAAGTCCATTGAAGATTTTCGTCAATTGCCTGTATTGCGCGAAGCTGTTATTGATACCATTAAAAAAATGTATAAAGACATATTTGAGCCTTTAGAACAACCATTTTTAAAGAGATTAGAAAAGTTGCGTGGGCAGATAGAAAAAGTTGCGCCTACTGAGGGGGGTAAAAAAATGGGATGATTTACTTGATTTCTTGACAAATTTGCAATT
>JAYTUY010000209.1:0-16434 GCA_043744275.1 Saprospiraceae bacterium
ACTTTATTTAAAAGGGCTAAAGCAACTCAATCTAAACATAAATTAAATTCATCTTGAATTACCAATATTTAATTTATTCCTAATTTAACAAAGTCAAGCTATTCATTAAGCTTCATCAAAACGGTATAACTGTAGGTTTTCGATGATGCGGATTAAGTTTTCAGCGTACTGTTTATCTGTGGCGTAGCCTGCTTTTTCCAGTCCTTTTGCCCAACCGACATAATCCGTTTTGCTTAAAAATTGCAAAGGTTTATAATGGTCACGCATAAGCAAAAGACTGTGGTCGCGGAAGCTTTCCCAAGCGGTGCCATAGACTTTAAATTTATCTTTTGGCGTATCATCTTTCATGACCACGTGCGCCACACGTTTGTTAAAAGTCTTGATGCCGAAATGGTTATTCGCCTTAATCGTTAGGCGGCTGTTGCCTGCATCACTTTCCAAAAGCCCTTGTGCTAAAGTAATGCTGACTGGGATGCCAAACTTCTGGCGTTCAATCTTCGCAATATTGACAAACCGAGTAACATAATCCCAACATTTCTCTTGTTTGGACTTCACTACTGAGGGATCAGCCTTTTGAGGGTTGACAAAAATGGAAACATTGTCGAAAAGATTGGCTTCATTGCCTTTATTCGCAACGTTTACTACAGGCTTTGCTGCGCTTGTTACAGGCTTTGCAGCGCGTGCAGGCAAGATGGCGATAACACCATCTCCATTATGATCTTCCAGAGCTAAAGCATCTGCTATTGAAGCAGTTGCAACAAATTGTTTCGCTACTTTTTGTTTTAAATTAACACGTTGAGCCATCGTTTTTGCAGCCACAGGATTTTCATCGCCATTTAATTGTAAAGCAAAATGAATATCTTTTGTAAAAGCTACGTATAACAAAAGGGTAACAATCAAAACATTAATCCAATGTTTTGTTAAAAATTTAGATAATTTTTTAAGGTCAACATCAAAATGACCTGAATTAATTTGGAAAATTTGTTCTGTTCGATGAATGTCTGTTTTATAAAGCATGGCGTGGATAAAATTTAAATGATAAAAACGATTAGATTTAAATGATGGAACAAATTTAAAACAAATTGTTTAAATAAAACAAATTTATTCAAACAATTTTAAACATTTTTTTTTAATTCATATTTTTGAAATCAACTTTGATAATGAAAAAGCATTGATTAGGGAGGAATTATGGCACGATTAAAATTATTTGATGATTCTTTTTTTGACAAAAACTTTTAGTTAGTGTAAAATATACACTACCTTTGTCTGAGTAACTAAACTTTAACAATACAAGCCATGTTAATTATCGTTGATAGCGGTTCAACAAAAGCCGATTGGCAAATAATATACCCTGATGGCAGTCAAAAACTATTGACTACTATGGGTTTTAATCCATTTTTTCACGATGAAAATCGTATTGAAATGGAGTTGAATAAGGATTTCGTTAACCAATTAGCGGTTGATGAAGTGAAAGAAGTATATTTTTATGGAGCAGGTTGCTCCGATTCGATGCGTTGTAGCATTGTCAAAGGCGGTTTAATTCGTATCTTTAAAAATGCGAAAGTGGTTGTTGAACATGACCTTTTAGCATCGGCAAGAGCTGCTTGTGGCGATCAACCGGGCGTGGCTTGCATCATCGGAACAGGCTCTAATACATGTTTGTACGATGGAGAAAAAATCACAGACAACGTCACAAATATGGGCTATTTGCTCGGTGATGAAGGCGCAGGCTCTCACTTTGGGAAGCTGATTTTGAAAGCATATTTTTATCGTGAATTACCTGATGATATAAAAACAGCTTTTGAAGCCGATTATGGCAATGACAAACGGGTGTTTTTGAATAAAATGTATGGTGACGCTCCGAATGTTTATTTAGCCAATTTTGCTAAGTTTTTTTCAAAGCATCATGAGCATTTTTACATTCAAAAATTGGTAGCAGAAGCTTTTACAGAGTTGACCCACCGCCATATTTTGAAATATGAAGGTTGTCATTCACTGCCAATTTGTTTTGTAGGTTCTATCGCCCATCATTTTAAAGGCATTCTGAAAATTGTCTTAGATGAGCATGATTTGAATCTCGGAACGGTGATTCAAAAACCTATTGATAGCTTGGTTGAGTTTCATTTAAGTAAACTCAATAAAAGCATTGCTTAATCAATTAGGAATTAGGAATTAGGGTTACGATAATTTCCTAATTCCTAATTCCTAATTAATAATTCCTAATTAAATAACACCCCCTCAGTATAAAGGACAAAATGGAACCTAAAATAATAAAAAGAATTGCCGTTTTTACTTCGGGCGGAGATGCTCCAGGCATGAATGCCGCTATACGTGCAGTAGTGCGGACAGCTACGTACCATGATTTGCATGTGTATGGTATCGAGCGCGGCTATCAAGGTATGATCAATGGTAAAATTAGACGCCTTGAAACTTCTGATGTGGGCAATATCATTCATCGGGGCGGCACGATGCTTAAAACTGCCCGTTCGATGGAGTTTATGACGCCCGAAGGCAGAGTAAAAGCACATGATACTCTCTTAGCAAACGATATTGACGCTTGCATAGCTATAGGCGGCAACGGTACTTTTACTGGAGCAGATATTTTTTCAAAAGAATACGACATATCTTTTATAGGCATTCCGGGCACGATTGATAATGACCTCTATGGCACTGATTTGACCATTGGATTTGATACAGCCATTAATACTGCTATGGAAGCAGCTGATAAAATCCGAGATACTGCTGACTCTCACGACCGTTTGTTTTTTGTTGAAGTGATGGGTCGTCATGCGGGATTTATTGCTCTCCATTCAGCCATCGGTAGCGGTGCGAGTGGCGTCATGATTCCTGAAAATAATTATACGGTTGATGAACTGGTTGTGCAATTGAAAAAATCCGCTAAAAGGGGTAAGCCATTCGGTTTGGTCATTGTAGCGGAAGGCAATAAATATGGTGGTGCGGAAGCAGTTGCGAAGTTGGTTAAAGAAAAAATTGATCATTACGATACAAAAATTGCGATTATTGGGCATTTACAACGCGGTGGTTCACCCACTTGTATTGACCGTGTTTTAGCAAGTCGCTTAGGATATGAAGCTGTGAATGCTCTTTTGGCAGGTAAAAAAAATGTGATGGTAGGCATTTTGAACAATAATATATCCTACACTACTTTCGATGATGCTATTGCCAAAGACAAACCGATTAATAGAGAATTGATGAAAATGGCTGAGATATTAGCCTTGTAGATTAGACTTTAGAGGGTTAGACCTTGTTAAATATAGTGCATTTCAATTGCATCTTTTAGTGAAAACCAATTAATTATCATTCATTCGTACAGTTGATTTCTTATATTAGAAGTCAGCTTTTTTTTATAAATTTTCATTAAATATGTGAATAATGGTTTGAAAAGGTGCAGCACACCGCAATATTTGTAGGATTAATAACAAAAACCTGTTTTAAGGTGCAGCGCACCGCAATATTTTGTTGATAATATTTCTAAAAAAAATGCCGCTAATCCATCTCGAATTAGCGGCGAAAGTGTGGTTTTGAAGCGGCATCTTTATTGGTTGTTGGTTATTGGTTGTTGGTTGTTGGTTGTTAGTTATTCAAACCAACAATTAACAACCAACAACCAACAACTATCAAGGTTTACTCAATTTTTGCAAACCCATCAATTCTTTCATTGTTTTTTGCATCCCCTCAGTAGAGCCGTCGAGGAAAATGACGTTGCCTTTGCCATCGGTAGCAAAGTTTTTAATCGCTTCTGTCCACATGGCAAACATGAGGATGGACGAATCAAGCTTAGCATCTTCCATTTCCTTAGCAGCCTCAGCCATACCACGCGCTACTTCTTGACGGAACAACGCAACACCTTGACCCCTCAGTTGAGCAGCCGTTTTTTCAGCTTCGGCGGAAATTCTAATCGCATTACCGTCAGCTTCAGCTCCTTTTGTTTTCGTAATTAAGAGAGCTTGACCTTCATTTTCAGCAGCGGCTTTAAGGTTGTTTGAAGCAACCACCTTCGCCATTGAACGAGTGATTTCTTCATCAAACGTAATATCGTTGAGTTGCAAATCTATGAGGTGATAGCCCCAATCTTCCAAAACATGATCGAGCTGATCTTTGACATCGTGAACGATTTCCCGACGAAGGCTTAATATTTCAGATTGCTTGAGCGTGGCTACATATCCACGCACAGAGCCTTCTACTGAGCGGATTAACGATTGCATAAAATTAGCCTCACTCACGAATTTAAAAGCCGCTTTTTTCACATTTTCTTCTGTCTCATCCATCACTGAATAGAGAATCAAGGCTTTGAAATGCACATTCGCTTGGTCTTGCGTGATGGCTTGAAATTCGATTTCGATAGAACGGTTTTGAATAGAAACGGTCTTGAAAATTTGCTCAATAAAAGGAATCAAAAAATTCAGACCCGGGCGAAGTAGGCGTTGATATTTTCCAAAAACAGTCACAACGGCAATCGTGCCTTGATTCACTGTTTTAAAAGTCATGAAAAATAGGGCAACACCCAGCACTGCAACAATCAATAATGGACTCATAAGTGTCTTTCTTTTTAGTTAATTAAATAATGGTTTCTCGTTGTAAACATGTCTAAGCACGCTGAAAGTTCCACGCCATTTCAAATTAAGACAAATGAAACCTTTTTCTACACCAATTCCTATTTTTTGACGATTAAATATTGGGGAAATAGGTGAAATACTGAGGGGGTAACTTTGAATTTTATAAACCACTTTTGCGTTATGTTCAAATACAAAATAAATAATGTAAATTATTATAAACATTTTGTAAAATATATTTTTAAATTAAAAACAAATTGTTATTTTTGTGTTTTAAATTATTTTTTCAAACTTAAATTCAATCAAAATGAAAAATAAAATAACACCTCACCAAAATGAATCTAATATTCAAAATCCTAACATAGGAACTAAAGGAACCAATCAACAGTATGACAAAAACCAAGGTAATAGAGGTAAACAATTGAATCCTATAACTAATGATAGTAACACTATTAATAGTAATTAGAAAAGGGGATACCCCTCAGTATAAAAGCTATTTTGATGTGAAAACTAACAGTTAATTCTTAATATAATAGGTATCAAAAAGCCTTCTGCACCCTGCAAAAGGCTTTTAATATGCTATTTCTTTACTTTTCTTTATCTTTGTGAAAAAAAGCAAACATTCAATTTGTAGATATTAATGAAAACTAAGAACAAAAGAATATGATAATAGCTAATCCATTATATGACGTTGTTTTCAAGTATCTTTTAGAAGATATTGAAATAGCTCGCGAATTACTTTCAACAATATTAGGAGAAGAAGTAGTTCATATAGAACTGAAACCTCAAGAAACAGTAACTGAATCCTCAGCGAGTAGTGTGAGCATTTTAAGATTTGATTTTAAGGCAATTATTAAATCTCCTTCGGGTGAATTAAAGAAAGTCTTGATTGAATTGCAAAAAGCAAAACAGGTTTTTGATGTGATGCGTTTTAGACGATATTTAGGAGATAATTATCGAAAAGAAGATGATGTATTGAACGAAAAAGGATTGATGGAAAAGCGTCCTTTACCCATTGTGACTATATATTTTTTGGGATTTCCATTAGACAAAATTGAAAACGCTGTAGTCAAAATTAATCGAGAATACAAAGATGTCGTATCAAATGAAGTAATAGAAATCAAAGAAGATTTTGTTGAGTTATTGACTCATGATTCTTATTTAATACAAATACTGCGATTGACAGGAAATGCTAAAACAAAAATTGAAAGGGTTTTACAAGTATTTAACCCTGAATTTCAGACAAAAGACCGTCATCAGTTGGATTTTAAGGGCGACGTAAACGACCCTTTATTAAAGAAAATGGTGGATAGATTAGGTCGAGCAATAGCCAATGATGAAATACGGGATAAAATGGATGTTGAAGATGAAATTGATAGAATATTTGAACGTGAAATTAAAAAAATCGCTTCTGAAAAAGATAAGATTATTGCTGATTTGTTAAAACAGATTGAAGAATTACAAAAGCGTATTGAAAAGTGACCCCCTCAGTAATTTAATAAAATCAAGTAAAATATTGAAACTAAATCAAACAATATTAAGAATGGGAATATTAGCGTCATTACTCAATTTCTTGGGCTGCTCAGAACAAGTCAACATTAATAAAAATAGCACTGACAAATCTGTCAATGATACTTTGAAAGATGATTTGTCTAAGATGCTCCATAAATATAAGAATAGACCTATTTACAAAAAGTTGACCACTGAAATTATTGATTCTACCCCTGACGATGAACTTATTCAAACGATTTTTGACAATATCATGGAGAAATTTTCATGGGATTATTCTAAAGAATTTGAAACTGTTTTGTCACTTTCAAAACCGAGACAAGCGATTTATATGATTTGGAAATTAGAGGCAGAAGTCAATAATGGTGGCTTTAATCAGTATTATTTTAATCCAAGCAAGCAATATGCTGATTTAACACCAAATGCTTTACTGCTTGTAGGTGCTAACAAATGGGCTGATTTAGTAAAAAAAGCGAACCATATTTTCGAATTAGAGGAGAAAAAAATTAAAAATCATCAAGATGGAACTTTAGAAGGATTCAGTAAATCCTATGAGGATAATCCTTTGAACGACTTGGATACAGAATTTTATGACCTGTATAAAATTGAAGATTTACATAAGTTGCAGGTTGATTTTATAAGGAAAAACAAACAAGACTTTATTGATGAATAATAAGAGTTTCATAGCCAAATACTGAGGGGTATGCTTACAAAAAAAAACTGCCTCATGAACAAGTCCATCAGGCAGTGAAAACAAATTAACAGATAGAATGAAATACAAAAACACAACTTATAATTCACTTTATATCTTAGAATGATTATAATTTCATAAACTTTTTGACCGTCGCTTCACTATCATTGGCAATGCGGACAAAATAAGTGCCGTTGGTCAATCGGCTAATATCGATAGTTTTTTCAAAGTCTTGGATGCCTGCCTCATATGTTTTTCTCAACATCAAACTGCCTTGCAAATTATAAATATCCACTGTCACGGCTTTTCTTTTACCGTTATCAAAACCCACTGTAATAGTGTTGAGAGCAGGGTTTGGATACAAAGCTGCTTTCAAAGTTTGTGGCAAATCCTGCGTACCTGTGGTAGCAGATGCGAGAGTAACCGCTATATTTCGCATCGCAATGCCATAACCGATTCTGCCTACTAATGTCGCTGCTCCTGTTCCCAAATTGACGGTATAAAGGTTGTCGAAACCACCTGAACCTGTAATATTCGCCATCAAATAAGCAGAATCCACCAAAGGTGCTTTCTTTGAAAAAATATCTAAATCAACAGTATAATCAGTAGGATCTAAAGTCAAACCCAGACCACCGATTGTATTCAAAAAGCCGCCGTTGGCTGTGTTTTGATTCACTAAATTATTCAAAGCAGCATCAATATCATACAATTGAGTAGCCGTTGAGCCGCTATATGAGCTGGTGTATGCGCCTGTTACAGGCAATGGCGTTTTGCCAGTATTGACATCCGTTGTTTTATAAGTCAATGCGGTATCAACAATTACAGCTATTGGATTAACAGTTAGATTTAAGCGATAATTATTGAGATTGGCTGCACTAATAATGCGTAAACGATTAGCTACAGGATTGAAATCAAAGGCGACTTGCCCTGCACCGAGTGCCAATTTGAATGAATCTGCACCTGCATATACGCTGAGGATAGCCGTTGTATCATTCAAAGTATAAATAGTGGCGACTGAATCCGCACTGCGGTAGCCAAGTGCATATAATGTAAGGTCTTGTGGGCGCATATCCAATCCCATAATCGTTTGACCCGTTTTCAAACCCGTAATCACTTGCGAAGAGCGAATAAAATTAGGGTTTTTAGTATCAAATTTTAAGAAATTAAAAGCTGCATTACCCGCTGTGAAAGTCAAACCGAATGCTAAATTGCCTTGAAGAGCTGGCAATGTCCGATTAATAGCCACTGCAATGTCAACAACTGTTGCACCCAAAGCACCAATATTAGTGAGTAAACCAGTGGTTATATTGAGTGTATAAAGGGAATCCAACGCGCCTGTGCGAACTGCCGCATAGGCTGTAGAAGCAAAGGTTGTCGGATTGGTATAAATATCCAAATCAGAAACGATGGCTAAAGTTGACACACCACCAAGAGCTGGTTGTGTATTCAAAATACCATCATTTGGTGGATTTTGAAACACAATCACCTTTTGAGTTTCATCATACACATATAATTGTGTACCTGTTGCACCGATAAAACTATTGGTGTAAGCAGCTGCGGTTGCGCCAGGTGTTTTACCTGTGTTAACGTCCGTTGCGGCATAGCGTAATGTGCTATCAGTAGCAGCTAAAGCACCATTATTAGGATTTAAACGGTAGCTTTTACCTGTTTTACTGACAACTCTAATGCGGTCAACGGTTGGATTGAAGTCAAAACCGATGGTTGAACCTATGCCTGTCAACTTAATAGTTGTTGCCTTTGGCGTCGCTACACCTGTCGTTGGATTAAGGACATATACCGTCACTGAATCGTTTGTAGCATCATAGCCCAAAGCAAATAATTCGCCTGTTGCAGGGCGAACGTCTAAGCCTACAAGTGTTTGCCCGACCTTCGTGCCTGTGACAGAGACATTTGTAATAAGTGTACCAGGCGTTGAAGCACTAAACGATACCAATTTGCTATCAGTTGTCAAACCATAAATCGTTTGGGCTTGTAAAGAAGCAGAAGAAATGAACAATAGGAACAATGCCCATATTGTTGTTTGGGTAAAGGATTTTTTCATGAGTAGATTTTAAATGTTATTGAATAAATTTAGATTAGAAATAAGGGTTTAGGTGATTCTTTAAATGTTTTCCTAAATTTTAAATATGCAAAGCCCATCACGACAAGCGCGAGTCTTTGTGTCTTTCAAGGCTACTTACGAAGTAAATTTAAAAGTGGTTTTTACCCCCTCAGTATTTTTAGGAAAAATGGGGATTAGAAAGGGTTTGTTAGGTGATCAATAGGACACTGATGCGACTGATGCGACAGATTTTTACTGATTTTTTTGTCATTCAGTAGGAAAAATCAGTAAAAATCTGTCACATCAGTCGCATCAGTCGCATCAGTGTCCCATTGCAACAACTCTATTATTTTGATGGGGCTTGATATTGTTTTTATTCTATATTTGCAGAATAATAAAACACCGTAAAATGCTATTAAACATCACAACAACCCATTTATTCAGTCAAAATTTTACCAAACAAACGTTTGGTAAAATTTAAAATACTTTCAGATGCCGAATAGCACCCCCTCAGTATTTGAAGCAAAAACACCTCATTTTAAATAAAAAATCGTGGATATTTCAACATTAAAGCAATCAGGCTCTATCATATTTGAGTGCATTAGCGGCAGCAAAGCTTATGGATTGGATACGCCTGCATCAGATACAGACATTCGAGGCGTTTATATTTTACCAAAAGACCAATTCTATTCACTCAATTACGTAGAGCAAATCAGCAATGAAACCAATGACATTGTTTATTATGAATTGCGAAAATTCATTGATTTATTGTCCAAAAACAATCCGAATATTTTAGAATTGCTCAATGTGCCAGATGATTGTATTTTGATTAAACATCCCTTATTTGATAGCATTAAATTGGAGATGTTTTTATCAAAATTGTGTGAAAAATCCTTTGTGAATTATGCTTATACTCAAATAAAAAAGGCTCGTGGATTGAATAAAAAGATTGTGAATCCGCAGGAAAAAGAGCGAAAATCGGTCTTGGATTTTTGCTATATTTATGAAGGTAAAGAAGCCATTTCTCTAACCATTTTTTTAAAACAAAAACAGTGGAGTCAAGAGCATGGCGGTTTGGCAGCTATTCCACATTTAAAAGATTGCTACAATTTGTTTTACAATGAAAACAATCATTACAAAGGCATTGCCTTAAAAGAAACTGCCAATGATATTTCTTTAAGTTCAATTCCTAAAGGTGAGCCGCCTGTTGGATTATTGTATTTTAATAGAGATGCATATTCAAGTTATTGCAAAACATACAGAGAATACCGTGAATGGGAAGAAAAACGCAATGATGAAAGGTATAAAACAACCATCGCACACGATAAAAACTATGATTCAAAAAATATGATGCACACCATTCGCTTATTAGAAATGGCGAAGGAAATAGCCATTGAAGGAAAAATAATTGTTCGCCGACCAAATCGCGAATATTTATTAGATATAAAACAAGGCAAAATGGAGTATGACGATTTACTGAATTTAGCGGAGTCCATGAAAAATGAATTAACCACTCTTTTTGAACAATCAACTTTACCTGATGTGCCCGATGAGGAAGCTATTAATAAGCTTTTGATATATATTAGAAAGGAATTTTATCGAGAAAAATATGGAAATTAAAGTACCCGATTTGTCCCTTGTCGTTTTGATTGGCGTCTCAGGCTCTTTGGGGTATTGGCTTTGGAGAGTGAAGAGGTGGATCCGAGACTTTGATATCATATGCTTTGCGGCAACATCATCAAAAAAGGCAATGCCTTATCATAATTAAGAGACTCATATTCCAAACCCAACCGTTGCAAATTTTTGTAATAATCTGCCAAATGATGGTAATAATACTTTTCAGAAGAGATATACCAAGCCTGTTCGCCAATTTTTTGAGCTAAAAACCATTTTTCAAGCAAGCGAGCAGACCGTCCGTTGCCGTCAGCAAAGGGGTGAATATTGAGAAAAAGAAGATGAATAAAGGCGGCATAATAAAAGGTTTGATGGATTGTCAAATCTTGATGAAGTAGAAAAGTAATGTCTTCAAACAACTTATCCAATTCAAGGTGAACGGTGGCAGGGTTTGCGCCTACATACATAATGCGCTCATTTTCATCCGTGACGTATATAACGCCTGTGCGCACTTTGCCGCGTTGCACACTGCGAAGGATGTTTTTAGTCAAATAGGTATGGGCATGGAACAAATTATTGAGCGTCAAAGGCTTCTCTCGAGCGTAGGCATAAGCATTAAAAAGGTCGTCTGTTTTTTTAGTATAATCGGGTTTAAATTGAACGCCCATGTAGCGATGCTTCAAATAACTGTCCGCGTCTATCGCCTCCCCTTCTATTTTTGATGAATAAACAGACGCCACAGAGGTATAAAAACCAAAAGAATCAGGTGCAAATACAGGTGTTTCGCCAGAAGGCAAAGCAGCTGCCAAGTCTCGATTGAGTTGATTTTGATAATCAGCGAAATATTTTTCTGTTAAAAGTTGAAGCATTATCAAGCTATTTGAAGGGTAAAGTTAAAGAAAATTGATGGGCTATCTCCCCCCCTCAGTATATTTCAATAAAAAGCCTTGAAATAGAATACAATCACTCCATTTTCAGCTTTCTCCCCCCTCAGTAAAACCTCATTCTTTTCAAGAATTCTATTCAAAAAATATGGAAATTATAGTACCTGATTTATGTATTGGCTTTGGAAAGTCAGGAGGTGGATTCGAGACTTTGATTTTACATGAGTCGCACTTCCTATTTTGATTTAGTGTCAGGAGATTTTTATGAGTAATAGGTTTAATTTGAGTTGAAATCATACACTTCTTCACTCCAATTATAAAATATTTGCTTATTTTTAACCCTAATAAAAATGTTCTCTTCAATTAAAAAAAAAACTAAACTCACCTTAAAATTCAAAACTTGAAAATGATAACTAAAACTATTAAAATATTCTTAGCTTCCTCTTCAGAACTAAAAGGAGATAGAGAACAATTCAGAATATTTATAAGTGTTGAAAATGACCGATTGCATAAACAAGGTATCTATTTGGAACTTGTGCAATGGGAATACTTTATGGATACAATATCTGATTCACGGCTTCAAAATGAATATAATAAAGCTTTACAAGTGTGTGATATTGCTATTTGTCTATTTTTTACTAAAGTGGGGAAATATACCGCGGAAGAGTTTGATACGGCTTATGAAACATTTAAAGCTACAGGTAAGCCTAAAATTTGGACATATTTTAAAGATGCTCCAACAAATACTGGTAGCTTAAATGATATGATTTTAACATTAATCAATTTTAAGAAGAAATTAGGCGAACTAGGGCATTTCTATACAAGTTATACCAATATTGATAATTTAAAATATCAATTCAAGATACAATTAGATAAAATCTTACCAAGTGCTTTAAATGATTTATTCTCCCATAAAGGAGGTAAACCTACTATTATTCAAAACGCTGAGAAAATCTATAATATTGATAATATTGATAAAGCTGACTTCTCATAATTACATCAAAATACTTATCAGATGAAACGAATAATTGGAAATAGAATAACTCTTGTTGCTACGGCAATTGTATTTATATTGTCATGTCTGTGGTATTATAAAAGTCGAGAAATAGAGCCATTAATTGGTGTTATCTCATCCGCTGCATTTTTAATAGTAAATATTTTCTTTCAAGAACAAAAGCCAATTGAAATTACAGAAAATGCTAAACAAATAGAGCAAGATATTAAGGAAGAAATAATAAATGAGAAAATAATACACCAAAACGCTCAGAAAATCTACAATATTAAAAAAATTGATAAAGCTGACTTCTCATGAAAAAAAAATTTATGAAAAACCAAGAAACAAATATCTTCATTCAAAGCGTATCTGAAAGCTTTATAAGCATCAATCTTAATGATGAGATACATGAAGTTCCCTATGATTTTTCGGAATTGAAAGCTTTTATGGGTAAATGTGGCACACAACATTTTCAAATAGGAGAGAAAATTTTCAATATTAATGAAATTACAGAAGCAAATTTTGGAAACACCTACCATATTTATGAATCTTCAAAAAAACAAGTTGATTATCCAGCAGGATTCACTTTATTAACTTCGCCCAAATCCGAGTCAGTATCTTCTACTAAAATCAAATACCAAGACTATTTGCAAAGCAACAACTTACCTTATATTAGTCGTGATAGTTACAAAAATAAAAATGAGGGGTTAGATAAATTTATTGCTGAATCAACTGTAGTTGATAAAGTTCTGAATTCTGAGATTTATGATGGCTGTATCATATTCGGTGAAGGGGGTATTGGTAAAACACGATTTATGTTTGAAATTGGGCAATTAGCACTTACTAATGGATGGATTGTTTTGCGTGTACACCCCTCAGTATCTTCAGTTGTTGAATTAAAATCTATTCTTTCCTTAGAAAACAATTATTTACTATTATTTGATTATATTGAAGAAAGCAAAAGTTTTAACAGTGATATTGTTAATCAACTAAATGGAGATAACGATAATTTTATTATTAAAATTTTAGCCAATTGTCGTTATACATACCGTTCAAGCTCAAAATTCCCAAGTTCGGATGATTTCTATCATGTTGAACTCAAAGATGATGCTTCACAAAAAGCTTATGAAGCCTTTGTAACTAATGAAATTCTAAAAGAAGTAAAAGAAAATCTGAATGTTAAAAATCAGGAATTTTTTAAAATGAAAGCATCTTTTGCAGTATTTCTTAGATTTTTATTATTTAGTCAAAAAGTGACTACTGCTGATATTAGGGAAGTAGGTTCTTTTAAAGAATGGATTAAAAAGAGACTTTGTTTGACATTAGGTGTAACTGATTTTTCACAGATAGATTCTCAAATTTTTTATTTGCTTGCAGTAATGCCTACAAATAATGAGCAAATAGAAAGATTTTATGAAACACCTTACTTAAAAACAGCTATAAAAAAACTAAAATCAGATGGTTGGATAGAAGAAATAGAAAATGACTCATTACGTGTAATTCACGATACGATTGTAGATGAAGTATTGATTATTCATTTAGAAATTAATCATTCAGACGTAAAAAGAGAAATTAAAGATCTATTGAAATTTGCTATCAAATCTGAAATGACTCCTAATTGGTTGAGAACTTTGGAGCGCATTATTGATCAATCCGTTATGCCTAATAAAAAATACTTTTATCAGTTATTTACAGAAGGTATTCAAAAACAACCTAAAAATTATGAATTAATAAAAAGCATTATAGGTCTTACACCGATTTTAGAAGAAGGAGATAGAATAGATTTATTTACAAATAATGCCGTTTTTTTCAAAGACTATATTGAAGATATAAACTTTGGGATACCATTAAGTTTTACCCTAAATTATGCTTCAAAAGGGAAAATGAATGAAGATAAAAAAGAAATTATCAATGAAGTTTTTATGATTTGGTATAGGAGTAATACTGATTTTCTAAATACCAGCTACATTGCTTATAGGATACTTTCAACTTATATTAAATATTTAGGAATTGATGATTTTGTAAATAATCATTTTTATGAATATCTAAAATTTTATTGTTATAAAAAGGAAACTAGTTATCCTTTAAGTGCAATTATAGTAGCGAAAGGCGAGGTTGAAACTTTTAGAGAATATGTTATAAACTATTTGAGTAAAAATGCGCATGAGGAAAATGCAAGTTTTGTAATTATAGCATGGCTAAAAAGTGGAGGTGATTTAAAAACAATTAAAAAGTTTATTCTTTTTTATATAAAAAATAATAACTATAAAACAAATAGTAGTCTTGTGTTAACGAAATGGCTGGAAAATGGAGGAAAATTAAATGTTATTAAAAAATATATAATTGAGTATCTGAAAAAGAATGCTCATGATTCTAATTCGAAATATATTTTTAAATCTTGGTTTGAAAATAAAGGTGAATTTAACATTTTAAGTGAATATATAATTGAGTATTTAAAATATAACTCACAAGACATTAACTCTAGGTTTGTTTTTCAATTATGGTTTGATAACAAAGGAGATTTAGGAGCGATTAAAGAATATATTATTGAATTTCTAAAAAACAATGCTCAAGATATTAATTCAAGATTTGTTTTTCAATTATGGTTTACCAATAATGGTGATTTAGAAATAATTAGAAAACATGTTATTGAATTTCTAAAAAATAATTCTCAAGAAGCCATTTCAAGTTTTATATTTCAATATTGGTTTGAAAATAAAGGCGATTTAGAATCTATTAAAGATTGTATTATTGAATACCTTAATAAAAACGCACAAGAAGCCAATGCAAGTTTTGTGTTTCAATATTGGTTTGAAAACAATGGAGGCTTGGCAACGGTTCAACAATTTATTTTCAAATTTCTGGAAAACAATGTTCATGATGTAAATACTAGCTTTGTATTTAGAGTTTGGTTCAAAAATAATGGTGATTTAACACTAATACAACCTTATATCTTGCAATACTTAGAAAAGAATGCGCTATATGTTAATTCTAAGTATGTTTTTATAACATGGTTTGACTATAACGGTTCAATTGAAATTATTCAAAAATACATCATTCAATTTTTAGAAAAATATATAAGTGATACAAATACAAATTATATTATAAGAGCTTTATTTCATGAAAAAGGCGAAAAGGGAGCGCTTAAAAATAGTGTTATTGAATATTTACATAAATATATAGACAATATTAATGGAGTATTATTGGCTGCTTGTATAACACTTAAGGGCTCTTTAGCATCAATTAAGCCATTTGTACTTAAATATTTAGAAAAAAATGCTGCAGATTATAATTCATATTATGTATTTCAAGCTTGGTTAAATAATAAAAGCAGTATATTTAAAGATATTCAACCTTACATCATAGAATATTTAATTCAGAATGCTCAACACGTTAACTCAAGGTTTATATTCGACAGATGGTTGAAATGTAAGGGCAATTTCGAAGACATACAACTTTTTATTATTGAATATCTAGAGAAAAATGCTCAACATATCAATGCTAGTTTTGTATTTCAAATATGGTTAGATAATAGAGGTAGTTTGCCGCAAATTCAAAAATTTTTAATCAAATATCTTGAGAATTATGTACAAGAACCTAATGCAAGGTTTGTTTTAGTAGATTGGTTAAAAAATAAAGGGGATTTAAGTACAATTCAACCTTTTATTTTACAGTATGCAAAAACAGAAAGTAATATTCAAGACAAAGATTTTCAGTTTATCCTCAACTCATGGATAAATGCAGGTGCTGATAAATATATGATTGAACCATACTTAATTAAATATTTAAAATATAATTCATCTGACAAGAATGCGCAATATCCACTATGTGAATGGTTAAAATCAGGAGGTAGTGTTTACAACTTATTGACATATTTTGAAATTTACTTTGAAAGTAATTCAATTTTATCAAGTAATTCTAATATTTATTATACATGGTTGAAAAATAATTTAGATATTCACTTTATTTGGAAATTTATTGATAACTATCTTAATGTTAATTCTAAACATTCACTACCGTACACATTTAAAAAGAAAAAAAGTTGATTGACATTATGAGATAAAAGACAAAAAGCAAGTGGGTACATTTGTACAAAACCACCTGCT
>JAYTUY010000210.1:0-16357 GCA_043744275.1 Saprospiraceae bacterium
TTCAAGCCGTAAAAAGCCGTACCATATTTTTTATGGTAAAAATCAAGTGGTTTGAGAAGTCGGATAAGTGCTATACCGCACTCGTGTTTGATTGATTCACTCATGTATTGGAATGCGTTGGAATGGATATTTAGTGCAAAGTTAAGACAATTTTGACAGATTATAGTTTCAAAAGCAGAATGAAAAGTTAATGATTAGGATTAGAGGGAATTGTTTAATTTTACGTTTTAATCAAAAAAATAGATACTATTCAATTATTACACGCGCCAAAGGCGCAACATATAGGTAGATGATAGATATTATTCAATTATTACCCGATTCAATAGCCAATCAGATTGCTGCAGGCGAGGTCATTCAGCGACCCGCTTCTGCTGTAAAAGAACTTTTGGAAAATGCGATTGATGCAGGGGCAAGCACTATAAAATTGATTTTGAAAGATGCTGGCAAATCCCTTATCCAAGTCATCGATGATGGCTGCGGCATGAGCGAAACCGATGCTCGCATGAGTTTTGAACGCCACGCCACTTCTAAAATACGCCATGCCGACGATCTTTTTAATATCCGCACGATGGGTTTTAGGGGCGAAGCGTTGGCTTCCATTGCGTCTATTGCTCAAGTGGAGTTGAAAACACGCAGGCGCACGGACGACTTAGGCTGTAAAATAGTCATCGAGGGCTTTGAATTGAAAACGCAAGAGCCTTGTCAATGCCCTGCTGGAACGAATTTTCAAGTAAAAAACCTGTTTTTTAATGTGCCTGCCCGACGCAATTTTTTGAAATCTAATACCGTAGAATTGCGCCATGTGATGGATGAATTTGAGCGCGTGGCAATGGCGAACCCCTCAGTATTTTTCAGTTTACATCATAATGGGCAAGAGATTTTTCATCTTCAAGCAGGCAATTTGAGGCAACGAATAGTCGGTCTTTTTGGAAAAGATACGAACAAAAAATTAGTGCCTGTTGAAGAACAAACGGATGTGGTGAATATTACAGGATTTGTCGGAAAACCTGAATTTTCTAAGAAAACAAGAGGAGAACAATTCTTTTTCGTCAATAATCGCTTCATTAAAAGTCAATATCTGAACCATGCTGTGCAAGCCGCTTTTGATGATTTGATGCCTAAAGATTCGTTTCCGACGTACTATATTTTTATTGAAATTGACCCATCGAGGATTGATATAAATGTACACCCCACGAAGCAGGAAATAAAATTTGAGGACGAGCGAATCGTCTATAATTATCTGAAAGTGGCGGTGCGTCATGCGCTTGGGCAGAGTGCGATTACGCCCATGTTGGATTTTGATCAAGAGCAAGGTTTGGGGCAAAATTATATCATTCCACGCTCGGCTGTCAAACCGCCAGAGCAAAGGGGGAATTATGAAACACGGCAGTCTAATTTTGAGCAAGTCAAAAACGATTTGAACTTTAAAAAGCCCTCTACGCTCGAACGTTCGAATCTTGAAAATTGGGAAAAACTCTATGAGGTTTTTGATGTAAAAGTGACAGAAACCATTGACAATCAAGAGTTTATAAATGACAACGAACATTATCAAGAAGAAAATGAAGGGGAGACTTTAACCTTTCAAAGCAATTTTGAAACGTCGGAAGCACCCTTTATGCTCGATGATACTGAGGGGTCATTTTCAAAACAGCAACGCGAGCCGTATCAAATTCACAGCTCCTATATTGTGAGCCATATCAAATCGGGTTTCCTTTTGATTGACCAACAAGCAGCGAGTGAACGCATTTTATATGAAAAATATCTGAGCCTTTTAGAAGAAAAACATGTTTCGACGCAAACACAATTGTTCCCTAAAACCCTGCATTTTTCACCGAGCGATTCAGCGATTTTGAAAGAAATATTGCCTGAAATCAATCATTTAGGCTTCGATGTGCAGGAGTTTGGCAGCGATACTTTTATCGTTCACGGTCTGCCAAGCGATTGGACACATCATAAAGATGAGCAAAAAGTCATTGAAACATTGCTTGAACAATATAAAACGGAGGTAGATTTTCAGCTCAATATTTCAGAGCGCATTGCCCGTTCTATGGCGCGTTCGGCAGCCGTGAAGCGCGGCAACCCCCTCAGCAATCGGGAGATGCAAGAGCTGATTGATCAACTTTTTGCTTGCGCCATGCCGTTTAAAAGTCCATCGGGGAGAAACTGTTTTATCTCATTCGATTTAGAAGATTTGCAGAAGCAATTTTTACAATAATAAATAACATTTAACATGCAGCAAGTTTTGAAACTTGCTGCATGTTGTGTCAATTATATCAATTCATTACAAATAAAAATTTTATGAATTTTAATAATATCACGCCTGTTGTCAAAAACCTTTTAATCATTAATATATTGGTTTACTTCGGTGCAAGGACAATTTTTGGAAATGAATTTACACCATATGGATTTATTAACGATGGTATAGTAAATACGTATTTAGCAGTCCATTTTCCTGCGTCAGATTTTTTTCATCCTGTTCAGTTGATTTCATATATGTTCATGCATGGTAGCTTGACGCACATATTTTTCAATATGTTTGGTTTGTACATGTTTGGACCACCCGTTGAATATATTTGGGGAGCGAAACGCTTTTTGATTTATTATCTGTTTACAGGTTTTGGAGCGTTGGCATTGGATTTTGCTGTGAAGTACTATCAACTTAATTATACTGCACTCTCAGCTGATGAAGCTATGATGATAATGGATACGCCGATGGTAGGAGCTTCAGGAGCTATATTTGGCTTATTAGCCGCTTATGGTTTTTTGTTTCCCAACAATATTATCATGCCTTTGTTTCCGCCGATTCCGATGAAAGCGAAGTATTTTGTCATGATTTATGGCGGCATTGAGTTGTATGCTGGCATCAGCAATATGTCGCATTCTACTTCAAATATTGCCCATTTTGCCCATGTTGGCGGTGCATTATTTGGCGTTTTGTTAATGGTATATTGGAATAATGGGGGGAAATTGGGGCGTTAATTTTACAATTATAGATTCTTTTAAAAATTGTAAAAGCTATTTTTTACATAAAAAAAAAGCTGCTCTTGTTAGAACAGCTTCGTCAAGTCAAATCAAATTATTCCACTATTTCAGAAACAATACTCATTAGCGTCAATCATCGCTTTCGCAACGATACGACGATTGTTTTTCACGTTGACCGCAGGATATTTGGTATAACGTTTCAAGCCCATTAAGAACGTTTTGAGCAAATCACCTTCTGCAAAAGACGCTAAAGCATCGGTTGCCCATTTGCTCATGCGCGCAGTGGCGTCAGCAAATTGAATTTTCAAAACGGCATCATAGACTTCTTGTGGTTGTGGTTTATTGGTCATGCTGGAGAGTTTGTGTACGCGTAAAAGAGTCGATTCGCTATTGAATGTTTCCGCGAGCATATCTGCTGCGTTCATTAATATTTCCTGCTCGTTGCGAAGGTCGATTTTACCGTCCATTTGCATTTTGGCAGCCGCGCCGACTACCATCAAAATGATTTTTTTGAAATCTTTCAAAGCAGCATATTCTTCACCATATTCGCCTGTCGGACGCTCCATTGAAGGCATTGAAGACAGTTCTTTCTGAACCGCCCAAGCTGGACCGACGATGTCTAACTCACCTTTCATCGCTTTTTTCAATAACATATCAACACTCAAAAGACGGTTGATTTCGTTCGTGCCTTCATAAATACGGTTGATGCGGCTATCGCGATAAGCGCGCGCTGCACCATATTCTTCAGAAAAACCAACGCCACCATGCACCTGCACGTTTTCATCCACCACATAATCCAAAGCCTCGGAGCCAATAAATTTTATCAAAGCGCACTCGATGGCATATTCCTCTGCTGATTCGAGAGTTGCCTCAGCATAAGACATGCCTTCCGCTTTCAATGCAGCAATTTTCTCTTGCATTAAATTAGAAATGCGATATTGAGATGAATCACCGACGAATATTTTAATAGCCATTTCAGCCAATTTGTACTGAATTGCACCGAAATTAGCAATAGTTGTCTTGAATTGTTGACGCTCATTGGCATATTTAACTGCCATTGTTGCTACTGTTTTAGCACCGCCTAAGCACAATGCACCGAGTTTGAAACGACCCACGTTCAAGACATTGAAAGCAATCAAGTGACCTTTCCCTATTTCACCCAAGACATTTCCTACAGGTACTTTCACATTTTCAAAGAAAATTTGACGAGTAGAAGAGCCTTTGATGCCCAATTTATCTTCCTCTGCTCCCAAGGTGACCCCCTCAGTATGGCGGTCAATCATGATGCCTGTAAACTTCGTACCGTCGATTTTAGCGAACACTATATATGTATCAGCCCAACCGCCGTTAGAAATCCACATTTTTTGACCATTCACAATATAATGCTGTCCATCAGGCGAAAGGTCAGCGCGGGTTTTAGCCGCTAAAGCATCCGAGCCGCTGCCTGGCTCAGTCAAGCAATAAGCCACTTTTAGTTTGCCTTGAATAGCAGGGACTAAATATTGTTGTTTTTGTTCTTCCGTTCCATAATAAAAAATGGGCAACATACCGATACCCGTTTGCACCGCATAACTCACTGTAAATCCACCTGCGGGACCGAGTTCGTCGCAAATCATGGTGTTGGTATTGGTGTCCAATCCAGTACCGCCGTATTCCTCAGGCATGTGCGAACCGAGCAATCCCAGCTCACCCATTTTCTCAATCAGGCTAATTGCCAAACCTTCTTTTTGCTTTTCAAGAGCAACGCGATTCGGTTCGATGTCATTCTTAATGAAATCTTGAACCATGCTTTTGACCATGAGAGCTTCTTCACCCAATTCCTCAGGGATAAAAGTAGAGTCGGGCGTAGAATCCTGAATGATAAACGAGCCGCCGTTTAGTATTGTACTTCTTTCAAGTGTATCAACCATTTTTTTTTAACTTTAAAATTACAGGAAATTTGATTTTTTCGTAAAGCATTGATTATCAGATAATTATAGATGCCAATTTTTATAAAAAATACTAAATCAGCGAATATTCGCTAAAATTATAACTATTAGCGAATATTCGCAAGAATTATTTTTGTTTTTTCAATAAAAATTTTATTTTTTTTTGAAAAATGAAATGAGATTAAAATTTAATGATTGAGGCAGATATATATATTCTAATCTATTCGTTGTAAATTTGTCAATTCGACGATTCCAATATCCATCATTTACTTAACCATTGTCACTATGAAAAAAACGCACCTTCTCCTTTTATTTTATTTATTTTTAATCAATAAAACCCCTGCCCAAAATGGTCAAAATATTGAATTGAGCTTTACGAAGCCTTCTAAAATCCTCAAAACTGAAAAAATCAACCTCTGGAAATATGGTTCTAAAGGCGAGGGCATTATTACCACTCAAGATATGGCAGTCACGCTCCAAAAGCCTGAGCCATTTATTGCCTTATCAGTCGCTATCGAAGGGCTGCGGATTGATGCCAGTTTGGTAGAGGTCTGTGTCCAAACCAAGCAAGATGGTACATGGTCGAAAGAATGGCAACCCGTAGAATACAACTCAGATGCCGACAATTCCGCCTTGAAAATGATGACTAATATGCTTGAATTGGATAAAAACACAACGGCTATCCGAGTGCGTTTTAGCATAAAATCCAATGATATTCGCTTGAAAAAAGCTAAAATTCGCTTGTTTTCGCCCGGTAATATTTCAACGGGGAGTGTTGGCAATCTTTTGGAATTGCGGGCAGCTTGTGCAGTACCCCCCTCAGTATCAAGGGCAGTTTGGGGTGCTCAATGGGGCTTGACGGACGATAAAATATACAAAGGTTCGCCGACCGTCACGACTGTCACACACCTTATAGTACATCATAGCGCGAGCAACAATACGAGCAGCAATTGGGCAGCCGTAGTAGCCTCCTATTTTGATTTGCATGTGAATACGAATGGCTGGTCGGATATTGGTTATAATTGGCTCATCGCTCCCGACGGACAACTTTTTGTCGGGCGTGGCGGCGGCAATAATGTCGTGGGTGCGCACATGTGTGGGTATAATGCGAATACGATGGGCGTTTGTTTGATTGGCAATTTTACGAGTGTTGAACCCGCTCAATTGGCATTAAATAAATTGACTCAACTTTTAACATGGAAAGCATCTGAATCTAAAATTGACCCACTTGGAAACAGTGCCATTCGTTCAAATTATGCTACTATGAACAATATCAGCGGGCATCGCGATGGTTGTGCGCCTGACTATACAGAATGCCCAGGTAATTTGCTGTACGCTAAATTACCGACTCTCCGACAGGATGTGAAAACGGCATTGGCTGGATGTACGACTTCGAGCAATGAATTATTCTCTCAAAATGACATGAAAATTTTTCCAAATCCAAACGAGGGGCAATTTTCAATTTCTATAAAAATGAATGAAAAAGCGCGTAATCCATTGACTATCAATGTTTTAAGCATAGATGGTAAAATTATTTTTGAAAAAAAAATTAATGAAAGTTTAATAGACATCAATGAAAAAATAGAATTGGAAAATGCGGCGAAAGGGACGTATTTAGTGCGTATCAGCGATGGTCAAAAGTCATCGAGTAAGCTTATAGCTATCCATTAACAGTATTTTTTTTACTTTTTTAAATAATTTTAGATTGTTTTTCAACAAGGGGTTATACTTTTACGTTGCTTTTACAAATAAAATTAAATAACAATCACCATGACTGAATCTCAAAAAACATATCAAAACCTGCCTTATACTGAGGGGTATCCTCAGCATTATTTCATCGAAATAAGATTAGACCTCAGCATTTATTATGGCTACATGACAGATTTATCTGATCTCAGCCATCGCAAAATTTATGTCAAATCAGCTAAAGTTTTTTATGACCTATTGAATCATGACCTATTGAATTCGAGCCATTCTGAGGACAATACTTTAGTTTTTTTTCATGGTTGGAACGGTGAATATATCCCCCGTTTATCGGGCTATGTGAATAGTTTTGATAGACATTATGTGAGTGAAAAAACGTTAAGCCGCACTATTTCCATCATTTGGCATAAGGGCGATTTGGGGTATTCGGAGAGCAGAGAAAAGACAATAGAATTTTCAGAAAAATTGATTGAAGATTTTAAAATTCTCACTGATTTTTTAAATAGAAATAGCGAAATTCAAGACATGACATATAAGAGCCATCTTTTATGTTATTCAATGGGTAATTATTTTTTTCAGCATATTTTTCAACAATTGGGAAAGGATAAAAAGCTCTTTAATCAAATTATATTAGCTGCCCCCGACTTGGATTGCGATGTTTTTGAAAAAGGAAAAGGCTTTGAAAATTTATCTAAAATAGCGGATGAAGTGACTATTTTTAGACACCGAAGAGATAGGCTTTTAGGTATATCAAAATTAATGTTAAGGCGTAACAGATTGGGACGCAATGGTTTATCGAATAATTCTAATTTAAATGGCATTCAAATTTTAGATGTAACAGGCGTCGGTACTACGGTGGGATTGAAAGATAGAATTACTCACCATCTTTACTTTTACAGAAATCAACATGCTGTGGATATTATTCGGCAGCAGTTGAAAGGAGTATCTTGAAAATATAAAACCGCAAAATATTAAATGTAAAACCGCAAAAGTACCAATGCGTTAATCTTTACATTTTGCATTTAATATTTTGCGGTTTTACATTTAATTATTTATTTATCTACCATTCATCGACTGCAAAAACTCTTCATTACTGCTCGTGTGCAACATGTGTTTTTGAAGGAAATCAAAGGCTTCATCGGGCTTCATATCTGCCAAATTATTGCGCAAAATAAACATCCTTTGGACAGTTGCGCGATCATGCAACAAATCGTCGCGGCGCGTAGAAGAGCCGTTGACATTGATGGCAGGATACATGCGTTTGTTAGCCAAAGTACGATCGAGTTGAAGCTCCATATTACCCGTTCCCTTGAACTCTTCAAAGATAACACCGTCCATTTTCGAGCCTGTATCAATCAAAGCTGTTGCAAGAATTGTGAGCGAGCCGCCGTTCTCAATTTTACGGGCAGCACCAAAGAATTTTTTAGGTTTTTGTAAAGCATTCGCTTCCACACCACCCGAAAGCACTTTACCTGAAGCAGGTGCCACAGTGTTGTAAGCGCGTGCAAGACGGGTGATTGAGTCCAATAAAATAACGACATCATGACCACATTCCACTAAGCGTTTTGCTTTTTCAAGCACAATATTCGCTACGCGGACGTGATTTTCAGCCGCTTCATCAAAGGTAGAAGCCACTACTTCAGCCTTTACCGAGCGTTTCATATCCGTGACCTCCTCAGGACGTTCGTCCACAAGAAGAACAATCAGATAGCACTCAGGGTGATTTTTAGCAATGGCGTTCGCTATATCTTTTAAGAGAAACGTCTTACCTGTTTTCGGTTGTGCTACAATGAGTCCGCGTTGACCCTTACCAATCGGCGTGAAAAGATCAATCATGCGATTATTGAAATCACGACCTGTTGGCGAACTGGTTAAAGTAAATTTTTCAGAAGGGAAAAGCGGCGTCAAATAGTCGAAAGGTACGCGGTCACGCACGTCGTGCGGTTCTAAGCCATTGATTTTTGATACTTTCAAAAGAGCGAAATATTTTTCTCCTTCTTTTGGTGGGCGAATCGCTCCGCGCACAGCATCACCGGTTTTCAAACCAAAAAGTTTTATTTGAGAAGGCGATACATAAATATCGTCTGGAGAGGTCATATAATTGTAGTCCGCAGACCGTAAAAAACCATAACCATCCTGCATCATTTCCAAAACACCTTCGCCTTCAATTACGCCATCTAATTCAATATTGAATTTTGGAACAGCCGGCATAGATTCATTTTTAGAATATTGCTGGTCTTTATGAGAAGGTTTTTTTTCTTTTTTAGAAACTGGCGGGTAATCATCGTCAAATTCCATCAAAGCTGGATTGATAAAATCGTCGTCATCGTCATCTTCTGGAGCTTGCAAAACGGGCGTGTGAGGTTCCTCATCAATGGGATCAAGAGCTGGAGAAGAAAGATTATCGAAGCGATCTGACAATTCAAATCGAGGTGGTCGCTCTTGCTTCACGCTTTTATTAAATGATATTTCTTCGGGTGGAGCAGAATCTTCGCCTTCGCCAAGTCGCTTTCGAGGACGTTTTTCTACACGCGGTTCTTTATCTTTTGATTTGTGAAGAGCAGAAGGAATTTTGCCGTAAGGAGTGTTGTCTTCTACAAGGATTTCGGGCGATTTGTTATCGGGCGAAGCGTTGACAGCTTGTGCATCGAGGATTTTGTAAATCAAGTCTTGTTTACTGAGTTTTTTATATTCAGGTATTTCAAGCTTAAGGGCAATTTCTCTCAATTCTTGCACCAGCATATCGTTTAATTGCAATATGTCGTATTTCATGCGAACGAAATGTTATTAAAATAATTATTTTTTAAAATTGAATTTTTTTTCAAAATGAATAAGATTTGTTAAAAATCTATAAGTGTTGTAAAAAATAAATTTAAACTACCCCTCAGTATCAGCCCATAATAATGGGTTGAAAACTGCAAATCAAAAGTGAAAAAATTTGATTAGGTTATTCTCTGACAGAATCTTGTCCTTCATCATTCCCACGCGCTATTTCTACATTTTGAAAGCGGGATAAGGTTTTTGTAAGAAAGGATTGCATTTTTATTAAGAGCTATTTTGAACTAAGTGTTAGGTAGTTCAAAACTGACAATGAATGGTATAAGTGCGTGATTATCAAACTATTAGAACGATTTTGATTTATATTTTCAGTAGGAACGGGAGCTACAACAATTCGACGAGTTTAAACGTATCTGATCGAGGAAATGTTATATAATTGAGATGTTATAATTTTAGTTGCTTTTCGTTTGTCTCTATTAGTTTTGGCAAAGATAAACTTTATTTTTAATCCGCAAATATTATTTTTGCAAAAAAATTAAAATTTTCATTTTAATAAATATAATTATGCTTCAACTTAATTTTTTCCGCGACCAAAAAGACCGTGTTATAACGGGTCTTAAAAAACGCAACTGGAGTGATGAGGATATTCAAGATGTCATCAGCCAAGTGCTCTCTATTGATGATACACGTCGCTCGTCTCAAACCGAGCTTGATAGTCTCCTCGCTGAAGGCAATCAACTCTCTAAAAAAATCGGTGATTTGATGAAATCCGGTCAGCGTACTGAGGGGGAGGCAATGAAAGCACAAGTGGCTGAGGTGAAAGAAAAATCTAAACTGTTCGAAGATAAAAAAGCTGAAGCTGAGGAGCAATTGGAAAATCTTTTACTCACCCTGCCCAATATACCCAACGACGCTGTGCCATTTGGCAAATCAGCAGATGATAATGAGGTGACTATTGCTATTTCAGGCGAAAACAAAGCAGATATTACCACCAATAAGCTCGTCAAAGATTTGGATGGCGACGAGGCTTGGCAATATTGGATGTCAACATTGCCTCAGCTACCCGATTCAGCTCTCCCTCATTGGGAACTGGCTCAAAAGTATGGCATTTTCGACCTTGAGTTGGGTGTCAAAATTGCAGGTGCGGGCTTTCCTGTTTTTAGAGGGAAAGGCGCAAAATTAGTGAGAGCTTTGATTCAATTTTTTCTCGATGAAGCCCATGCAGCCGGCTATGAAGAAATCATCCCGCCTCTCGTGGTCAATGAAGCGTCGGCGCGTGGCACAGGACAATTGCCAGATAAAGAAGGGCAAATGTACTATGCAGAAAAAGATGATTTGTACTTGATTCCAACGGCAGAAGTGCCTATAACCAATATTTTACGCGATGTTATCCTTGCTGAAAAGGATTTTCCAATAAAATATTGCGGTTATACGCAATGTTTCCGCAGGGAAGCAGGCAGCTATGGCGCTCATGTACGTGGCTTGAATCGAGTGCATCAATTCGATAAAGTAGAAATAGTGCAATTTGCCCATCCTGAAAAAAGCTATGATGTTTTCCTCGATATGGTCGAGCACATCAAAGGATTGATGGCAAAATTGGAATTGCCTTATCGGATTTTAAGGCTTTGTGGCGGCGATATGGGTCATGCTTCGGCTATGACTTTCGATTTTGAAGCGTGGTCGGCTGCTCAAAAACGGTGGCTGGAGGTGAGTTCAGTCTCTAATTTCGAGACTTATCAAGCCAATCGAATGAAGTGCCGTTACAAAGATGCGAATGGTAAAATGCAGTTTGCTCATACGCTCAATGGTTCAGCCCTGGCATTGCCGCGCATCATCGCTTCTATTCTCGAAAATCATCAAACGACTGAGGGGGTGCGGATTCCGAAAGCTTTGGTGCCTTATACAAAATTTGAGATATTGGATTAAATTTTTTTCATGTGTATTGAGCCACGAATTTTACGAATTGACGAATATTTGCTAATTTACGTGTTGACATTTAATAAGTAGGTTGCCTTAAATAATCCTCACTTTCAATTATTTTATAAAATGTTGATAATCAGCGAAATAAACCTTCGAGGTTTTTGAAACCTCGAAGGTTTATTGTCGATTATTTAAGTCCATTTAATAGTCAACATATAAATTGGCAAATATTCGTCAATTCGTAAAATTCGTGGTCTAATACACGTAGATTGCTGCCATTCTAACGCAATCTATCAGCAGACCGAACGATTTTTTCATCCTTTTTGATATTGCGAAAAGCCAAATAGCCGAAGAGCAAAGCCAACAAAGGCATAGCCGCACCCAAGGCAATTTGAGCCGAATCCATCGTGACGATATAAGCGCAAACCCCTGCAAAAGCAGACGATAACAAACTGCCAATACTCGCCAAAATCATCTGTAATTTTCTGTTGGTAAAAAGGAAAATAGCAATCAGATAATCAGCCATCGGAATAATGTTCAAAGCCATCAACCCTTTATTGTCGTAGAGATTGAAAATACCATCTGAAAAAATGCCTTCGGAAGTGGGCGTAGCCGTGCCGATACTGAGGGGTATGAACATCAACCCCAATACGATAGTGGCTATTAACAAGTAAATTGTTTGAATTCTTTGTATCATATTCTTATTAATTTGATTTAATTTCTCATTTTTACACAAAATTAAATGTGCTGATTTTAATTTCAATATTTTATTCGGTCAAATGTCTAATATTTTTTTCTATTTAAAAGGGATTTTACATAAAAAAACCTCAAATTTGAGTAATGAAATGACTTTAAAAATGCTCTACAAAATATTTTACGTTATTCAGAAAAATGATAAATGTCAAATTTCACTAAAGAAATAATACACAACTCCGAAATCGTTGAAGAGAAACGCAGTGAATTAGCAGCCCTCAATAAAATAGTGTCGCTGATTGACTCAAGCAATTTGTCTTTTCAAAAAAATGATTATAAAACGACTCTTGACCTTCTGAACGAAGCATGGCTTCTCTTTCAAGCGACCCCCTCAGTATTTTCAGATGATTTGAACGCTTTATTGCTTTCCCGTTTTTCTCAAATTTATTTCAAAAAACAAGATTTTAAAAAATTAGAATATTTCAGTGAACTCCTTCTTGAAGTGAGTCATAGAATAGGTGATAGCGAAAAAGAAGTGACCGCCTTGACCAATATAGGCATTACGCGCAGTGTTTTTTCTGATTATAAAACAGCTATGCCGATGTTTGTGGATGCCTTAGAAAAAAGCAGAAAGTTGGGTTTGAGGAATAATGCATCCAACTGTTTGATTAATATAGGGACTATTTATGCCAATTTATTTAACTACGAAGAAGCTCTTGATAGATACAACACCGTTTTAAATGAGTATCGAAATGTATTGACAGAACCTACCCGAATTGCTATTAATTTAAATATTGGCAACCTTTATTATGCATCCGACCAGTACCTTCTTTCCCTTGATTTTTTTAAAAAAGCTTTGGAATCTGCTAAAAAATTAGAACGAAAAAACTTTATTGCCCATGCTAACGCGCTCATGAGCCGCACTTATTTGGCACTCGGCGATATGTTTAAAGCGGTTAAAAATGCTCAATTGGCGGCAGAGTATATGTCAGAAATAGACAATGCACCAGGTCGTCAAATCAATCTTTTGAATTTGGCTCAAATTGCTTTTTTAGAGGAAAATACTGAGGGGGCAACGGATTTGGTTTTGGGAGGTATTGCCGCAGCGAGGCGCATGAAAGATGATGCTTCGGAATTGCGTGGATTCAAGCTGTTTTCAGATATTTTAAAGAAAGATCAGAACTACAAAAGGGCTTTACGCGCTCAAATGATTTACTCTGAAAAGCAAGAAGATTATCTGAAAATGCAGCGCAATATGCACATTTTGGATTATGAAATCCGCTACGCCTTGCGTGAAAAACAACGTAAAATCGAAGAACTGACCAAGGAAAATCGCTTTCAAGCTTTGCTTTTGGAACGCAATAGTCAGATTGAAAAACAAAATGAGCAACTCCGCCAAGCCAACGAAGAGCTTCAACAATTTGCGTATATCACCTCTCATGACCTCAAAGAACCCCTTCGCATGATTGGCAGTTATTCTCAAGTGATTCAGCAGCGATACGCCCATTTGTTGGATGAAGATTCAAAGCCTTTTTTCGGATTCATCAACGATGGTGCGACGCGTATGAATGGCTTATTGGATGCCCTTTTGCAATACGCGACCATTGGAAAAGTTGATTTGGAACTCGAACCCGTTGACGTGGGTGATGTGATACATATAGCACGAACCAATTTGAAATTGAAAATAGAGGAAACCGATACCAATATTTTATGTGGTGAAATGCCCACAGTAAAAGCCATCGCTTCATTTTTAGTCCAATTATTTCAAAATTTGATAGGCAATGCTATAAAATTCAGGCTTCCAGATAGCCGCCCTATCATTCTCATTAATTCGATAGAAAGAGAAGCTGACTGGCTTTTCAGTGTCAAAGACAATGGTATCGGCATAGCTGATGAACATAAAGACCGCATTTTCGTCATTTTCCAACGCCTGCATCACCGCAGCAAATATGAAGGCACAGGCATCGGTTTATCCATTTGCCATAAAATAGTGACCCAATTGGGCGGAAAAATATGGATTGAATCCGAACCAGAGAAAGGTTCTACTTTCTTTTTCACTATTCCTAAATAAATTTAAGGTAAGAAGTAAATGCTCATATAAAAAGAAACGGAAGATACCCCCTCAGTCATGCTTTTCAGTGAGCGCATTTTGCGCCATCACGCTTTGCGTGGCTTGATGGAGCGAAACGCACCGTTCTGCCCAAGTGTTCGGCAAGCCAATATTAAATAAAGGCTGGAGTTCGTGCAAGTGTTTAGCGGAGCGGTCACTTGCACATTCTGCCCCAATGCTGATATTTTAAACTTGAAAGAATAAAAAAAGCTGAGAGGTGTAAAGATGTTTGACATAATTAAGATAAAGAGCCAATAGTATTGAAAATATCCAAAACATCAATAGCTAATAAAGGCGTTTTATGGTTGTTTAGATAGACGCTTGCACTGGAATAAACATACTCATGCGCAGCAGCCACAAAACCAGATCGTACAGGATTGTTGTGAATGTAATCGAGTTTTTGAATGACAAATTTCAAAGAATACAGTGAAACAGGATGATTGTCTTGAATCCAAAATTGGTAGTTTACATTATTGGGATTTTTAGTTCCTGCTCTTTTGAAGAGAGCTAACATCCAATCACGCCGACTTTCGGCAGGTTCTTGAATGGCTTTCAGGAGTTGTTGCGCTGTAAATTTTTTAAAATCACGCACAATATCTGACAAGGCTGGAGCATTTTCTTGACGAGAAACAATCAAGTGAATGTGATTGGTCATAATGACATAGGCATGAATGTTCAAACCTTTTTTTTGTTGGCAATGTGCCAAAGAATCAATGATGATTTGCTTGTATTGAGGTCTTGTGAAAACATCTACCCAATCCACAACGGTACAAGTAAGGAAGTACAATCCTTGAGGGTCATTCATTTTAAGAGTTCGACTCATATTGTATGTTTTTTGTGCAAATGTATAATTTTAGCGTTTAATTTAAAGATAAATTTGTGGGTAAAAGTGCAAGTGACCGCTGCGCTCAACACTTGCACGAACTTGTGGTTTTTTTTAAGAAGACTTAGGAAGAACGGTAATTTAGCGTACAACTACGGAGACAGCAATCGCCTAAAAAAAGTCACAGAGACTTCATTAGCTACCAAAGGCTTTAAATATGCGAATAGTGGTAACGCAAGAGATTTTGATTATGATAAAAACGGTAATCTGGTAGCCGATAGAAACAAAGGCATTACCAATATTCAGTACAATTACCTAAATTTACCGCAGGTGATTACATTTGCTGGCAATCGAATCCTCACATTTATCTATGATGCCAACGGAGCAAAGTTGCGGAAGATAGTGAATAATAATGGCACGGTAGATACTTATGACTATGTGAATGGTGTAGAATACAAGAACAATGTCTTGCAAAGAATATCCCATACTGAGGGGGCAGTCGTGAGACAGACAGATGGTTCATACCTACATGAATATGTGCTACGTGACCACTTAGGCAATACGCGAGTAACTTTCAGTGATGGCAACAACGACCGCATCGTAGTTTCAGGGGATATTAAGCAAATCAACCACTATTATCCTTTTGGTTTGAACATGGAGGGGAACTGGAATGGTGCAAAAGGGGATAATAAATACGGCTACAATGGGAAGGAGTGGAATGATGATTTTGGGCTGGGGTGGAATGATTATGGGGCGAGGTTTTATGATGCAGCGGTGGCAAGGTGGGGTAATATTGACCCTTTAAGTGAAAAGTATTCTAAATGGTCGCCATATAATTATACAATGAATAATCCTATAAAATATATTGACCCAAATGGTAAAGATATAATTATTACTATTGCAGGTGGACAAAATCTACCCAAAGGTGAAAAATTTGAATCGGTAAAGTATGGAGGTGATGGTAAATTATATGATGTAATATCTGGCAAGGAATATACTGGAACAAACTCATATTTTAGAGAAACTCAGGCTACTTTGAATAAGTTGAATGACATGGGAGGTGAAGTAAAAGAAGTTGTGGACGATTTATTAAAAAATGGTGATACTCATACAATCGCTATGAATAACGGTCTTCCTTCAAAAGATGATCCTACGGGAGCAAAAGGGTCTTATACTGTTAGAGATGGCGGACAAAGTCGTAATACTCTTACAAGATTTGTACCTAATAAAGATAAAGCTAATGGTTCAACATTTTCTAAAACCGAAATTTTAGGGCATGAGATGAAGCACGCTTTCAATATTAAAAATAATAAAGATAATAGTAACTTGACATTGTTAAATTAGGAAAAAAGCTACTATGGTTTAAAAATTGTTGAATAAAGAATGAAACAGGACAAAACTATTGGGGTCTAAGTGTAA
>JAYTUY010000211.1:0-16263 GCA_043744275.1 Saprospiraceae bacterium
TTAAATCTTTTATTGACTATTTAGCCAATATTGTTTGTAACTATATTATTGATTATCAATGCCTTACAATTTAATTTTTTTTACTGTACAGTAGTTTGAAAAAATATTTAAAAAAAATGAAGATTTGATATATGAATCAAATCTTCATTTTTTTATCTAACCATGTTCAGTTATTTTAGTTATCTATCTGTTAAAATTGATGTTTTCAAAAGTAATATTGAGCATCTTATATTGATAAAGACTTACTTTGTGTCATCAAAAAACAAGTACCAAAAAATCCAAATTTTAACAATTTTTAAAAATCAAAAAAATCAAGTATGAAAATCAAGTTTTTTTCTCTCCTTACCATAGGAGCATTTATGCTCTTTTCAAATTCTATCACCGCTCAACAGGAATTTGTATGGGAACATTATAAAATTGCTATGACGCTACCAAGTGATTTTAAAATTGTAAAAAATACTGACAACGAATTTGAGTGCGAAGGCGATGGCATGGACTTATACATGTACGTGTATGAGGATATTGACGTCGATTTTAATGATATGGTTAAAGATACGAAAGCCATTGCACGGAAATTAAAATTTGATGTGACTGATGAAGTGCATGATTTCAAGGATGATGATGGCTTCGATGGCAGATATGTGATGGGCATGAAAGATGGTCGTCAAATCATGCTTTGCGGTCTTGTCAATACTCAAAGTTCTGCTAATTTTTGGATAGTCATAGAGTTTGCTGAGGGCGACAAACAAGCAGAAGAAGATGGTGTTGAAATAATTCATAGCATTTCTCAACATAAATAATGGGTAATGGGTAATGGGTAATGGATAATAATTACTCGAAGAATATAGGAATAAATAGAAAAAGCGAGATGTGGCTGTTGCTACATCTCGCTTTTTTTAGGGCTTCGCTAACCGTGGTACTGAGGGGATGCCCCCTCAGTATCCGGCAGCAAATACGCTTTTAAACCTTTATCGCAAATCTCGTGAAGAGGAAATGCCTAACTTTGAAATCGGATTTTGGACATCTTTTATAAATCCAATGCCACAAAATTAAAAACTTTAAATAACTATTTATAGCTAAAAAACAAAATATTATTTCATTAACATATCATTAGATGTTTATTAATCAATCATTTACACCAACATTGAAACATCAACAGAAAAACGGGTGAAATCATTTAAAGATTTCACCCGTTTTTCAATTGATGAATTCATCATTTATCGTTCATCATTAAATTAAGCGGCTTGAGCAGGAATAGAAATATAGAATTTAGTGCCTACATTTTCTTCCGAATCGAACCATATTTTGCCGTTGTATTTTTCAACGATGTTTTTACAAATTGTTAAGCCAATGCCTGTGCCTTCAAACTGTCCTTTTTTATTAAGTTGTTGGAAAAGAACAAATACTTTGCTTGAATAATCCTTTTTAATACCAATGCCATTGTCTTCAATAGTGAGGATGATATTGCCGTTTTCCTCTCTCGCATCAACCTTTACAATCGGTGGTTTGTCTGTAAATTTCAAAGCATTGCCGATAAGATTTTGGAAAAGTTGGGTCATGTGTAAACGGTTCATCATGACATTTGGTAAATTGGTATTGAAAACAATTTTAGCATTTTTCGCTTCAATAGCACTTCGCAAATTATCTTGAACCTCTAACAATATTTCATCAGGGCGAACCAGTTCACAGCCTGGCTGCTGAGAAATAACTTGAGAAAAATCGAGCAAATCAGTCAAAAGACTATACATCCGTTTGACGCCATTGTTCACAAACTGCATATATTCTTTAGCATCAGCTGGCAACTCTTTACTATACCGCATCTGAATCAAACCAATGTAGCTGCCGATACTTCGCAGCGGTTCTTTAAGATCGTGTGCTGCTACGTAAGCGAACTGAGAAAGTATCTCGTTTGATTCTTCCAATTTGCGAAATTGTAGCTGGATTTCCTCGTTTTTATTTTGAAGTGCCTGAACGTTTCTACCTCGCATTTTGATGGTATAACCCAAAAACAAAACTATCATAATAAACACTAAAACACTGCTGATGAGCATAATGCGGTTTTCGCGCAATCTCAAATCGTTTTCGCGCAATTTGAGTCCATGAATTTCATTTTCTCTTTTTTCAGTATCAAATTTAAATTCTATTTCGGCAGTCCGGCGAGTCTTTTCAGCATTGTAAAGAGAATCGCTTAGAGCATTGGCAAAATTGAGATATTCGAGGGCTTTTTTATTATCATGTTTATTGAAATTAATCAAAAACATCTCATAATTTGCCTTTTGAGCAATGTCTTTATAGTCATATTTGTTAGCCACTTGAAGGCTTTTGAAGAAAAAATGCTCTGCCAAATCTACTTTATTATTTTGCACATAATACTTTCCCAATTTAAAATGCAACTCGCTTAGATCAGGAATGGCAAATTGAGACTCATATTTGAGGCATTCTTTGAATTTCTCATCTGCCTTTGGGTAGTTTTTGGTTTCTAAGTAAATATTAGCAATGTGCATTAAGGTGCGGGCGATATAGGGCTTAACATTAAAAGCTGTATAAATTTTGAGAGCTTCTTCTTGTTTACTCAATGCTCCTTGATAATCTTTTCGGGCAACCAATATATTGCCATATTTATTTAAAGCACTCGCTAACTGCGCGGGTGCTTCATCATCATTGGACAAGACTTTATATTGTTTTAAAGCCATTTGATAGGCTTTTTCGATATGTTGTAGGGCTTTTTCAATTTCTTTCGCGCGTAAATATGAATCCGCAATATCAATTTCGGAAACTATGATATTGCGCACATTGTTACTTTGCTCGCAAATATTGAGTGATTTTAGAAAATAATCAATCGCTTTATCATAAATTCCAACGTCTTTATGTAGCATTCCGATACCATGATAGCTACTTTCTATCATAAAAGTGTCCTTGATACCTAATGCTACAGCCAACGTTTGATCATAATAATTAAAGGCAACTCTAAAATTACCGATTTTACGATTGACGATAGCCAAATCATTATAAACAGTGGTTAGAGACATACCACCCAGTTTTTCAGCTACTTTCAAATTCTCTTGATGTACTTCGATGGCTTTAGTATTAAGTGCATTGTCTTCGTATATAAAAGCGAGGCCACGCTGTGCATCCAAAAGATCGTTCATATTACCACTTAATTTGGCTATTTCAATGGCTTTATTAGCATATTGAAGGGCAACATTTAAGTTGGTGAAAGAGTATTTATTGGCTATTTGAAAAATCTGATCAATCGTTTTACCCTGAACATCGGCAGCGATATCAGGGTTAGGATTGAGCGGTTCATTACTGGCTAATGCATACCCCCTCAGTATCAGGCTGAAAAAGACTATAAAAAATGGGCGAAAATATCTCTGGTAAAAAAGTTTCATTGCTTTGATTCTTAAAGGTAGTTTCTGATATAGTGATATTAAAATTCTAAACTGCTTGTATCGAATAGAGAAATTATCTTGAGATATAAATAGCGTGAACAGTGAGGAGTTGGCATATGATATATTAAACTAAAAATAATGCCGAATATCTAATCTTGACAAATCAATGAAAGACATCCGGCATTTATCGTATCGAAGCAACCCTATTTATACCATTTCAGTAAAACTTGAATAGCTAAGTGTAGTCGTCGTTGTGCCACCGCCTGGGCGTTGACGACGTTTGTCATCTCTTCTCATACCACCTTTTACTTCAATAAGTTCAGAAATTGACAATGTTTCTTGAGACGTGAGTGCGTTTTTGATTTCTGTGATTTTTTTCATTAATTCTTACTTTTTTGTACTGAGAAAATAATTAAGAAATGAGTTTTACGAAACAACCAATCGGTTGAGATTTTGACGAATTTCTAATCCGAAGATTAGAGTGTCGTGATACCTCCACCTGGACGGTCGCGGCGTTTGTCATCTGTAACTACACTTGTTGTAGTATCAAGTAAAGAATCAATACCACCTTTCACACTCAGCATTTGAGAAGGCGTAAGAACAAGAAGATTAGCTGAAACAGCTTTGATGTTTGTGAAATTTTTCATTTTAGAAATAATTAAAATTGTTAAAAAAGATTCGTTATCAAAAAATATTAGGCATTTGTCGTGCCAATTTTTATTTAAGTTGCCTAATTAAAAAATTAAGCTTCACCAAGGAAAAGAGGTGCATTAATGCTGCTTGGGCTGGTTGTGGTAGTTCCACCGCCTGGGCGTTGACGACGTTTATCATCCCGGTTTTTTCCACCTCTCAATTCTGTCAATTCACTTAAGTTAAGTTGTTCGTTTAAAGAAAGACCTTTTTGAATGTCAAATATTTTTTTCATCTTACTTGATCTTATGTTTTTACCTTTGATAAAGGCATGGTTAAAAAAAAGTTTTAAATCGATATGTTTTTTGGAATCTGCTGATTTCAGCATTAAAGAGTTGAAATACCACCGCCCGGGCGTTCGCGGCGTTTGTCGTCTGCTACAACACTTGGTATAGCGGCAACTGCCGATGTAATTCCAGATACTACAGGTATGGCAGGCGTTGCAGGCATCGCAACTATAGACACTCCACCTTTCACTTGAGCCATCTCTACTGCACTTAGCTGAGTGCTTAGGATTTGCTTGATGTACATAATACTTTTCATTTTTTGTTTTAATTTAAATATTGTAAGAAATTTCGTTAACACAACCAAAGATATTCCCTGCATCAATCTTATCACGACCGTTTTCAGACGAATCATGACAAGGTTATTTTTAAAAATTAAAATTTATTGTATTCTTTAAGGATGTGATTTACATACTTTTAACTCAATTAATGATTTTTAAATTAACACAAATTGTGTCTGAATTGCGGGCTTGATTTTGAGCAAAAAAAAACCTTTAAAGTCCGTAATTAGACTTTAAAGGTTAGATTTAAAATATTACAAATAGATTATTTGACTAAATTCTCAATGCTTCTTACCGTTTTCTCAAATTCGAACCCCCTCAGTATCCACTCCATTTTGGCTTTAATATCAGCATTGCAGAGGTTGCCGATACTGCCTTCGTGGGTATGATTCACTTTTTTATCAGTCGTAAAGGTTTGATTTTCGATAGATTCGCCCACTAATTTATAGGCATCTCTAAACGGCACCCCCCTCAGTACAAGGCGGTTGACTTCCTCTACACTGAATAAATACGTATATTTTTCATCCGCCAAAATGTTTTCTTTAATAATTAATTCCCCCATCATAAATGTCATCATTTCCAAACAAGATTTTGCTTCTTCAATAGCTGGGAATAGCATTTCTTTCATCAATTGAAAATCTCGATGATAGCCACTGGGCAAATTGCTCGTCAACAGAGCTACCTCTGTGGGCAAACTTTGCAGTCTATTCGATTTCCCTCTAATCAATTCAAACACATCAGGATTTTTTTTATGAGGCATAATACTCGAGCCTGTAGTCAATTCAACTGGTAAAGTAATAAAATCGAAATTTTGATTGATATATAAGCACATATCCATAGCCATTTTTGCCAATGTATGACCCAAGGCTGCTAAGCCAAATGTCACAAAATGCTCCGTTTTGCCTCGCCCCATTTGAGCGTTAACGACATTATAATTCAAATCTTCAAAGCCCAAAAGTTCAGTCGTCCGACGCCGATTGATAGGTAAACCCGACCCATATCCTGCCGCAGAACCAAGTGGATTTTGGTTTACTATCTTATAAACCGCTTGCAGCAGTTGCAAATCATCTGTTAAAGTTTCGGCATAAGCTCCAAACCACAAACCGAAACTGGAAGGCATAGCCACTTGCAAGTGTGTATAACCCGGCAATAGCACGTCCTTATATTTTTCGCTTTGAGCTTGAAGAACATCAAAAAGTGAAACGACCCCCTCAGTAATAGCTTGAATTTCGGCTCTAAAATACAGTTTCAAATCTACCAACACTTGATCATTTCGGCTTCTGGCAGAGTGAATCCGCTTGCCCATATCGCCTAATTCCTGAGTCAAAAGGAATTCAACTTGCGAGTGAACATCTTCTATACCTTCATCAATTTTGAAATCCCCTACTGCTGCATGAGCATATAATCTTTTCAAAACTGAGCTAAGTGATTGATATTCAATGTTTTCTAAAAGCCCGACTTCAGAAAGCATCTGGATATGGGCTAATGACCCAAGTATATCGAAAGGGGCAAGGCGCAAATCCATCTCTCGGTCGAGTCCGACAGTGAATTGCTCAATGGATTTATCGGTAGAGGTATTTTTTTGCCAAAGTTTCATAAATTTTCACGTTTGATTTTTAATTGGAACTCATTTTTTTTGAAGGGCAAAATTCGACTTTTGAATTGATATTTTAATAAAAAAAGCAACTTTACTAAAAATCAATATAATTTGTACTTATAAAAAAGATATTTTTATTAAATTGTTATCAAAAATACCGTAAATAAAATTGACTGAATACTTGCTATTGTCTTTAAAAAGGGTTCATATTTGTAAATCCTTTCCATGAACTTCAATTTTTTCATTATTCCTTAGTTTAAATATAATAATAATGAAGGTAACAGTAGCCCAAAATTAGCTACCCTGTATTTACCTTTCAAGAAACCAATATCATAACAGTTCGAAGACACTACAATCAATCATATTTGTTAATCTCTATGTAAACAAAAGCTTCAGCCCATAATTTACCAATTTGAAAACTAAGTGTTGAAAGCGTTGTAAGTGTTTAAAAGGAGAGGCGATCGGAGTTAAAGACTTCGGTCGCTTCGTTATTTTGAAAAAAAAGGAGGCTGTTTCAAGTGTAAATCAGGCTGTCTCAAATGTTATTAGTTATTGAGTTATTAGTTATTTTCGTTTGATAAAACATTGATTTACAATATTTTATACATGAAATAACTCAATAACTAATTAACTAATAACCTTTTGAGACAACCTCTTATACACTTGAAACAGCCTTTTTTATAATTTTTTTTCAAACTATGCTTGAAAAAAAATTAGTACTGTTTGATTTTGCTCGAACTCCCTTCATTAGAAGATGCGAAAGTGAAAATACAGGCGACACAGATTAAAATAGCGAGAATCATCATGGGTTATTGTTATTTAATCGGTTAAAAAATTTGGTTTTCAACAATGGAGATATTATAGATACGATTTTTTTTCCTATAAAGTTTTTTCCTTAGCTTATTTTACAAAAGTAATGCCTATGATGTTGTAACGCAACATAGGCATTGATTATTACTGATATGAGTGATGAGATACGAGATATTGAATTATTACCAACAATTCATCACTCATATCTCATCACTAAAATTAACCTCCTGTTGCTTTTTTAAAGCGTGTATTCACCTCATCCCAGTTGACAACATTCCAAAAGGCTGCAATATAATCGGGACGACGGTTTTGATAATGCAAATAATACGCATGTTCCCAAACATCCATTCCGAGGAGTGGCGTACCTTTTTTCTCTGCAATATCCATTAAAGGGTTGTCTTGGTTAGGGGTGGAGGAGACGAAAAGATTTTTGCTGGCATCCACCGAAAGCCAAGCCCAACCTGAACCAAAGCGAGTAGCACCTGCATTGGCAAATTCTTTTTTAAAATTTTCAAGGTTGCCAAATGCACCATTAATGGCGAAAGCAATTTCGCCTTTTGGTTCGCCACCGCCTTTTGGGCTCATGATCTGCCAAAAAAGTGAGTGATTCCAATGCCCGCCACCATTGTTGCGGATTGCCATTGGAAATTTTGAAATGCTCGCCATCAATTCTTCGATGGATTTACCTTGCGCTGAAGCTTCGGCTGTAACCGCATTATTCAAGTTGGTGACGTAAGCGTTGTGGTGTTTGCCATGATGGATTTCCATCGTTTTTGCATCGATATGCGGCTCAAGCGCGTTGAAGGCATACGGCAAAGCTGGTAGTTCAAAAGCCATAGGTTGATTGATATTTTTAGTTTGAGAAATGGAATTTGTACTCGTCTGTGAGTTACCACACGCAGCTAATGTTGCGAGTGACACAGTGATGGGTACTGTTTTTATAAAAGTTCTACGTTTCATGATTAAGTGGTATATTTATTTTAAAACAGGTTCAAAGGTAAGAAGTTTTAAAAAACAACAAAATTTCAATCATTTTTTTTAGTATTATAATATTTTTTATTTTTTTTCATAACCAACCTTTCCAAATGTCTAATAAATGGCAATAAAAATGTATCTAATGGTTAATAATTTATTAAATTTTTAGTTAAAATTTATTTATTTTTATAAATAACTAAAAAAAATTTTGGCTAATCTAAAAAGTCATGCATCTTTGCATTCAGTTAATGAGAAATAATTGTCGTCAAGACATTTAAAGATAGTTTTTGTGTTTATTTGTTTGGGTTAGTCGTTGGGTTGATAAAAGCCAACGGCTTTTTTTTATTTAAAAAAAACTTCAAGTATTCATATTACTACTCAGGCATGGTTTAAATTTGCAGCTCTAAATAAAAATTTCAATTCTCAATTTATAATTTTCAATTCAAATGGAATATCGCATAGAAAAAGATACAATGGGCAAAGTGCAAGTGCCTGCAAATGCTTATTGGGGCGCGCAAACTCAGCGCTCAATTATGAATTTCCCCATTGCACAGGATATTAATAAAATGCCGAAAGAAATCATCCGAGCTTTTGCTTACCTAAAAAAAGCGGCGGCTATTACCAATTATGAGGCAGGTATTTTACCGAAAGACAAATCCGACTTGATAGGTCAAGTTTGCGATGAAATACTGAGGGGGGAGCTTGATGAGCAATTTCCGCTGGTCGTTTGGCAAACAGGCTCAGGTACTCAATCCAACATGAATTGCAATGAGGTGATTGCTTACCGTGCTCATGTGGTCAACGGTGGCAACTTGATGGACGATGATAAATATGTGAAGCCCAACGATGATGTCAACAAATCACAGTCATCGAACGATACTTTCCCTACGGCGATGCACATTGCAGCCTATAAAATTTTGATGGAAACGACCATTCCAGGCATCGAAAAGCTTCGGGATACTTTGCACCAAAAAGCAGTCACTTATAAAGATGTTGTCAAAATCGGGCGCACACACCTCATGGATGCTACGCCTTTGACGGTTGGGCAAGAGTTCAGCGGCTATGTTTCGCAGCTCAATCATGGTTTAAAAGCCATTCGCTATACTTTAGAGCATCTTTCTGAATTGGCTTTGGGCGGTACAGCAGTCGGAACGGGCATCAACACCCCCCCTCAGTATTCTGAGAATGTTGCAGCTAATATTGCTCGACTCACAGGCTTACCATTTATAACAGCTGAAAATAAATTTGAAGCTTTGGCTGCACACGACGCCATAGTAGAAGCCCATGGCGCATTGAAAACTGTCGCTTGCGCTTTGATGAAAATTGCCAACGATATTCGCCTTCTATCGAGTGGACCTCGCGCAGGTATTGGCGAACTCTATATTCCTGACAACGAACCTGGTTCATCTATCATGCCCGGCAAAGTCAATCCTACGCAATGCGAAGCGATGACGATGGTAGCCGCACAAGTCTTAGGCAACGATGTAGCCATAAATATAGGTGGCGCTACAGGTCATTTTGAACTCAACGTTTTCAAGCCTATGATGATTTATAATTTCCTGCACTCAGCCCGTTTGATTGGTGATGTATGCGTTTCTTTCAATGATAGGTGTGCTGTGGGAATAGAGCCAATTGAAAAAAATATTAATTTTTATGTTCAAAATTCTCTGATGCTTATAACGGCATTGAACCCACATATTGGTTATTACAAAGCTGCTGAAATCGCTCAAAAAGCGCATAAAGAAGGTACTTCACTCAAGGAATCAGCTCTTTCATTGGGTTATTTGACTTCAGAAGACTTTGATAAATGGCTCAAGCCCGAAGAAATGGTGGGTGATATAAATATTTAAAATTAAATTAAACAAGCAGTTTATCAAATGCTGAGGTCAATGCCCTTCAGCATTTTTATTTAAAATAAAATTTTAACATTTAAAATTTTTACGAACCCAAATTGTTAAGTAGCTTCACGCCAAACAGTTGAAAAGCGCATGTGGAAATACTTTTTTTTAAAAGAAAATATTAAAATAAGGGTGCTTTTCAGCATAGCTCTTAGTTTTTACATTTTCTTATTTATCTATTTGTTAGAACCCCTAAAAAGTGAAACCATTCACTATAATTATCCATTCTATTTCAATATTTTAGGTTTATTAAGTTGTTTCATAAGTATTTTTTTATTTTCTGTTGTATTACCTCTACTATTTCCTCTTTTTTTTGAGCCTAAAAATTGGTCTTTCAGCCGGTTCGTTTTGTGGTTTATAGGAATTTGTTTAAGTACTGCTGTTGCCGCCTATTTTTTTGACGTATGGGCATATCAGCTACCGTTTTCGGTCACAGCTCTAATGGAGTATCTATTCAGCTATCAAATTTTTATTGATTTTTTTATAGCTACATCCATATTTTTATTTTTTTTATACCAATATCCTCAATCGATTAAAGAACAGAGCCTTGAAAATATTTCATCCGTCGAATCCAAAGAAGGTAAATTAATCAATAAGCAAATCGGTCAATCCGCACCTATCGAAAAAGAAACGCTTCATTTGAATTCTGAAAATGAACGCAATAGTTTAAATATTGACCTCGAAGATCTTTATTTTATCACCTCTGCCAATAATTATGTTGAAATATTTTATAAAAAAGGCCATGATGAATCGTTGAATCGCTTGCTGATGAGAAGTTCTTTGAAAAAAATTGAAGAGCAGAATCAAAATCTCATTGCCCTTTTTAGATGCCACAAGGCGTATATTGTCAATAGCCAAAAAATCAAAAACGTCAAAGGCAATTCAAAAGGATATTTCCTCATCTTAGAAAATGTGAAAGAAAGCATTCCTGTAAGCCGACAAAAGAATGAAGAACTTGAAAAACGTTTTCCTCATTTCCTTTGATAATTCCCTCTTATCCCATAATAGGTGCATCTTATCCCTATCTCCTATTTTCACTTGATAATACCCTTCATATCGTTCATCTTTGTTTTACAATTCCCAAAACATATCTTTTGGCATTTTTTCAAAACACCTTTCAAAACACTTCTTGTTCAATCTTCATTTGTTAGCCCCTATCTTTTCCAAAAAATAAATGTTAAAAAACATAAAAATGAAACTTAGCTGTTCTAAATTTGTCTTTCATTGAGTGTATTGTTGCCAATAACGACACAACTGAGCGCATGAAGATACTCCAGCTTTGCAAAAAATTCCCTTATCCACTCAAAGACGGCGAAGTCATCGCTGTCAATACATTAGCAAAATCTCTTAAAGAGTTGGGTGCTGAAATGACCTTGCTCACCATGAATACCAGCAAGCATCGAGTAGATGTACCCGAGTTGCCAGACTCTTTCAAATCCATCTATAAAACCATCCACCATGTTGATATTTACAACCACATTACCGCTTGGGGAGCGTTTAAAAATTTATTTGAAAAAGAATCTTATCATGTAACTCGTTTTATTTCAAAAAACTATTCATTAAAATTAATTGAAATATTAAAAACGCAATCATTCGATGTCATTCAACTCGAAACTGTTTTTTTGACGCCCTATATTCCCATTATCCGTCAATATTCTAACGCTATAATTGCTCTGCGTGCTCATAATGTAGAGCATGAAATATGGAAACGCGTCGCTGAAATTACGAATATTGCCCCTAAAAAATGGTATCTCAATTTTTTGAATCAAAAACTTCGACGCTTCGAATTAGATAATATTTCGCAGTGCGATGTGCTGCTGCCCATAACTGGTCGTGACCTCCGTATATTTAGGCTCTTAGGCTATAAAGGTGAGGCATTGGTGACGCCCGTGGGACTCAATAGCCGTGATTATAGAGCCAATTGGCAGATTTTTAATAAAAAACCGTCTATCGGTTTCATTGGTGCACTCGATTGGATGCCCAATCAAGAAGGGCTAAGATGGTTCTTAGAAAACGTTTGGACAGAAAATACTCACTCCGATACTGAGGGGTGGCAAAAGCTCAAGCTGCACATTGCAGGTAGAAATGCACCCTCGTGGTTGAAAAATATTAAAGTTAAAAATGTGCAATTCATAGGCGAAGTGCCTGATGCTCAATCTTTTATGAATGAACATACTATCGCCATTGTTCCGCTTTTCAGCGGCAGTGGCATCCGCGTGAAGATACTGGAAGCCATGATGCTCGGTAGAGTCGTCCTCACCACTTCTATGGGTTTGGAGGGCATCAATGCACACGATGGCGAAGAAGTTTTGATAGCCAACACTGCTTACGAATTTGCTGAAAAAATAGATAGTTGTCTCAAAAACCCTCAAATACTGAGGGGTATCGGCGAAAAAGCTCGCACCTTTGCGCTCCTGCATTTTGATAACCTCGAAATCGCAGCTAAGGTGATGAACACTTACGAATCGCTATTGCCAAAACAAAAAATTAGTGTCTAAAATGCGGAACGACTGTTTCGCGCTACTGAAATGATAGAAAAACTAAAACAAGTTATTAAAAAACTACCCATCGTTTTCACGAAAAACCAACGTTATGATGCTCAAACCATCAGAATACTGCGTAATATTTGTCGTCCTGATTCCAATTGCATTGATGTAGGTTGCCATAAAGGTGAAATGTTGGACAAAATATTGGTGTTTGCTCCAAAAGGTCAACATGACTGTTTTGAACCCTTGCCCGACCTTTTCGATGGGCTTATTAAAAAAATATACCCTTCTAATTGTAATTTTCATAAAATAGCTTTGAGTTATCAAAAAGGTGAAACTTCCTTCAATTATGTTATTTCAAACCCTTCTTATAGCGGCATTTTGCGCCGTCGCTACGATCGACCCGATGAAGAAGACACGCTTATCACTGTCGAAACAGACCTTTTAGACAATATTATTCCTGAAAATAAAAGCGTTGATTTTATAAAAATAGATGTAGAAGGAGCTGAAATGCTCGTTTTGAAAGGTGCTGAAAAAACCATCAAGCGATGCAAACCCATCATCGTTTTCGAACATGGTTTAGGTGCTTCCGATGTGTATGGCACTACGCCCAAGCAGATATTTGACTTTTTTGACAAATGCAACATGAAAATTTCGCTCATGAAAAATTGGCTCGACCAAAAGCCCCCCCTCAGTATAGAAGCCTTTGAAGAGCAATTTTATCAAGCTAAAAACTACTATTTTATTGCTTATGCTTAATTCCATACAGGAGTTTCACTAACTTTGCACCAAATCAATTATGTGAAATTATTCGTCCTGACATCTCGTTTTCCTTATCCGCTTGAAAAAGGTGATAAACTACGCATCTTTCATCAAATTCGTGAACTCTCTCGCTATCATGAAATAGTGCTGTGTTCGCTCGCCGAGCAAAAAATACAAGACGTTGATTATCAAGAAGTTAAGCAATATTGTTCAAAGATTTTTATCCTAAATTTAAATAAAAAAACCGTTGTTTTTAATGTTATAAAAAACATTTTAAGTCTCGCCTTCAACCTCGTGGGTGCACCTAATTTGCCATTTCAAGTTGCTTATTTTTTCAATAAAAACATTAAAAAACAGGTTCTCCAAATCATTGATACTGAAAAACCTGACCATATTTATTGCCAATTGGCACGCATGGCAGAGTATGTTCGCCATCTCAATTTGCCTAAAACATTGGATTATATGGATGCTTTTTCAATCGGTGCTGCTCGCCGAGCAGAAAGCTCTCATTCGTTGACAAAGCCATTTTGGAAAATTGAAGCCCGTAAAATGGCTCAATATGAAGCTCAATTAGCCCATGATTTCGATAATTTGATCATTATTTCCATTCAAGACCGCGATGTTTTGAATTTTAATGAAAAAAATAAAATTCAAGTTGTTCCTAACGGCGTAGATACTGATTATTTCAAAAAAAATAATGATACCGTACCCCCTCAGTATCACATTGCTTTTGTGGGCAATTTGGGATATTATCCTAATGTAGAAGCAGCTAAATATTTAGTAACTCACATTTTACCTTTGTTGATTAAGCGAATACCCGATATTAAAATCCTGATAGCAGGTGCACGACCGACTGTTGAAATACAGAATTTATCCAATAAAAACGTGACGGTAAAAGGTTGGTTGAAAGATATTCGGACAGCTTATTTAGATGCTCAAATATTTGTCGCACCGCTTTTTCATGGCAGTGGGCAGCAAAATAAAATTTTGGAAGCAATGTCAATGGGTCTGCCTTGCATTACAACAAACCTTGTAAATAATGCTATTTTAGCAAAACCAGATGAAGAAATTTTGACTATAGAATCTGCTAATACTGAGGGGGCGTGGGCTGAAAAGATTTTAAATCTTTTACAAAACATTCATAATCAAGAGGTTATAAGTAAAAATGCTCGTTCATATGTTGAAAAAAAATACTCGTGGCAATATTCAGCCACCTTGTTAAATAATATTATTGAAAAGAAAACTAAGCATCCTCAACCAAATTAAATTCTGCTTTGTTTAAATATAATCTTACAAACTTTACGAGGGTTCAAAAACCCTCGTAAAGTTGTTACTTAACCAAATACGATTAAAAATTGACATATTAAAACCATATTTTAAAATGATTTTTGAAGATTCAATCACCATGCCCTCTACTGAAAAAGAATTTCACCTCAATACCATTGAAGAAGCGATTGCGGACATTCGCGCAGGCAGAATTATCATCGTTGTGGACGATGAAGACCGCGAAAACGAAGGCGATTTCATTTGCGCTGCTGAACTCATCACCCCCGAAATGGTCAATTTTATGGCGACTCATGGGCGCGGATTAATTTGCACACCCATAGAAGAGAAACGCGCTGAGGAGCTTGACCTCAAGCCAATGGTGCCTGAAAATACAGCTTTACACGAAACCGCTTTTACGGTCTCGATTGACTTACTCGAGCACGGTTGCTCGACGGGCATTTCCGCCTACGACCGCGCTACGGGCATCCGTTGGATGACCAATCCTGAGGCTGTCGGTAGGGATTATGCTCGTCCTGGGCATATTTTTCCCCTTCGTGCGAAGGCAGGTGGCGTGTTGCGCCGCACTGGACACACTGAGGCGGCTATTGACTTGGCTCGTATGGCAGGGCTATATCCTGCAGGTGTTTTAGTCGAAATCTTGAACGAAGATGGTACGATGGCACGCTTGCCACAATTGGTGAAAATTGCGGAAAAACATGATATGAAAATCGTTACAATTGACGATTTAGTCGCCTATCGGATGCGTACCGAACGTTTGGTAAAACGTGAAATGAGTGTCAAATTGCCTTCAAAATATGGTGAATTAGAGGTTTTTGCCTATCAACAACTCACTACGGGCGATATTCATTTAGCCATCAAAAAAGGCGATTGGAAAGATGGAGAAGCAGTGCCCGTGCGTGTGCAATCATCCACAGAGCCGAATGACATACTGGGTAGTTTATTTGAAAATCACGATTCCTCCTTGCATAGTGCCTTCGAAATCATTGAAAAAAAAGAAAAAGGACTGTTTTTATACATGCACCAAGCCGAAAAAGGCTATTCCATGTTGCAGCGTTTGAAAGCCTACAAATCGCAACAAGAGCGTCAGTCACCCCCTCATTATGATATGGATCAGCGAGATTATGGCGTGGGAGCACAGATTTTGAGGGATTTGGGAGTCTGCAAAATTCGACTCATCACACGCAGTCAAAAACGCAGAGTGGGCTTGATTGGCTATGGTTTGGAAATTGTGGAAATCATTAATTTATAAAAATGAATCAGTTTAGAAATCCGCTCGATCCCGATAATTTAAAAGCAAAGGATTTGCTTAAAAAATGGCTTTCAATAAAGTTAAAATTGGGGGCGACTGCTCATATTGACATTACAGAATATCAATGTGCTGAACCGAGTTGCCTTCATTCTGAAACGGTTTTCAAGGTTTCTCAGTCGCTCAATACGCCCAAAGGGATAAATGAGGGGGTGCAAATTTATAAAATCGCAAAACCCTTGGTTTTTATTCGTCAATGGGATATTGATGCGATTTCTGAAAGTATTGAATCTAAGAATTTGGTACATAAGCATTGATTTTTAATGATGAGTATGGCATTACCCACATCTTTTTGGCGTTGATAATCGAGTAGGTTGATAGATGTTTTGATACTACGTATCAGTAAGTAGTGCTTTGTAGATGGTTTAATATAAACATTTTGACTCTCCGAGTCATTAATAATGCGAATATTGGGTTAAAAGAGCCAAAAAAGTAAAGCGGTAGCGATAGCCCCAAAAATATGGGTAATTAAACCGTTAGTAGCTCTGACTTTAG
>JAYTUY010000212.1:0-59461 GCA_043744275.1 Saprospiraceae bacterium
ATTTAAAAGGGCTAAAGCAACTCAATCTAAACATAAATTAAATTCATCTTGAATTACCAATATTTAATTTATTCCTAATTTAACAAAGTCAAGGTAAAAACTTGAAAAACGATGATTTATATGTAAAAAGCAATATTCACCTCTTTTTTGAGTCTGATGCTAATACTATTTTTTTTCCTAAAACATCATACAATTATAACACTATCACCAAGACCATCCAAAACATCATCCTGACCAAAGGCTCTAAAGGCGTTTCAAATCCGCTTAAATTGAAAATTGAAGTGATAGGTTTAATCAATACTTTTATAGAAAATTATTCAATTGATAACATTAATCAAGAGAATAATCCCATTCAAAATAAAGATTATGAGCGCACATTGAAGATAGAGCAATATTTATGCGAAAACTTGGAGGGTAAATTTGAAAGTATTGATGCTTTAGCGAATCGGTTTAAGATATCACCTACTAAATTAAAAAACGATTTCAAACAGATGTTTGGAAAGCCCATTTTTCAATATTTTCAAGAAAAGCAGATGCTCTTAGCTAAGGAATTACTGAAAAATGAAGATATACGAATCAAGGAATTAGCTCATAAACTGGGATACGAAAACATGGGGAAATTCTCTCAGGCTTACAAGAAACTCTTCAATATTTTACCTTCCGAACAAAGGAAACTCACCTAAATGTCTTTTCGGGCAATTCAATGTCTTTTCGGATAACACTTTGTTTTAACAAATACCTTCTTTGGTGCATTAATTGAAATTATTTTTGTGTAATATTTTAAACATACTAAAAGGAAACAATGACCATTTCAAGAATTTAACATTCAATTCTCCCCGTTGACCTGTAAAGGTTTTTCAATTCATATATTTTCATTTTACAGATTGTGTTTTTTCAGCGTGTATGTCCATACAGTGCTTAGTCCGTTTATGGCTTTATTTTATAATCAATTATTTTATTCATCCAAAATCAATCAATTTTCTATGAGAAAAAACTACGTTACTCTAATTTCCCTGTTGTTTATTGCCTTTTTTGCCAAGGCGCAGACTGATACCCTTCCATATCACGCCTTCAACTATACTAATAGATATGCAAGTGTCACCTTAAACAACTTAACAACTTGTCAGTCAAGTGTTTCATTGGTTGCCAATACGGGAACATGGGATGGATGGAATTGGGGAACTGGCTATTACAATGTAACCGTGAATGGTACATCTATCGGTCAATATTACAGTAGTCAAACGATAAACCTAAATGCTTATTTGCCAATCACTTCTGTTCAAGTAACATCAACGCATAATTTCTGGTGTTGGGTTGACGCAAGGCTCGATGTATCTTCTAATTCTTCTTCGATGCCTGCAACTGGTCCATCAGTCAGTAATATTACTTATTGTCAAAACGCTACAGCCGTTCCATTGACGGCAACTTTGACAGGAACGGGTACTACCTTGAAATGGTACACTTCAGCCATTGGCGATAATTATAGAGCAACTGCACCCACACCAAGTACGGCAACATTAGGTACAATCTCCTATTGGGTGGCTCAAGCGGTTTCAAATGGGTGTGAAAGTAAAAGGTCCAAAATAGATGTTATTATCAATGCACCTGCCTCCCCAACAGTCACCCCCTCAGTATCGTACTTTCAATGCACAATGACATCGCCTTTGACAGCGACGGGTGATAATCTAAAATGGTACACCGTTGCTACGGGCGGCACAAGTAACGCAAATGCCCCTACGCCAAGTACTTCAACCGTTGGCGTAACTTCTTATTGGGTATCACAAACCAATGCCAATGGTTGTGAAAGCTCAAGAGCCAAAATAGATGTTATTATCAACATACCTACTGCCCCAACAGTCACCCCCTCAGTATCTTACTTTCAATGCTCAACGGCATCGTCTTTAACCGCGACGGGGGATAATTTAAAATGGTACACCGTTGCTACGGGCGGCACAAGCGACGCAAATGCCCCTACGCCAAGTACTTCAACCGTTGGAACAACATCTTATTGGGTATCACAAACCAATGCCAATGGTTGTGAAAGTGAAAGAGCCAAAATAGATGTTATTATCAATATACCTACTGCCCCAACAGTTACCCCCTCAGTATCGTACTGTCAAAATGCCGCCGCAACGGCTTTGACTGCAATAGGTGATAATTTGAAATGGTACACAACAGCAACTGGTGGAACTGGCAGCGCAACTGCCCCTACGCCAAGCACCTTAACCGTTAACACAACCTCATATTGGGTATCACAAACAAATGCCAATGGGTGTGAAAGTGAAAGAGGTGTAATAAGTGTTATTATCAAACCTTTGCCTACGGTTAGTGCTGGCACAGCTCCTACACCTACTTGCCTCGGCACGCAAATTAATTTAGTGGGTACTGCCTCAGCAAATGTAAACACAAGTTTCAGTGGACTTTATGCTCCCGCTAATTGGACCTACCTTACAGGATAACTCCGATGGTGCTGTGAACATAGAGTATGCCCCTTCAAGTATCACCTTATATATTGGTAGTAACTATTCTTTTTCTACTGGTTATATTGATTATAAAATTCTTGTACCAATTTCAGGGAATATAAGTTTCGATTGGTCTTACTACAGCTATGATCCTATTAATGACATTCCCAATATACTGGTAAATACGACTTCTTCCAACTTGAATGGTTTCACTCCTGGGTATTCTGAACAATCTGGAACAATGACAGTCTCAGTTACAGCAGGTCAAACCCTTACGATTCGATTAACGACAGCAAATGAGTTCTCATGGACTTCTCTCCAAATTAGTAATTTTAAATACCCTGATGTACCATCTACCAATTGGTCAGCCAGTAATGGCGGAACAATAGTAGGCAGTAATACGGGCTTAGGTGTGGCGGTTTCAACAAATGGGACATACACATTATCGAACACATTAAATGGTTGTACTGTCTCCGATGATTTAGATGTTACTTTTCTGTCTGTGCCAACTGCTCCTACCGTTAGCCCCTCAGTATCGTACTGTCAAAATACCACAGCAACGTCTTTGACTGCAACGGGTGATAATTTGAAATGGTATGTTGAAGCAACGGGTGGTATAGTCAATCTAACTGCCCCTACGCCAAGCACCTTAACCGTTGGAACGACCTCATATTGGGTATCACAAACCAATGTCAATGATTGTGAAAGTACAAGGTCTAAAATTGATGTCACCACAAATGGCTACGATGAAATGGCTCAAATTGCCATGAGCAATCAAACGATTTCAATGACCCAAAGCAACAACGGCATGACTTATTACAGCAACAGTTGCCAAGATTTGATAACGTCTTTGATGCCTAATGGTGCAGAACCTTTATCGGGTACGGTGATGAGCAAAGTGTGGATTGAAACGACCGTTCCAAGCACTTTTGTCAAACGCCACTATGAAATCACACCCGCTTTGAATCCTAACAGTTCAACAAGCCATGTTACTTTGTATTTCACACAGCAGGATTTTGATGCTTACAATGCTGCAAATACATCAAAACTACCCGCAAACAGCGGCGATGCAACAGGAAAAGCCAAGCTAAGAATTGAAAAACGCAGCGGAACAAGTAGCGATGGTTCAGGCTCTCCAAGCACTTACACGGGAACAACCACGATGATTGACCCCAACGATGCTGATATTGTTTGGAACGCAACGCTCAACCGTTGGGAGGTTAGTTTTGATGTCACCAGTTTTAGTGGATTCTTTGCGATGGCAGCTCCCGCTGTTTTACCCATCGAATTGGTATCTTTTACGGGTTATACTGAGGGGGGTAGCAACCACCTCAAATGGACAACTCAAAGCGAAGTCAACAATAAAGGCTTTGACATCGAAAGAAGTCTTAATGGGCGTAATTTCACCTTAATTGGTTTCGTGAATGCCGATAACAATACCAAATCGCGACATGAGTATCAATTTATTGATGCCAATCCGCTTTCAAGTATTAATTATTACAGGTTAAAACAATTGGATTTTGATGGTAAAATATCTTATTCTTCAGTTATTGCCCTCAATAATGCAGGCAACGAAAGTACCTTAATTGCTTATCCAAATCCAGTAAGTAATGTGGTGCAATTACAAGGAAAAGTATTGGAGTCCGCCAAAGGTTTTTTAATGAATAATTTAGGTCAAACCCATCCTATTCAAATCAGTGGTAATCAATTCAATATCAGTCATTTACCGCAAGGCATCTACTATCTGAGCATTGAAAACCATCAAAATCTTATTAAAATTGTAAAAGAGTGATAGATTGATGTCTATTATTTGAAGACAATTTTATAAATATTATCAAATCAATACTTCGGTAAATTTTGATTTAAATAAAACGTCCAAATATGGACAATTTACTAAATTGAAAATTACCGGAGTATTGTTTTTTAAAGGAGAAACAAGAAGATACATAAAAACTTTCTTCACTTTCCCTTCGGTCATGACACTTTTACTGATGTTTTATTGGAAGCATTGAGCGGTAAGGCGGATAAAGGTGGCGATAAAAAAGTAACAATCAAAGAACTTGATGCGTATTTACAAAAGGTCGTTCCTGAAGTCACAGCCAAGTACAAAGGCACCCCTCAGTATCCAGCGAGTTATTATGGGTTTGGGAATGATTTTTCGATTGGAGTGGTGAAGTATTAAATAAAGCTACATTAAAAAGATAGAATTATTCAATTAAACAAAAGGAAGAATGAAAAATCGACAAACAGTTATTCTAATTATCGTATTTTTTAATTTATTAAGTTGTGTACAGTCAAAAAAAGAAAAAGCATTTAAGGTTTTTAATGAAGGAGTCAGCTTATCATTTAATGCAGGAAAACTTGTCGAACAAGGTCGTGATATTGAAGCTAAAAACCTTTATAATCAAGCGATTAAAAAATTTAAATCGGCTCTTGTGATTGATAGTTCATATCATGTTGCATATAGTCCAATCGGATTCAGTAATTATGAAATCAGAAATTATGATGAAGCAATAATTTATTTTGAAAAAGCAATTTCAGTTCAACCTGAGTTTGCTCTTAATCATCAGTTTTTAGGATTAAGTCAAATAAATAAAGGCAATATTGAAGAGGGGGAAAAAAATATAAATAAAGCATTTGAATTAGACAAAGGAGAAGAAATAAAATTTGTCACAATTGAAAACTTGTCAATCATAGGCAATCTTGCCTATTCATATGGAGAAGGATATGAAAATGAAGGAAACAAAGAAAAAGGAGAATCTTACAAAAAATTTGGCGTAAGAGTACTTATGTCAGCTTTTGGATACAGTAAGAATGATAAAAAAATCGGAAGTATGATAGAAGGTTATGCCGTAAAATTGAATGATAAATCACTTTTAGATTGGATTAAAAGCAAAATGAAGTAATCAGATTGCATGAATAGGGGTCACAGGTTCAATATCATTTTCTAATTTGTCTTTGAGATATGCAATAGTATCTTCCAAATCTTCAATTTGTTCTTTAAGTTCATTATATTCATCAAGTGTTAAAAAGAAACCAATTGGATTGCCTTTACTATCATTCAGAATTTGCTCTTTCATTTTTAAAGTATTCATTTTGTTAAATTTTGATAGATTACTTCAACTCAATATTTTCATAAATATCGGCTATGGAAATGGTGCAATCAATTGATTTTAGATAGGCTTTAAAACTGCCAATGGATTGATAGCTATATTAGAATCGTCGAACATGATTAATATTTTTTTACAAATTTAATTAAAAAAAACAAAAATCGCCGATTGATTTAAAAAAAAAAACACTCCATTTTGTTAGATTATACTAATTTTAAGCAACAATCAATTTTTTTTTAACTTTTTAAAAATCATTTTAAAATGAAAAACATGATTCTCCCCATTCTCGCAGCCCTCTTTTTTACCAATTGCAAAGAAGTAAAAGAAGAGAAAATTATTGAAAAAACATTCGACCTCGCCCCTGTAAGAGCAGCGATTGAAGCAAGCAACAAAACCTTTGGCGATGCTTTCGTTAAGAACGACCCTGCATTGATGATTGCTAAGTACACCAAAGATGGGTGCATTATGCCCGCTGGCGCACCTAAACTTTGTGGTGCAGAAGGTTTAGCTGGTTTCTTTAGTGTAGGACAAAATCAGATGGGCATTAAAAATGTCAAAATTACGACAGAAGAAGTCATGGGCAGCAGCGAAATGGTCGTCGAAACAGGTACTTATGAATTGATAGGTGCTGGTGATAAAAGCATCGACAACGGCAAATTCGTCGTGGCTTGGAAACAAGAAGACGGCAAGTGGAAAATGCATCGCGATATATTCACCTCCAGCGTAGCACCGCCTGCACCTAAGAAATAATACTTGATTATTGTTTTGTACCAAACCTATAAGGTTTTCAAAAACCTTATAGGTTTATTAATTCTATAAACACCCCTCAGTATTTAACATAAATAATTGATAGTCAACCATTTAAAAATTAAATTTAAAATTAAAGCAAAATGAAAAATTGTATTTCCCTTCTTTTAACAGCTATTATTTTAATGACAGCTTGCAAAACAGAAACTGAAAAAAATGACTCTAAAAGTCCTAATTACTCTGAAATTGAAAAGTTAGAAATCGCCGCATTGGTAGCCAATTATGAAAACAATTTCAATCAAATGTTGGAATTTTCTGAAGGCAAAGCCATTATTTATCGCAACGATTCTGTCGGCTTTATTGATGCAAAAGGTCACTTGATGATGTTGCCCGAAATCAAGGAAATGCAATCTTTCAAAGGTGGTTTAGCTGCGGCTAAAACCCGTGATGAAGTAGCCTGCTATGTAGATGCGACGGGTAAAATCGTACAGAAATTTCCTAATTATATAGCTGTTTATACTTTTGATGCAGGAGATTTGACTGTGTTTTTTCATAAAAATGACAAATTTGGTTTATTGGATAAGACTTTTAAAGAAGTTGTGCCCGCTATTTACAATCAAACAAGTTTTTGGAAAGACGGTCTGTTTATCGTTGAAAAAGGTGGTAAATGGGGAGCCGTGGATAAAGATAATAAAACGCTCATTCCTTTTGAGTTTGAATCAATGGGTTATTTGGACGATGCCGGTTATATCCAAGTGAGTAAAAAAACAGGCAATGGTTTTATTGACAAATCGGGCAAGGAGGTTGTGCCTTGCACCTTTTACAATATGTTTCCTTTTTATGAAAATTTGGCGCATTATCTTAATAAGCAAGACGATGGCAAATATGGCGTCATCAATCGCAAAGGTGAAATCGTCGTGCAACCGCAATATGATGGCATCGAGCATTTTTCAAATGGCATGGCTATAGTGAATAAAATAGTGGGCGAAACTTCAAAACAGGGATATATTGATAGCACAGGCAAGGAAGTCATCCCTATGCAATATGAGATGGTGAGAGATTTTACAAAAGAAGGATATGCTTTAGTGGGCAACAACGGTGTATCATTTTTCATTGATAAAAAAGGTCAAAAAGCGGCTTTCCCTAAGCTGGAAGAACTTAAAAATTATAGCCTCACTGAGTTCAGTAATGGCTTTGCAAAAGTCACTTTAGAAGATGGTTCATATGTTTTTTTAGACCGTTTGGGTAATATTTTGAAGCACTCCGATTTATTGAATTTAAGAAGCCAATTTTTTAAATAAAAACTTGCCAAACTTGGCTGTTATTCCATTCATAAAACATTGATTATCATGTATTTAGAAAAAATAAACTTGAGTATTTCTTCAAAAAATATTATCAATGCAGCAGCCTATTTCCTACTATCTACTGTGATAACAGGGTGGTTTATTGAAAAAGGAAATGTGCTTTATGACAATACCAATATGATGCTTTTTTCAGGCAGCATTGCGGGTGCCAAATGGGGCATTCAAATTATAGCAGCCTACTTTTTTTTAGGGGATAAAAAAGGGCAATTCATTGAGCATATTGGCTTCACTTGTTTTGTGGGTTCGTGCTTACTCCTACCCTTTTGCATTCTGCCTTTTTTACAAAATTTTGAATATGGTTTTCTGCTGTCTTTGATAATCTCCGTGGTTACCATGATTTTTATTTATTATCAATTTGTCAAAAAAATGGACATTTCTGTCAAATGGTTTTGGGCATGGTTTGGGTGCTTGATAGTAGCCGTCTCTTTACAAGTCTTTGTCGTTTTTCGGTTATTTTAATTTTAAAACAATTTGTTTATTTTAATAAAAAAGCCTCATAAACAATTGATTATCAATGATTAATAAAATTTTAGAATCACCATTTCTCAATCAGCCGCGTGCGTGGTGGTTGCCTCTGCTATCGCTTATCATCACGCTGCACGGTATTTTCTTTTTGCATTGGGATTTACAACCCATCGTTTTTCTCTTTTGGTGGGAGGTCTTTTTGATGGTCGGAGCAGCCTTGATTCGGATGCTTTTTGCTCTTGAAGGGCGTCCTGTTTTGGACACATTGTTTTCTAAAATTGGCTTGTTGATAGGGGGTGTTTTCATGGGTGGATTATTCATTATGTTCTCTGTCGCGTTCACATTCAAAGCGTTTGAAGGCGGTGGCAATTATACAGGATTAGCCAATATCGGCATTCAAACAAAAATGATGACAGCAGGCTATGCCATCGGTTTAATTGTCCATTATTTTGCCAACGGTCGGTACAAAACAGCGAGTCCATCGGGCGAAATGATGCAACCTTTTGTGCATTTATTGGTGCTTTTAGCGTTTTTACAAGCCCTCACGATGCACTTGATTCCGAAATTTCCGCAACTCAATCAAGCGATGTGGGTAGCCTTGGCTTTGGTGGTTTTGAAGTTTATCGTTGATTCGCTTTTCGCTCAGTTGAGACAGCCGTTTAGGGAGGTTTTTGAGAGTTTAAAAGAGAAACCGCAAAATGTAGAATTTTAAATGTAAAATGTAAAAGTTGTATGACCCCTCAGTATTTGACCTATTAAAATTCATTACCGTACACTTTTTAATTACTTTACTAATTTGCGAATAAATAGCCACGAATTGACGAATTTTACGAATTAACTAATCGTAGATTGTATCTATATTAGTAAAATTAGGCTAATCTGTATGCAATCTACGATTAGTTAATTCGTAAAATTCGTCAATTCGTGGTTCAAAATAAACGTGCACGGTAGTAAACTATTAAAATACAAAAATCATGAAATGGACTAAATTAATAGCATTTTCAATAATTCTCCTACAATTAAGTTGTGAAAACACTACTCAACCTAAGGTGAATACCCCTCAGTATTCAGCCGAAAATACTAAGCCTGCTCTTAAAATATACACTGAATTAGAATTGACAAATTTATGGGATAGCCTTTGCCATATACATGACTGCTTAACGGGTGGGCAACGGGTTTATGAAGGAAAATGGGGAGGCGAAGGATGTGTTTTAACACTTAATAAACAATGGGTCAATTTTTTATACAAAACTGATAAGAAACAATTATCTTCATTTTTAATCCAACAACTGCCTGATAATGCTGAAACTCAAATCCATACATGCCCTCATAATGATGCGACCAAAGGAGAATTAGCTCTATACTGCTTGCAAGGCATTTCAAAAATTAATTTTTATGAACTCTCTCCTGAATTTGCATTAAATGATGTAGAAGTTGCCAAAAAATATCGTAACCATCAAGCTTGGATTTGGCATATTCAAAGTTCAAAAAAGGAACTGGAAGATTTACAAAAACTATGGACAGAGCATTTTGAAAAGAATTAAAACTATTTGTTTTTAAATTCAATTTTTCTATAAAAAGAAAATATCCAAGCTTTTAACGGCTCGGACATTTTTTATAACTCGTTGATAATCAATTGATTACTTCACTTCTTCATACGTTGCATCTTCTACAGTGCTGTCGCTTCCTTTGTGGTTATCGCCATTATTTGATGCCCCCTCAGTATTTTCAGCCGTAGCTTCACCACCTTGAGTGGCATTATACATGTCTTGGCTGGCAGCTTGCCATGCAGCATTGAGGTTTGCCATAGCAGTATCCACAAGGGCTTCGTCTTGTGCTTGGTGGGCTGATTTGAGTTCAGCCAAAGCGGTTTCGATAGCCCCTTTTTTATCTTCTGGAATTTTATCGCTATATTCTTTCAACTGCTTTTCAGCTTGGAAAATAAGGCTATCAGCTTGGTTGAATTTTTCAGCTTTTTCACGCGTCTTGCGGTCAGCGTCAGCGTTGACTTCTGCTTCTTGCTTCATGCGAGCGATTTCGTCCTTGCTCAAACCTGTACCAGCTTCGACGCGGATACTTTGCTGTTTTCCAGTGCCTTTGTCTTTCGCTGATACATGCAAAATACCGTTCGCATCCATATCAAACGTCACTTCGATTTGAGGAACACCTCTTGGAGATGGCATAATATCGCCTAAAATGAAACGACCTACCGTGCGGTTGTCCCGTGCCATCGGACGCTCGCCTTGCATAATATGTATCTCCACGCTCGGTTGATTGTCCGCCGCAGTTGAGTAAGTTTTAGATTTTTTAGATGGAATGGTTGTGTTGGCTTCAATCACCACATCATACATGCCGCCCATCACTTCAATACCCATTGACAACGGCGTGACATCTAATAAAAGCACGTCTTTCACATCGCCTGTCAATACACCGCCTTGAATAGCCGCGCCGATTGCTACAACTTCATCAGGATTGACACTCTTATTCGGTTTTTTACCGAAAAATTCTTCAACCACTTGCTGAATTTTAGGGATACGGGTTGAACCACCCACGAGGATAATTTCATCAATATCCGCCGCCTTCAAGCCCGCATCTTTCAATGCCAAGCGGCAAGGCTCAAGCGTGCGTTGAACGAGGGCATCTGCTAAACTTTCAAATTTAGCGCGAGACAATTTAGTGACTAAGTGGCGTGGAACATTGTCCACAACCGTCACATATGGCAAATTGATTTCAGTCTCTTGAGAGTTTGAAAGCTCAATTTTAGCCCGTTCAGCGGCATCTTTCAAGCGTTGAAGTGCCATAGGGTCTTTGCGAAGATCCATACCTTCTTGCTTTTTGAATTCATCAGCCAACCAATCAATCACAACATGGTCGAAATCATCGCCACCCAAATGCGTATCGCCGTTGGTTGATTTTACTTCAAAAACACCACCGCCAAGTTCCAAAACTGAAATATCAAATGTACCACCACCGAGGTCATACACCGCTATTTTCATATCTTTTGTCCGCTTATCCAAGCCATAAGCCAATGCCGCAGCCGTCGGCTCGTTGATAATCCGACGCACCACTAAACCTGCAATTTCGCCTGCTTCTTTAGTCGCTTGACGTTGAGAGTCGTTGAAATATGCTGGAACAGTGATCACCGCCTCAGTCACGCCTTGACCCAAGAAGTCTTCAGCAATTTTTTTCATTTTCTGCAACACCATCGCAGATATTTCCTGCGCCGTATAATCGCGATCATCGATAGCCACACGTACAGTGTCGTTATCGCCTTTCACTACCTTATATGATGCACGCTCAACTTCATGATGGCTCACCAATTCGCTGTAACGTTGTCCCATAAAACGTTTGATGGACGCCACCGTTTTAGCTGGGTTTGTAATTGCCTGACGCTTCGCTGGTGCGCCAACTTTACGTTCGCCATTCGGCATAAAGGCAACTACTGAGGGGGTCGTGCGCCCGCCTTCATCGTTTTCAATAACACGCGGTTCGCTGCCTTCCATCACAGCGACGCAAGAGTTGGTTGTTCCTAAGTCAATACCAATAATTTTTGCCATAAGTCTTATCTTTTTATTTATAGGTTTTTAATTTTCTTTTAATTAATCTAATTGTTTTCATCAAATGGAGTGCCACCACACTAAATCTGCCAATTTGCCCTTTTTGAATGACATTTTGTAGTAAGAGGTCATGATATTGACATATTGATAAGTAAAAGAACTGACGAAATGGCAGATTATTTTAGTTATGAGTTAAAAGTTATGAGTTATGAGTTTATCGACATATAGATTAATAAAACTCGTCAATTCGTAAAATTCGTGGCTTCCTACATTTAACGTGTACATTTTAAAATAAAAATTAAATTTTATGCACAAAATATTACCTACAATAAAATATTGTTTTTACTTTGCCCAACAGAACGTAACTTTATTTTTTTAACTTTAAACAAAACGAATCAAAATGGAATATCTAATTAACTCAGTACTCGGCGGCGCAGGCGGTCTTCTTACAGGCTTTCTCGGTAAAGGCTCTAATTATGGTACTATTGGCAACGCTATTGCAGGCGTAGTAGGCGGCAATGCAGGCGGCTTATTGAGCAGCGTGTTGGGCGCAACAGCTACTACAGGCGCAACCGGCGGCGATTGGAAAAGCTGGCTATTATCAGCAGTTGGCGGAATGGCAGTCACTTGGTTAACAAGTTTTGTCAAAAAACCGACAACTTGATAAATGAAGTAAAATAAAAATTGAGCCGTTTGAAAAAGTAAAATCTTTTCAAACGGCTTTTTTTTTTCAAATACTGAGGGGATATAGAAGTTTTATTATCTTTGATAAAATCTAAAAAAATCTATTTATTTGCATTCAACTATTGATAATTAACAAACTATGAAAAGAATACTCCTCGCAATCCTTTTGCTTGCTGCTTCTATGTCTATCGCTTTTGCTCAAAAAGTAACCGTTTCAGGAAAAATTACCAATGCTACAACCAATGAACCCCTCGTTCAAGCCACTGTTAAAATAGGTGAAAAAGCCACTGTTAAAATAGGTGAAAAAGCCACTGTCACTGATATAGATGGACAGTATAATTTAGAACTTGATAAAGCTGGCAATTATAATGTGCTTGTTAGCTATATTGGTTTTGAAAATTTAGAGAAAAATGTCCAAATTACTGAGGGGGGTAACCCTAACCTTAATTTTTCATTAAATGAAGGCAATACATTACTTCAAACAACTACAGTTACCGCTGGTAAATTTGAAAAACCTTTGAGTGAAGTTACAGTCTCCTTAGATGTCATCAAACCTCAACTGATTGAAAATGTGAATACCCGAAGAGTGGACGATGTGCTTCAAAAAGTGCCCGGCGTGAACATTGTGGATGGGCAAGCCAATATTAGAGGCGGTTCGGGCTGGAGTTATGGTGCAGGGAGTCGCGTTTTGCTCTTGGTGGACGATATTCCAGCTTTGCAACCTGATGCTGGTTTCCCAAATTGGAAAGATATTCCAGTTGAAAATATAGAACAAATAGAAGTGGTCAAAGGCGCAGCATCGGCTCTTTATGGTTCGGCTGCGATGAACGGCATCATTAATATACGCACAGGTTTTGCTAAAGAAAAAGCTGAAACGAAATTCACGACGCAATCCGCTTTATATCTCTCGCCTAAAGATGAAAAAAAGAAATGGTGGGATAAAACACCCTATGAAGCCACTGCCAGCTTGAGCCATAAACAAAAATATGGCAAACTCGATTTCGTCGGCACTCTATTTTACTACAATTTTAGCAGCTACAACAAGGGTTGGTACGATAAATTTGGTCGTTTTACTACATCTATGCGCTATCGAATTACCGACCGCTTGAGTGTAGGCGTGAATGCCAATGTGAATACAGGGGCAGGTCAAAATTATTTTTATTGGCTCAATGAAACAAGTGGTGCTTACATTGGCAATGCGTCGGCTTATAGCAGTTCTAAAAAAACACGATTTACCATTGACCCATATCTGACTTATTTTGATAAAAGTGGAAATCGACATAAAATATTGACCCGCTATTTTAGCATTAATAATAATTTAAATAATAATCAATCCAATAAATCGCAATTGTATTATAGCGAGTATCAATTTCAAAGGCAAATCAATCACCTCGTTTTTACAGCAGGGCTTGTAGGAATGGGTTCAAGAACTAATGCTAAATTATATGGTGATACAACCTATAAATCTTTTAACATTGCAGCCTATGCACAGTCAGATTTGAAGTTTGGAAAGTTGAATATTTCCGCAGGTGTTCGCTATGAAAAAAATACCATTCACGGTCCAAAAGTGGTGAGATATACTCCTACTTTGAGCGAAATAGTTCCTAATGATGGTATTTTAGAGGAATCAAAACCTGTTTTTCGATTGGGTGTAAACTACCAAATAGCCAATTATACCTACCTGCGCGCTTCGTGGGGGCAAGGCTATCGCTTCCCGACAGTCGCTGAAATGTTTATTTCGACCAATGCAGGTGGGATACCTATTATTCCTAATCCATTTCTCACATCTGAGAGCGGATGGACGGGCGAAGTGGCTGTAAAACAGGGCTTTAAACTCGGTGGTATGCAAGGATTTGTAGATGCCGCATTGTTCCAATCCGAGTATAAAAACATGATGGAATTTCAAGGCAGCACCAAAACGATAGGATTTCAATCTCAAAATGTAGGCAATACTATCATCAAAGGTTATGAAGTGAGCGTGGCAGGGCAAGGGAAAATAGGCAGCGTAATCCCCTCAGTATTAATCGGTTATACATACATAGATCCGAAATACAAAGATTTTACACCAGCTGTTAGATCCAATTCAACTGCCGACTTTAATGTATTGAAATATCGCTACAAGCATAATTTTAAATTTGATGCTGAATTAGCGTTTAATAAATTTTCATTCGGCGGGGCAGTTTTATACAACAGCGAAATGCAAGCGGTAGATAAAATTCTCGAAATCTTGAAGGGTGTCAAAGCCTATCGCGCAGCCAATCAACATGGTTTTAAAACTGTTGATATTCGGGCATCTATCAAACCTTCTTCTCATTTAAAGGTTACAGTTATTGGAGCTAATCTTTTAAATGAAGAATATACTTATCGCCCTGCTTTATTGGAGGCTCCGCGCAACGTATCGGCGCGGGTGGATTGGATTTTTTAGGTGCGATGGGACACTGATTATACTGATGCGACTGATTTTTTTGATTTTCATAATCAGTAAAAATCAGTGTCCCATAAAACCTATATCAATGCTTGCGATATTTCCGTGATAAATATCAATTAATTTTGCTCCATTAATAAATCCATTTATAAATTAAAAGTCATGAAAAAAATAATGAAAAGCATCACCATTTTATCTCTCTTGATTTTCAGTGCTTGTACCAATTACGCACAAACGAAAGCGGTCTCTTTGACAGCACCGAAAGGCGAAGCTATAGCCGTGTTTGCGGAAGGCTGTTTTTGGTGCAGCGAACACATTTTTGAAGCGGTTGTAGGTGTGGACAGTGCTGTATCGGGCTATTCGGGCGGTCATACCGTCAATCCAACTTATCAACAAGTAGGTGGCGAAGGCACAGGTCATGCTGAGTCTGTTATGGTTTATTACGATCCAAAAAAGGTGAGTTACGATGAATTGGTGAAAGTATTTTTCGCTTCACAAGACCCAACTACGCCCGACCAACAAGGTCCCGATAGAGGTTCATCTTATCGGTCAATTGCCTTCTATCAAAATGCCAATGAGAAGGCAGCGATTGAGGCAGGTATAGCCGCCGTCAACGAGTCCAAACGTTTCAAAAATAAGGTAGTGACTGAGGTGACACCGCTTGAAAAGTTTTACAGAGCAGAGGAATATCATCAGGATTATATTCATTTAAATCCGGGCAATCCTTATGTGCAAAATGTGTCAATCCCTCGTTTTGAGTTGTTTAAGCAGACTTATAAGGGTAAGTTGCAATAATAACTATGTATTTAAAACCACACCTAAATTAGCAAATATTCGTCAATTCGTAAAATTCGTGGTCTAAAATACACTTAAAATGAAGCATCTTCTTTCAACACACTCAAGGCTGCTTTTCCGACAAATATTTCCAATAACGCAGCGGAACATGTTGATAATGCAACTTCAAATTGCGTCTTTCAACAATATTCGTACTCTTGAAATAGACTCGCCAAAGGTCTTGATAGGCATTTTCAGATTGGTTCAATTCTGTCAAATTATTTAAATCGTTTTGTTCAATAATATGCACTTTTTCAAGGTCATAATGAATGCCATAGCCTCTTTTTAAATCTACAATGAGCCATTTTTGATCGGCATATCGGCTTTTAAAATGCTTTTCAATGAGAGGTAAAACGTTGAAATCGGGTTCAATAGTGGCATACCAAATATTATCGGTTGTTAATTGGAATCTGACAAATGCTTCCATTCGATGTTTTTCACGACCGACCATTTTAGACACTTTGGCAATCCGCAATACTGAGGGGGTGCTAAAATCCCCACTCACATCATGTGCGGAAGCAAAAACATGACGTAAATATGCCAGCATATTATCTTCTTCATCAGGCAATTCTGATAAATAATTGCAGTAAAATTGTTGCGCTGCACTGTCAGACATTCGTTGCTTGATGCCCTGCCATACCCGTGTGGATTTGTCTATATTTGTTTCAATCACACTTGTTTCTCCTAATAAATTCATCTCTCCTGACTCCTGTTTGCGGATGCGAACATCCTCTATTTTTTGATGATAAATATCAAAAACAGCGGTTAAAAAACCTTCAAAAGAGCCATCATATTGAAAAGTAGTCATATCAAGTGATGTTGTTGGCAATTGATTGTGGCATAAATAGAGTATTCAAATCTATGACGCTGTTAGTCAACGGTTCCATTTCAAAAGACTTATCGAATATGGATAATTGAGGAGTGAGTTGCGCCGCATATTTGCTCTGAGTTTGTTTCAATAAAATAGTGCGCAATTGAGTGCTGTCATACTTTCCTACTGAGGGGTGTTCACTCCGTTGCTGGCAAGTGATGAAGTATTTAGCCCTTGAAACTATGACGCCCATTTGTTGCAAATGCTCGAAAGTTAAGGCTCTAAAACGACGAGCTTGAAGTATTTTATCCACTGATTTGAAGCCTATACCAGGCACTCTCAAAAGCATTTCTTTATCCGCTGTGTTAACATCCACTGGAAAAACGTTCAAATTACGCAATGCCCAGCCGACTTTTGGATCGAGTGCCAAATCAAGGTTTTTATGCTCATTATCAACAATTTCGTCCAGTTTGAAACCATAAACCCGTAACAACCAATCCGTTTGATACAATCGATGCTCGCGCAACATCGGCACAGGCGAACCCAAAGTAGGCAAGCGATTGTCCTCGCTGATTGGCACATAACCTGAGTAATAAACCCGTTTGAGGTTATAATTTTGATACAATTTGTTGGCTGTTGCCATTATTTCTAAATCGTCTTCACCCGTTGCACCAATAACCATTTGACTGCTCAAGCCTGCGGGTGCATACGTGGGTGCGCTGCGAATGATTTTTCGCTCATCTTTATTAGCCAATATGCCTGCACTGATTTGGCGCATCGGCGTTGTCATCTCTTCTCTAATTTTATCAGGAGCCAGTATCTTCAATCCTTCATCGGTCGGTATTTCGATATTCATACTCAAGCGGTCGGCGTAAAGACCTGCTTCTTGTATCAATGTTTCTGAAGCACCTGGGATTGTTTTCAAATGGATATAACCATTGAATTTATGCTCCAAACGCAGTGTTTTAGCGATGAGAACCAAGCGTTCCATCGTGTAATCCGCATTTTTGAAAATACCTGAGCTTAAAAACAAGCCCTCGATATAATTGCGGCGATAAAAATTAATGGTTAAATCCACCACTTCTTGCACCGTAAAAGCCGCCCGTATGATGTCATTGCTCTTTCTAGAAACACAATAAGCGCAATCAAAAATGCAGTGATTGGTGAGTAATATTTTGAGCAACGAAACGCATCGCCCATCTTCGGTATAGCTATGACAAATGCCAATACCTGTCGTGTCGCCTAAGCCTTTGTCTTTATTCGCCCGTTTGCTACCGCTCGAAGCGCAGGAAACGTCATATTTGGCAGCATCCGCCAATATGGAAAGTTTTTCTGATATTCTGTCCCAGTTCATGCTGTATAAACGCCTAAGAATACTAATTGTTTATTTGTTTTAAATATTTTGTTTTAAGATTTAGTTAAAATTGGGAATTGTTTTTTATTCAGATAATACTGTAGGCAACATGATAAATTAATGTTGAAATTCAATTTTTTGATTTTATATTTGACTTTCATTTTCTAAATAAAAACTCATTTCAATTATGTTCTTGTACTTCACTAAGACAAAATTACCTTTTAAACCTACAATATCATGATAAAAGTAAATTCTTTGTTAACATTGATAATGTTTTCATTTATCATACTTCCAGCTCAAAGCTTAGACGGACGTGAGACGAAATATGAAGTATCTGTGAATGAAAATCCAAAAGGATTTAAGAACTATTTTGAAACACTCATAACAAATTGTTATACAAACAAAGGTAAATATTTTATAGTAAAGTGTAGTCGGTGGATTAGTAAAAGGTCCATTGATTTAGATATTAAAAACCCGGAAATAGAAATTAATTTGAATGATAAAATTTATGCACCACAACATGATGAGCATAGTTTTACCTTCTTTGTAGTAAAAAAGATTTTTAAAAATGAGATTGAAATAGGTTATGAAAGCTCATTTAACCATTCATCTTTTGGTGTCAATAAAATTACTATTGAAAAAGGTAGTTTTATTATCCATTGCTCAAAACAAAAAAAACATCCGCGTTTAATAATTGATGGATTAGAGATAAGTGCCGAATCTGCCAGAAAACATATTGCAAAAGGCAAGTTTTATATATTACTTAAATTTGATAGCAAAGTTGGTAAATCAGGATTATGGGACAAACCAAGTGAATGCTTAAATCAGATTTATAAGAAGTTTGGGTTTTACAGATACATAATTGATGATTGTGTACCAACAGAGTTTTATTATCAGCAAATTGAAGAATACAACACTGTTGTATTTAATTATTTGATGAAACATAATGGGTTAACTTTTGAAAAATATTCTCATATGGATTTTCAATATAATAAAGATTTAAATGAATGTTATACTGAAGAAAATAAGAAAATAAATGCTAAAAACAAACGCAATGAAAACTAAAAATACATTAATAATCCTTTTAAGCTTTTGCCTATCAACAACTTATCTTTTAGCACAGAAAAGAATGAAAATTCTTGATAGAGATACGCTTTATTTTAAAAGTGCGAGTGGATTTTTAGTACCAAGTGACTATAGTGAAGCAGAAGGTTATGGTTTAATAGATTCTTTCAATCTAAAAGTCCATACTAAGAAAATTATGTATATGGGCACCAATCACACCAAGATAGAATACGAATGCTACGATGAAGATTTTCCAAATATTGATGCCGTAGCCATGCCTGTTTTTTCTGTTAGGCACGGAAAATATAGTGAATGGTATGAGAACGGTGTAAAAAGAGTTTATGGCTTATATTCAAATGATTCATTAGTTGGTGATTTTATAGTTTATCATAAAAATGGTAAAATAAGTAGAATTGAAAAACAGAAAAGCAAGTCTGTAAGAAGTGTACAATATTTTGATAATGCAGGCAATGAAATAGAGTATGATTATTATTTATTAACGCATGAGCCCTTATTAAGATTTTCTGAATTATCAAAATGGATAAGCAGCCAACTAAAATACCCTGAGTATGCACGAAAGAATAAAATTGAAGGAACCGTTTATGTTGAGTTCTTAGTAAACCTTGACGGTGCTTTTTATGATATAAGAATTGAAAAAGGCGTAGAAAAGCATTTAGACGAAGAAGCTATTAGAATAGTTAAAGCTATGCCTAAATGGAGACCCGGTCTTTATGCAACGCATGGTAAGCGATATTTATTTATTTTACCCATCAAATTTAGTTTGAAATAAGGATAAAAAATTTTAAGAAATATCAGAAAAACAGTTGTGATACTGAGAGGTATCCAATAAAAATATAAAAAATGACAACAAGCGTAACTGTTAAAACGATTTATGAATGCTCTTTGGAACGAGCTTTTAAAACGCCGATGCTTTGTGATGTTTCCAAAGTACATACAGGTTTTGGATTAATGCCTAAGGTGACTCATTGTACAGAGGATGAATCATGGGGTCAACCAGGAGGAACGAAAAAAGTATTTGTCGCAAAATCACCGACATTTGAAGGAGGTGAATCTTCAATGGATAAAGTGATTGAAAGAGTAGAAAATAAATATTGGATAATTGAAGTGAGTGATTTTAAATCTTGGATGTTGGGTTTTTCAAAATTCGTTGGTGAATGGAAAACGACTGAAATAGAAGAAAATAAGATTTTGATAGAATACATCTATACTTTACATGCCGATATTATTTGGCTATATCCATTAAACTGGTTGTTCACAAACACCTTTTGGAGAATTTATATGAAAAAAGTATTAGAAAATGTTAGAAAATTGGCATATAGCAATGAACCTTATCAATATCAATAAATGTAAATTAATTTGCAGCAAGTTTTTACCAAAGGGATTCCTAAGAAAAATCCTGTCCATTACCCATATTAATTCATTGATAATCAATTAGTTATGACAAAAGAAGTAAAAAATAAATATTTTGATACTCCGTATCAGCAGTAATTCTTAAAACCTGAGCTTATTATAAACATTTTGACTCTCCGAGTCAGTTAAATTCTCGCTTTCAATGACTCGGAGAGTCAAAATGTTTATAATAAACTACTTACTAAGCAATATTTGCTGATACGTAGTATCAAAATATCTTTCTACCTACTTGTTTACAATTCCAAAATCACCGCCTCATACGGCTTCAACTGTCCATTTACTGAGGGGGTAGCATAGTTGCCAATCAAAACATTCGCCTTGCTCAAATCCAAACCGCTTGCATTAAATGTTGAATTGACAGCTTTAAAGTTCAATAAAACCAACAGTTTTTTACCGTTTAATGACCTTGTGTAAGCAAATACTGAGGGGTTATCGGCATCTACCAAAGCCCAATCGCCATAAATCAAGGTCGGTTCTTGCTTTCTTAATTGAACCATTTTTCTGAAATAATTGAGGATGGAATGAAGGTCAGTCTCTTGTGCAGCCACATTCACAGTCACGTAGTTGGTGTTCACTTTCAGCCAGGGTTTGCCCAATGAAAAACCAGCTTGTGGGGTATTATCCCATTGCAACTTCGGGCTGACTTGAACCAAGCATGTTCATCGCTGCAATGATTCAAGACCATATCCATAAAGACTTTGATGTTTCTATCGTGCATCCCTTTGAGCAAGGCATCAAAATCAGCCATTGTTCCAAACTCTTTCAGAATGTTTTGATAATCAGAAATATCGTAGCCATTGTCTTTATTGGGCGAGGAAAAAATTGGATTGAGCCAGACCATATCAATGCCCAAACTTTTGACATAATCCAATTTAGAAATAATGCCTTTCAAGTCACCTACCCCATCGCCATTGCTGTCTTTAAAACTGCGCGGGTAAATTTGATAAACAGCGGCTTCTTTCCACCATTTTGAACCAGGAATTGCCTTCGATACTGAGGGGGTAGTCGATTTCTGTTCGGCTTTGTCATTGTCTGATTTACAAGCGAAGAGGCATAAAATAGCAGCGAAAGCCGCTAAAAATGCCGTTGATTTTTGATTTGACATAGTGGTGGATGTTGTTAATTCTATAAATGCATTCTCGAAATACTCGCTTTTGACAATTAAAAAGAAAGCCTGTAAAGATGATATTTTTTTTATAAAAAAAACCGCTTTAAACTCAATTTGAGTAAAAACGGTTTTATAATCAGATCGTGTTAAACTTAAAAAAGGGGTTAAATAATGTCAATATTTCTCAAATACAGAGCCACTTCTTTTATATTACAGAAGTTCGGAGATAAAAAGTATCTTGCTTTTTTAAGTATTTTTTTCGAGTGAGTTTTGACTGTTTCAATACCAATATTTTGCTTTTCAGTGATGTCAAAACTGCTCAAATCATCAGCAAAATCTTTTAGAATCAGCAGTTCGCGAGGGGTAATTTTTAATCTTTCCAACATAATGATACTGATCCGTTTGGAGAGTACATTTTCAGCTTCAGTTTCTAAATCTTCCCAACGAGTAGTGGTTCGAAAATAGACTCTTGGGCGAATCACGATTGGCGCATTTAAAAAGGGACCCAACAATTCAAACCGATTGTAATTAGAAATAGGGTTGTCATCCTTATCTGTTTGAATAATTGAAATATTCGATTGTATCAATATATATTTACCATCAGCCCGCTTAACGGGATACTGAATGCAATAATGATAGCGACTGCTGAGAGGACGATAACGCCGTTCTTGAAGCATTTCATAAGCCATTAAAGCATATTCCACTACAAAATATTGATAATTTGGGTGAATTATCTCAATACTTTTCTCTAAAGTAAATTCTGAATCTTTATAACCTAATAACTTTTCAACGCCGTAGACATACATCAACTTCTGTTCATGAATATTAGACACCCAATGAAAAGAATTGAATAAATATGCACTCTCAACTATTGGCTTAATTGTACTTTCAAAGATTTCAAAAAGTGGAAATATTGGCTTATCAAAGTTTTCAGTAAATTCTTTGAAAGAGTCAATTATTAGTGGTTTATCAGTTTCAGCTTTCTCGTTGTTAGTAAAATGCATTGCTTATTGTTTATTTAAGGATGAACAAATGCTGCATACTGATATGTCAAGACACAATGAATATACAAAGTAATACCTGAGTGTTTTTTTAAAGTTAGTTACTTAAAGTAGACAGGGTCATGCCTCAAGGGCAAGTAGTGGGTAATAAAAAAACTATATAGTTTTGGTTACCGTTAGTATATTATTTTCATTAAATACTAAATAATGTTACAAAGATAACAATGAATTTTTATTTAGCCATCCCTACTAAGGGGATACCCCCAATAAAATTTCAAGTTTTTCTAATGTTTTATTCATTTAATAAGTTAAAGTTTGGATAAAAATTAAAAAATCTTAATAAAACATAATATTACCGCCATTTTTCAATTTCTTCTATTCCTTTTTCCTAATTAAGTCTCAAAGTTTTATGCTTACAGTCTTTTTTTTTCAAATCGGAACAAAATGGTATATTTTTCGTATTGATATAGAATTAATTAAATGCTTAAATTTTTTTTAATAAATTATAATCATTAGGAAAACATACTATTTCGCCATGAAGAAATTCGGACTGTTTCTACTTTTACTCGCTTTCAAAGCTCACTCTCTTTTTGCTTTTCAAACAGGCAATTTGAGTTCTATCCTCTCATCATCGGCTAATGATGCTGATAAAATCAAGCAAATCAATGTTTTAGCGACTCGATTGATTGAAAATAATCAACTCAATGATGCTGAAACGGCTACTCAAAAAGCCCTTGAGATGGCTAAATCCGCTGCTTTCGATTTCGGAAGAGCTGGTGCTTTGGATAATATGGGGTTGATTGCACAATTGCGCTTTGACTATACCAATGCAATGAATTATTTCGTCGAGGCATTGCGTATTAAAGATGGAACGGGCGATAAATTGGGTATCGCTTCTTCAAAAAACCTCATCGGTAAAGTCTTCTTTATGCAGAGAAATGAGGACAATGCATTAGCGAATTATCAAGCAGCCTTAACGCTTTTGACGAATACGCCTAATAATTTACCGATTTTGGCTGAAACACATCGCAATCTTGGCGATGTTTATCTCACTCAAAAGCTCTATGGGAAAGCCACAGCCGAGTTCGATATTGCTTTGAAAATATGGGCGGAGGATTTACAAGATTTTAAAAAAGCGGCGAGTATTGCTAATTATCTGGGTAAAACGGTTGCTGATATTGGAGACAATGATGGTGCTTTGACTTATTTCAATGCATCACTCAATTTTCACCGCAATTTGGAAGATGTGAATGGCATTGCGAATGACTATTTGCAAATATCTAAAATATATAATGCGCTCAACGACAACGACTTAGCTTTAGAAAACGTGGGCAATGCTCTTGCTGCGTTTCAACAAACGAACAATGAATTTGGTATTGCCAGTGCTTTTAATGTAGCTGGTAAAATTGCTTTAAAAGTAAATGACCGCTCAAAAGCAGAAGAAAACTTTGAAAAAAGTGCTGAAATACTGAGGGGTATGACCGTGCAACCTGGTGTGCCTGAAATTTTCAAATCCCTTGCAGAAAGCTTCGGTGAAATGGGTAATTTCCCGAAAGCATTTACTTATTCTCAAGCCTATTCAGCCAGCAAAGACAGTCTTTTTAATAAAGAAAAAGCAGCTTCTTTATTGGAATTGACTACGAAATATGAATCACAATTTGCTGTAAAAGAGAAAAATCGTCAGCTTTCAGTTTTTGAAAAAGAAAAAGCAACTGAGCAAAAGGTTAGGTGGTTGTTAATAGGTTTAGTCGGTTTTGCTTTGTTGACTATTTATTTTGTCTTTAGAAATTATCGTCAAAAGAAAAAAGACAATGAAAAATTGACGTCCATGAATGAAACCATTCAAGAACAACATGCCGAAATTGCTCGAAAAAATATAGAAATGAATTTGGCTAATAGTGAATTGCATGAGAAAAATGGTCGCCTTGATTTTTTAAATTCTCAATTGGTCACCGAAATTTCAGAAAGAGAAAACTCACAGCGGTCGCTTTTCAACAAAGACCATTATTTGGCATTGATTACTTCAAAAATGCGCCAACCTTTGAATGATATTGTGGGTTTAGCACAATCTTTAATCAATGAAAAGCCGAGAATCGATCAAAAAGATCATATCCAAAATCTTCAATTTTCAGCCAATAATCTCTTGGTTTTAATCAATGATGTTTTGGATTTCTCTGAAATTGAAGCCAGTAAAATCTCTTTAGAAACCATTGACTTCAGACCTGATGATGTGATTCAGGAATTGAAAAAAGAAATCAAATCGACGCCTGATGTTCGCTACGAATTCAGCATCGATGCCCGCATTCCTGAAGAGGTGAACGGCGACCCTGCAAAACTCAATCAGATTTTGACTTATCTTTTAAAGAACATAAAACAAGATATGTCGAACGGTGTAGTAAAAGCAAATTTAATGCGTAGTGAATTGATTGACAACGAGTTAACTCTTAAAATTGATATTCATACCATCGGTGATAATGTCAATTTTAAAATTTTAGATACCGCATTTAATAAGCCAACCAATCGAGATGATTTTGATGGTATGGGTGAAGTTGAGATTGAATACATGATTACTCGCCGTTTGGTGGAGTTACAAAATGGTTCCATTCAGGCTTTCCAAACTAAAGAAGAAACGGTTGTTACAGTCTTTTTACCGTTCAAGGTAGTTGAAGACGTTGAAAATGTTGAAAATACTGAGGGGTCTGCTCCGCTTTATTACAACAATTATTTGGAAGGAAAACGCATATTAGTGGTTGAAGATAATAAGGTCAATCAGATGTTGGTGGTGAGTATGTTGAAGAAAAAAGGTGTTCATATGGTAGCAGCCAATGATGGTATTGAAGGCTTAGAAGCTTTGCAAAAAGCGAATTTTGATTTGATTTTGATGGATATTCAAATGCCTCGAATGGATGGTTACCATGCAGTAGCGGAGATTAGGCGCATGAAAAATCCTTTAAAATCGACGCTGCCCATTATTGCTCTTACGGCTTCGGCTTATGTGACTGAGAAAGAAAAAGCGCAGCTTTTTGGTATGACTGACCATATTGGAAAACCGTTTTCACCAGAAGAAATGATTGAAAAAATTACCCGCGTATTGATGTCGCACAAAGCCAGTACTGACGATAGTGTGATGCCACAAGCGGCTTCTAAAGAATAATAGAGCTTTTCACTTTTGGCTAAAGGCTGACTGATAGTATAGATTTTTTGTTCTTTTTCAAAGAATAATTAAGACTTTACTCTCAGTTAGCCTTTTTTAATTTCATTTATTTTATGAAAAAGTACCTGTTTTGATTTATTGTCTCTATTTTTCGTCCTCATTTCAGCTTAACTTAATAAAAACCATTTTCACTTATTCACTCACTCACTCCTATAATTTAAATGTCTGTACATAAAGATTTAAAACGCATCACCACGCATAACCTTCAAGCCATGAAGGCGAACGGTGAAAAAATATCGATGCTCACTGCCTACGATTTTTCAATGGCACGCATTGTTGACGAAGCTGGGATGGACATTATCCTCGTGGGCGATTCTGCCAGCAATGTGATTGCAGGTCACGAAACGACCCTGCCAATTACGCTCGATCAAATGATTTATCACGCTTCGGCGGTTGTGAGAGCGGTCAAAAGGGCTTTGGTTGTCGTGGATTTACCGTTCGGTTCTTATCAAGGCAATTCAAGATTGGCTTTGGAATCAGCCATTCGGATTATGAAAGAATCGGGCGGTCATGCTGTCAAATTAGAAGGCGGTTTTGAGGTTCAAGAGAGTATCAAAAGGATTTTATCGGCGGGCATACCCGTCATGGGTCACCTGGGATTGGTGCCTCAAAGCATCTATAAATTCGGCACTTATACCGTCCGTGCTAAAGAGGAAGAAGAAGCCAATAGATTGCGAACTGATGCCGTTTTGCTTCAAGAATTGGGCTGTTTTGGTCTTGTTTTAGAAAAAATACCCGCTAATTTGGCAAAAGAGGTGACTGAAAGCATCCATATTCCAACCATCGGCATTGGTGCAGGGATGCATTGCGATGGTCAAGTTTTGGTATTACACGATTTATTGGGCATTACTAAAGAGTTTCAACCACGCTTTTTGAGGCGTTATATGAATCTTTTTGATGACATAAAAATCGCCATTGAACATTATGTAGAAGACGTAAAATCAAAAGATTTTCCTAATGAAAAAGAACAATATTAATGATGATAAAACTTTCTGAAATTTCAACCAAAGCCCCTAAACATTTTGAAAAAGAGGACATTAAGGAACAAACTAAAGAGCTTTATCAAAAAATAGGGGAATTGCAAAATCTTCTTTATGCTGAAAAGAAACATTCTGTTTTAATTGTCCTTCAAGGCATGGATGGATCGGGCAAAGATAGTACAACGAGGGCTTTGTTTCAGCACTGTAGCCCTGTGGGTGTACAAGTGACAGCTTTTAAAAAACCCACTGAGGAGGAATTTGCTCATGATTTCCTTTGGCGTATCCATAAAGTGGCTCCTGAAAAAGGGATGATTCATGTTTTCAACCGCAGCCATTATGAAGATATTCTGATTCAATATGTTCATAGTTGGATTGATGATGAAAAACGCAAACGCCGCATGAAAAGTATCAACGCATTTGAAGAAACCCTTCAATATGATGGCAATACAACTATCATCAAATTCTTTATGTACATGTCGCCTGAGGAGCAACTCAAGCAACTCACTGAACGCATCGAAGAACCTAAAAAATACTGGAAACACAACGATGGCGATTGGGAAGAGCGCAAACTTTGGGATAAATACATGGAAGCTTACGAATATGCTCTCAACAACAGCACTATTTCGTGGACAATTCTCCCTTGCGATCAAGAATGGTATCGCAATTATGTGGCGGCTAAAACGATTTGTGAAACGCTTGAAAATTTGAAGATGAAATTGCCTCCTTTGACAAGCGTTTTGTTTAAAAAATAACCATTATGGCAGAAAAAGTACGTGTCGATAAATGGCTTTGGAGTGTCCGTATTTTCAAATCACGGACATTGGCGAGTGATATGATCAAGACAAACAAGGTGAAAGTGAATGGAAATGAAGTCAAAGCCTCATTTTTAGTTCAAAGAAATGACATCATAACAGTCAAAAAAGGGGGTTTCAATTTCACTTTTAAAGTCATTGATTTAATAGAAAAACGAGTCGGTTCACCCATCGCTCTTCAATGTTATCAAGACCAAACGCCACCCGAAGAACTCAGTAAATACTACGATTGGTTTCTCGGAAAATCGGGTGCAGAGCATCGCGATAAAGGCGTCGGCAGACCTACCAAAAGAGAACGACGAGATATTGATGATTTTAAAGGATTTTATTTTGATGAGGGTGAAGATGATTAAAATAATTTTTGAATGAAGATTTGTAGAATATAAAAGGATGCTAAGGATGGCGTGAAGGCTTGTTCTTAGCATTTTTTTTACCTTACAAATAATCTAAATTTTTTCTCTTAAACTCAACACCTTTTTATACAAATCAAACGTTTTGTTAGCATTCAAAAAAATGTAAACCTTTAATTATCAATATTTTATAAATGGAAAATTTTAAATTGGATTCAAAATATTTTGACCTCGCACTTCTTTATGGGCCTAAAATTTTAACAGCTATTGTTATTTTATTTGTCGGTCTTTGGCTGATAAAAAAAATGACGGCTGCGGCTAAAAGTGGTATGACAAAATCGGGCATTGACATTGATTTATTGCCGTTTTTGATTTCGATGCTCAATATTTTGATGAAAATCTTTTTGATATTGGGGGTTGCCAATATCGTCGGTATCGAAACAACTTCTTTCGTTGCCATATTGGCTTCGGCTGCCTTTGCGGTCGGTTTGGCTTTGCAAGGGACGCTTTCTAATTTTGCAGCAGGCGTCATGATTTTAATTTTCAAACCGTATCGAGTGGGTGATTTTATAGAGGTTCAAAATATTTCTGGACGTGTAAAAGAAATTCAAATTTTCAGTACAATATTGGTGACAGGCTTTGAAAAAATCATCATTGTCCCTAATTCCAATGCTATAAATGGTATAATTGGCAATTTAACAGCCGAAAAAATCATCAAAACCAATATTCAAGTACCTATTAAATACGGTGCTGATTTTAATCAAATTAAAGAAATAATCACTCAAATACTGAGGGGTCTGCCCCACATTTTAGAAGAACCCGAAGCGGATATTGAAATTGAAGCTTTTCAACAAGATGGATTTATTGTCAGCATTGCAGCCAGCATTCACCCCGAAGACTTGGAAGTTGTTTCAAGTGAATTAAGAGAAAGAATTTATGTTGAACTGTCCAAAGCGGGGTTAAAAATGGGCATTAAGAAAACGAAAGAATAACACTTAGATAGTTTTTTATTCCTCAAATTAAAATTAGTGGTTAAAAACCCAACTTTTTTCACTAATTTTGCACCCGTTTTCAAGAAATAACGTTTAAAAAATTAAATCTGTCAGCCCAAACGTGCTGATAAATGACTATAAAATGATTTCAGTTTCAGCAGTAAGTGTATTTTACGGAGAAAGAGCGTTGTTCGATAACGTGAGTTTTGTCATTGGCGAGCGTGACCGCATAGGTCTCACAGGACGCAATGGCGCAGGCAAATCGACCATGATGAAAGTCATTGCTGGTCAGGTCAATCCTAACGGTGGCGGCAGTATTTCTCGCCCAAATGGCACGACCATAGGCTATTTGCATCAAGATATGTCAACGCCTAAAGGAAAAACGGTGATTGATGAAGCCCTCACGGCTTTTGATGAGGTGAAGGAATTGGAAAGAAAGATTGAACAACTCAATCAAGAACTCCATGAACGCACCGATTATGATACCGATTCATACATGGATTTGATTCATGATGTGTCGGATGCGTCCGAGCGTTTTCACATACTCGGCGGCGATACTGCACAAGCAGATGCGGAGCGAATACTGAGGGGTCTCGGTTTCAAATCAAGGGACTTGCTTCGGATGACGGATGAGTTCAGCGGTGGCTGGCAAATGCGGATAGAATTAGCTAAAATGCTTTTACAACGCCCTACATATTTACTGCTCGATGAGCCGACGAATCACTTAGATATTGAGTCAATTTTATGGCTTGAAAACTTTTTGGAAGATTATCCAGGTGCAGTCGTGGTGATTTCTCATGATAAGCAATTTCTGGATAATGTGACGAAGCGGACGGTAGAGATTGAAATGGGGAAAGTGTATGATTATAAAGCGTCCTATTCAAAATATGTAGAAATGCGGGCTGAACGTCGAGGGCTTTTGAAAAATGCTTTTGACAATCAGCAAAAACTCATTGCTCAACGTGAAAAGACCATTAATCGATTCATGGCTAAGGCGACCAAGACGAGTATGGCGCAATCCATGCAAAAACAATTGGATAAAATTGACCGCATAGAACTCGATGAAGAAGATGTAGGGGCGATGAATATTAAATTTTCACCTGCGCCCCGAAGCGGACAAGTGGTTGTAGAAGTTGAAAATTTGAGTAAAAGCTATGGCGATTTGAATATTTTGGAAGGCGTTGGTCTTAAAATGGATAGAGGTGATCGCGTGGCTTTTGTCGGTCAAAATGGTCAAGGTAAATCCACTTTGGCGAAGATTTTAATCAGCGAAATTGAAGCCACTTATGGCGATATTCAGATGGGTCACAACGTGCAAGTCGGATATTATGCTCAAAATCAAGCGGAAGCACTTTACCCGACTATGACTTTATACGAAACAATGGAAATGCATTCACCGCCTGAAATGCGGACTCGCTTGCGGGCAATCCTCGGCGCGTTTATGTTTTCGGGAGAAGATGCGGATAAAAAAGTATCGGTTTTGAGTGGTGGAGAGCGGGCGCGTTTGGCTTTGGCGTGTCTTTTATTGCGTCCTTTCAACCTTTTATTGCTCGATGAGCCGACGAATCACTTGGATATGATTTCGAAGGAAGTCTTGAAAGAGGCTTTGATGAATTATGACGGTACGCTCATAGTCGTTTCCCACGATCGTGATTTTTTAAAGGGTTTAGCCAATAGAACCATTGAATTTAGAGATAGAAAACTCTATGAATATTTAGGTGATGTCAATTATTTCCTTGAAAAACGTCAGCTTGAAAATATGCGTGAAGTGGAAATGAAAACCGTTACTACCCCCTCAGTATTACAAGGAAATAACGGATTTTCAGAGCCTAAAATGAATGGAAATGGTAATAATGGTAATTCAAACGGCAACGGAAACGGCGACAATAAAGATAAAAAGAAAATAGAACGCGTCATTCAAAACAGTGAAAAACGCATTGCCGAGCTTGAAAAACAAGTTGCCGATATTGAAAAAGAAATGGCGAAAGACAATTTTTACACCCGTACCGATAGCCAAAAAATATTGGATAAATACAATGGTATAAAAAAAGACCTTGAAGCCGAAATGGAAAAATGGGAAATGGCAACGATGGAATTTGAAAACTAAAGTTTTAGTGAAAAGTGAAAAGTGAAAAACGAAAAGTGAAAAACGAATAATGAAAAGTGAAAATACTGAGAGGTACTTTCACGTTTCGTTTTTTTCAACTTTTCGTTTTTTTCACTTTTCACTTTTCACTTTTCACTTTTCACTAAAACATACCCCTCAGTATCTCGTACAATTTTAAGGGTATATTCATCGTTTTTAAGTAAAAATTCTCAGAATGAAAAAAATAATTTTTGTTGCTATCTTATTGATTATCAATAGTTTAGCCTTTTCGCAGAGCAAATCGGGAGACATTAAGCAAACTGATTTAGATAAATTATCGATGCTGGAAGATTCTATCGTGAGCTTGTCACGCACGGCTGTGACGGATTCAATTCCTGAAAATCGGATAGCCGCTCAAGATAAATTATTACCCTTGATGCGTGAAGCACTGGCTGTCAACAATTCATTCAATTATGCTTTCAGTAAAATCGAAAGTATTTCCCTACTCTACCCCACCGAGCGCGATTTTCGCATCTTCACATGGCAATTGATGATTGATGAAAACCATTACAAATATTTTGGATTTATACAGCTAAATCGTTCTAAATCAATGGTTTATGAATTAAAAGACTTCTCAAAAGACATTCAAAAACCTGAAAATCAAAACCTCACGGCTGAAAAATGGTTCGGTGCTTTGTACTACAACATCAAAGGTTTCAAAACAAAAGAGGGCATGAAATACCTCCTTTTTGGATTCAATGCACATGATACTATTGAAAAAATAAAGATTTGTGATGTGCTTTCATTGAACGGTGGTGCACCGCGTTTTGGCTCGCCCGTTTTTGAAAAAGAAGAACGCAGCATCAAGAAAAAGTTGAATCGCTTAGTCATGTACCATTCCGTTGATGCCACTATGCGACTCAATTATGACGAAGATATGGGCATGATCATGCTCGACCACCTCACTGAAATCGGCTATAAAAATCCTGATGTGCCGTTCGTTTCAGTGCCCGATGGCACTTATGAAGCCTATAAATTCAAAAAAGGGGTTTGGGAGCACATCGATAAATTAGAAAACACCATCATGGATGCTGCACCCATTCCAAAACCTATTTTGGGCAGCAAAGCCAAAGTAGTGAATAAAGAAAATGCCAAACAATTTGAATGGCCTAAACAGTGAGTTATGGTTAAGATAACTCACAACTATTTTCACTCCCTCGCCAACCCTTGAATCTTTTTTCCTAAGCCAATTTGTTTGATTTTATCTAATAGGCTATTCGCTTCGTTGATTTCAAGAAGAGAATAATATAGAAATCCATAAGCTGTATAGAAAAGCATGAAATTGATTAACATCGTGAAAGCAGCGATAAAAGTCATCAATATAACTATCCAATCGTCAAATTTGGCTTGTGAAATAAAGGACATATTCCAACCAATAAACATCAAATAAAGATAAATTAGAATTGAATTGAAAGCTGCAAAAAATAAATAAATCAAAACAAGCATAATATAATGAGTGCTATAACTCAACGACACGCCGCTACCAATCAACCACCAAGTATGTTTTATACCGTTTGGAATGGTCAAACCATCGCGGTACATCAGGTATTGCCACAAAGCCATGAAAGGCATCATCACAAAGAAAAACAACAATAACCAACCACTTGCCACTGACACCAATAGCATCATTAAAGTAGAAACGATCCATATTTTCACAAAGGATACAAGCTCTTGTTTGTTTGTTTTGAGCGAAATGTCCTCGATATTATACGCCTTTTGCTCGTTGGAAAGCATTAATCTGAAAATTGAAAAAGCCAGTACAGCGTATATCAATCCGTTCAAATAAGGCATATACACAATCTTTTCATTCATAAAAAATTGTACAATCACTTCGGATTGTGTAAAAATGCTGGTTTCCAATTTGAAAATATTATCAGGCGAATCGGAAGTTGTACCAAATACGATTAAACAAAATAAAACTGATAGCAATGCTGACGTCCAAAGGTAATTTTTCAAATATCTTTTTAAAAATAAGAAAGTATCATTGAAAATTTCGCCTGAGCCTTTGATTTTAAAGAAATCGACTTTATAAAAATTATCAGGCGGTAATTGTGCTTCTTTGATGGGTATTTTGAAACCCTTTTTAGCTTTATAAAATGGATACCAACCAAAGTAAAAAAGGATTAATGCAACATTTAAGGCAATAAAAACACCTCTGAATGTATCGCCTAATTCAGTATGCCGAGTCAAATTGCCTTCAATCAAAGCTGCAAAAAAGAGCATCACCATCACCCCTATCATAATTTTTATAGCTCTTCGGGATGACATTTGAAAAGATTGCAATCGAGTATATGTGCCTGGAAACAATAAGCCGCGCCCCATCGTAATACCCGCAGCCGTGCCGATGACAATCGCTGATATTTCAAGCGTGCCATGCATCCAAACAGTCAGATTGGCTTCGCCGAGTAGATTATTTTGTGAAAAGTATTGTAAAAACGTGCCGAGCATAATACCATTATACATCATCATCACCACCGAACCAATGCCTGCAAATATGCCCAAAATAAAATACATCAAGGTCACCCACATATTATTGACCATAATGCCGAATGTCATATCAAACCGACCTGATTCTTTATATACCTTCATCGGGTCGCCTGATTTGATATTTTCAGCCGTCATATTCACATACGAATCGCCGAGAATTGTGCGGACAAAATCAGGGTCTTTTATACTTGAAAAATAGCCGATGGCAAAAGATAAAATAAAGAAAACCAAAGCCCAAAAGAAAGACCAACGCGATTGATAGACCACTTGCGGTAGTTCATCCGTAAAAAAATAACGTAATTTACTGAGGGGGGACTTCTTTTGCTTGTATATATCTGAGAAAATCAATTGCGCTACGCCATTCAGGTACGCCCTCACGGAGCGCGAAGGATAAAATGTCCGAGCATGAGAAAGGTCGTCGGTGATTTGAATAAAAACATCGTGGATTTTATCTGGGTCTTTATCAGGGTCTCTAAGCACCCTTTCAAATTCAATCCATTTATCTTTGTTTTGACGGATAAAATGCGTTTCTTTCATTCAAAATTTTATTTATATTTTGTTCCAAAGTTAGATTTATTTAAAATATTTTTACCGAAAATTTAAAACATGCCGACAATAGATTTATCGACCACCCAAAACGTCACCATCGAATATGAATTAGCAGGATTGCGCGAGCGGTTCTTCAGTATGCTCATCGATACAATCATCATGACCTTCCTTTGGATTGCTCTGCGAATAGTCACTTTCTCAGCTATTTTCGGCGGTTCTCGTTTTGTAGAGATAGTTATTGGTTTATTTCCTGTTTGGTTTTTAATGATTTATAGCATCGGCTGCGAGGCTTTTCTTAATGGGCAGACAATCGGTAAACGGGCTCAAAAAACAAAAGTTGTGAGAATAGATGGCAAACCGATTAGTCTAAGCGACCTGTTGTTGAGGGCTGTTTTGCTCCTGCCCGATTATTTTTTCTCCTTCGGCGTCTTGGGTGCTTTGCTCATCAGCACCACCGATAAACGCCAACGCTTGGGCGATATGGCAGCAGGCACGACCGTCATCAAAACAGGCACTGATAGACGTTTTAGTTTGCATGACATATTGAATATCAACACTTTAGATAATTATACCCCTCAGTATCCACAGGTTCGGCAGCTCTCAGAAGAGGATATGTTATTAATAAAAAACATTATTGTGCGTTTTCAAAAATACCACAATAGTTCACATGCGGAGGCTGTACATGCGCTGTATATGCACCTCAAAAAGGTGTTAGAAATTTCTTCTAATTTAAAATATACCAACGATAAAATCGAATTTTTTAAAACCTTGATTAAGGATTATATTGTTTTAACGCGGTAAAGAATTACCAATTTTCACCTCTTTTAATCCTTTGAATTTGGGTGTGAGAAACATTAAATTCTTTGGCGATTTCAATGATTGGTTTCTCTTTTTTATCCAGCAATCGCTTAATTTGCAACACTTCTTTGGTGCTCAGCTTTGAATTTCCAAACCGCCCTAATTTCTTTTGGTGCATTATTTTTTCTGAAGGTGTTGCCCATTCGAGATTTTCAGCCTTATTATTGAGTAAATCACCGTCTTTATGAATGACAAAAGGTTTTGATTCAGGGTTTTCAATCCAACATTCAGCGACCACTTGATGAATGAGTAAGCCTTTGTATGTTATTTCACCTTTGTCATCTTTAAGTCGCATATTTATGATCCTGAATCCATTTTTATGCTTCGACCCTTTCAGTATCACTTCTTTTTCATTCCTAATTTTTCCCTTTTCATTCACTTCAAATGTCCGATACCAAAACTTAAATTTTTTCCACTCCATGATTTTTTTTTATTTTAATTCTTTTAATTTATAAAGATATTATGATGCCTTAATAAATTTAGTAAAACTTGAAAAAATAACTACTTTAGATTTATCATTCAATGCGAATAATGGGTTAATAATGTTTAAAATGCCGTTAGGCATACAATATTGGTAGTCAATTGGTGAAAAATTACGGTAAATCCCGTAGGGATGACATCTTAAATGCATAATATATCGTGGCTACGCCACTTTTTAAACGGTTTATGATTTTTATCTACCGATATTATATGCCTAACGGCATTTTAACCCATTATTCGCATATTCAAAGAAAAAAGCAATCATCATGAAAAGAACTATCATTACCCCCTCAGTATTTTTTCTCTTTTTATCAATAATAATCCAACCTCTACAAAGCCAAACACCCATGACCATCAAACACGGGTGCAATTTCGCTGCAGCGGACACTCAAGGCGATGTCAATACATACGATGCTTCATCGGAAGCCAATCAAATAGTGGAGCGTATGATGAGACTCAATGTGTTGCCTCAAAACTTTATTATCAAAGCAGCCGATGTTAAAAATGCAGTAGCCACCACCGAAGGCAAACAACGCTATATTTTATACAGCACTACATTTTTAGAAAATTTTAAAAAAGAAGCTAAAACTCAATGGGCAGCGTATTGTGTATTAGCGCATGAAATAGGTCACCATTTGAGCAATCACGATTTGGAAGAGAAGACCCCCTCAGTACGGAAGCGTTTTGAGCTTGAAGCGGATAGATTTGCAGGCGGAATTATGTTTAGATTAGGGGCTACTTTAGAAGAAGCCCAAGCAGGCGTCAATACTTTTTCCCTTGAAAATGAATCTCAAACACATCCACCCAAACGAGCAAGGCTTGAAGCATTAGCCGTCGGATGGAAACAAGCGCAAGAGCAATCCGAAACTGTGATGACTAAGGAAGGCTCAGCAGAAGCGACATCTGATGAAAAAAAGTTGTATGACCAAGCGGTTGCAGAAAAAGATGTGTATAAAGCCATTGAATTGCTCGATCAAGCCATCGAAATCAAGGAAGATTATGCGGATGCTTATTTAGAAAGAGGTAAACGCAAAATAGCCATTGAAGAAGTAGATGAAATACGGGTTGATTTTAAGGATGCCCTTGAAGATTTGAGTGTTTATATAAAAATGCGCCCTAAAAATCCGCTGGCATTTAAGCAACGAGGTTATGCTTTATGGAAGCTTGACAGGAATAAAGAAGCGCTGGCTGATTATAATTCTGCTATCCGATTGAACGATAAAGACGCTGAAGCTTATTTAGATCGCGCTCATATAAAGAGGAGTATGGAAGATATTGAAGCTGCATTGAAAGATATAGATAAAGCCACGCTTTTGAAGCCTGATTTTGTCGAGGCGTTTTATTATCGCGGCAACATTCAATATGGCACTGGAGAATATGACAAAGCGATTGCAGATTTTGATAAAACTTTGAAAATAGACCCAAATCACTTCCATGCACTCGACCTCAGGGCAGCAGCTAAACAGTTTAGTAATAAATATGCAGAAGCTATTGTGGATTATAATCAAGTTCAAAAGTTGCATCCTAAAGAATTTAGTTCATATTTTAATAGAGGTGAGTGCTACCAATATTTAGGAAAACATCGCGATGCCATTTTAGATTTTGATATTATGTTGAAGGAGGGTGAGGATAGTGCCAAAGCCTATTTGCATAAAGGTATTTCGAAGCAGATATTGGGTCAAAAAGAGGTTGCCATGAAAGATTTGAATCTGTTTTTTATTAAAAGTATTGCTACTCGACTGATGGATTTAACTGATTTTAAGATTGTAGAGCAAGATTTATCTTCCTGCCAAATGATTATCGGCTGTCTATTTGTTGAATATAATGCTCCAAAAGACGGTATAGAATGGCTTGATTTGGCTTTGGCTTCAAATCCAGATTCGCATAGAGCGAAGGAGTGTAAAGAGAAGGCTTTGAAGAAGAAATGAAAATTTCAATTAGCCTTATAATTCGTCTGTTCAATTTTAGAAAGCAATTTGGCTTTTCCTTCTATAAATACTTTATCATAATCAGATGTCGGTATGGTTTTATCAGAAATTTGATAATTATCGTAATCTTGAAAAACGATGCCGTTGACTGTTGTGCGCTTGGTGGCTTTTCTAAACCTTGGACCACCGCTGGCATAAGCCAGATAATCTAAAGTATGCGTTTTTTGATTAATCCAATAGCAAAAAACGTCTTCATGGTCTTTACCACCACCTTCTTCACTGAACCAAACCTTGATTTTATCATATTCTTGATTGTCTATTTTGATAGTGCCGATATGCGCCAAATGTACACTCGGGTCAGTCAATTTGAAGGGTAATAGCATAAAATAGGCGATTGAGTTAATCCCTTCTCTGTATCTATCTTCATCTTTTGTAGAGAGCGTTTGTTTTTACCATTGATTTCACGCATGAAACCTGTATTATTCAATACGTCTCGAATCGTATTTTTCAACGAATCTTGAGTCGTTCGTTCATACTCGAATAAAGACATATTGTTTTTAATCCTCACTCTATACTTTCGAAAATCAAAAGAAACATCAAAATTTTGATACTTCTTACCGCCATGAGCCTCTACACTCTTTTGAATGATTGCGACAGCTTTTTTATCCATAGGCTTTTGAGCGATACCGCAAAAAGGCATTAAAAAAGCCAAACAAAGTATATAAAAAGTATTTTTAACCATCATTTTATATAAAAATTAAGATGTTCGAAAAACTTTTTTCCAAAGAAATTTCTATGTAAAAAGTTTCCCAAACGTTGAGTAAATTAGGAAATATTGACTACTCAAAACTGAGGGGTAGCTCCACTAAAGTTGTATCCCACGCCAATTGAACAACGACCATATTATCCGTTTTTTTGGCAAACTGTATGGTGAAATTTTCAACAACTTCTTCTGTTTTTTTAACAGCAACTGCCACTCGCAATACATCTTTAGCATCACTATAGCTATAAGCACCCCATTGGTCTAAATCTGAATTGAGGATAATTGTCCATTCCTTTTCATTCGGAATAGCAAACAAGGCATAAGTGCCAGCCGCTATCTTTTTTCCTTGAATCACAACATCTTGATAGAATTTAATTTCAGTGGATTCATTCGCTCCCGCTCGCCATACTTTGCCAAAAGGTATCAGTTTGCCAAATATCTCACGGTCTTTTTTAGCAGGTCGGCTATAACTCACTCGTGCGAATGCTTTATCGCCTACTTTTTCAGGAGCAAACTTGCGGTCATGAGCAAAATCGACTGGATAATATGCTCTATCCATTGGACTTTTGTCCAAAGCAGCAAATTTTTGCGCTTGTGATGAATACGATACAGATACTAAAAGAAAGAAAAAAAGGAAGCTATTTTTCATGTCAAATGAGTTTAGAAATGTCAAATTAAGGATTAAAAGGACTTAAATTGCATTAAATAAAATGATAACTTGGTATCAAATCAAGACTAAGTTGTATCAAATCGAGACTAAGTTGTATCAAATTGATACTAAGTTGTATCAAATTGATACTAATTAGTATCAAATTAAGACCTACTTGGTATCAAATCGAGACTAAATTGTATCAAATCGAGACTAATTGGTATCAAATCAAGACCAATTAGTCTCAATTTAATACCACCATGGTTTCAAAAAGGCTATTATGATGTCGGATTTGGGATGTCGGAAATGCCCCGAAATCCGACATCCCAAATCCCAAATCACAATTGTCTTTTTTTCAACTCTTTCACAGCAAAATCAACGGCTCTGGCAGTCAACGCCATGTAAGTAATGGATGGGTTCACGCATGAAGATGAAGCCATAGCCGCCCCGTCAGTCACAAACACATTTTTACAAGCATGAATCTGATTGAAGCTATTCAGCACCGAAGTTTTAGGGTCACGACCCATTCGAGCTGTACCCATGTCATGAATGCCTAAACCCAGATGCACGTCTTGTCTGTTATTGCCCGTAATATTTTTGAAACCCGCTGCATCGAGCATTTCAATAGCTGATTGCATCATGTCTTTCCGCATAGCAATTTCATTTTCACCGAAAGCCGCATCAAAAACAATCATCGGAATGCCCCATTTATCTTTTTTTGTTGCGTCAAGCGTCATCCGATTATTGGGATTTGGTAACACCTCACCGAAACCACCGAAACCGATTGTCCAACCGCCTGGCTTAGTTAAATCTTCTTTAAAACTGACGCCGAAACCATCAGCATTCAAACCCCTATTCCACCCTGCTCGATTCGCACCACCTTGATAACCATAGCCGCGCAAAAAAGACTGTTTGTCGCTGCCCCAATTTCTAAAACGCGGTATATAAAGCGCATTCGGGCGCTGTCCAAAAATATAATCATCCTCAAAACCATCCACTGTCGCACTCGCTCCTACCCCCAAATGATGATCCATAATATTGCGTCCTACTTGATCACTGTCGTTGCCTAAGCCCGTTGGAAAACGGTTTGATTTGGAATTAAGCATCAAACCAGCCGTATTCATTGACCCTGCATTGAGGAAAATGATTTTGGCAAAATGCTCCTCCACTGCCATTGTTTTTTGATTAATGACCCGTACACCAGTGGCTTTTTGCTTCTTTTCATCATAAATAATCTCAGAAACGATTGAATCATGCAAGGTTGTCAAGCGTTTGGTTTTATTAGCTGCTGGAATCGCACCCGCCAATGAGCTATAATAGGCCCCATATGGACAACCTCTTGCACATTTATTGCGGTATTGACATGAGGCTCTGCCTAAGTCGGTGTGCTGAGTTTGCGGTTGAGTCAAATTCGCAATTCTCCCAATAGTCACTGGGCGATTGAACTTTTGAAGCATCTTTTCTCTGAACATCAATTCAGGTGGAAACATCGGCATAGCTGGTAAAAAATGACCATCAGGCAAGACATCCAAACCTTCTTTTTGTCCACTCACCCCAACGAATTTCTCAACATAGGTGTACCACGATTCCAAATCTTCATAACGAATGGGCCAATCAACACCGTGACCATCTTTGGCATTGGCTTCAAAATCTTGCTTGTTCCAACGATACGATTGTCTGCCCCAATGCATGGATTTACCGCCTGCGTGATAAGCACGAATCCAATCGAACGGGCGTTTTTCAATGTATGGATTGTCTTTATCGTTGGTAAAAAAGCCGTTGGTTTCTTCATTGGCTAAACCGCTAAAACGTTTATTAGCCCAAAGTTCTTCGGCTGAATGGACGGGTACTTTGCCACGATGGTCAAATTCCCAGGGTTCTTTCATGGCGGTATCGTAATCTTGACCATGTTTGATTTCACGCCCGCGCTCTATCATCAACACATTCAAACCTTTTTCAGTCAATTCTTTTGCAGCAAAGCCGCCTGTCATGCCTGAGCCTACGACAATGGCATCATAGCTATTTTTCTTTTGAGCATTTATATTGAGATTCATATTTTTCTATTTAAATTTAAAAAAAAACACTTAAAACCCTCTTTATACTGAGGGGATAAACAATCAATAAGCATACGACTTTTGATTAGGCTTCAATTTAATCAACTCCAATTTTGAAGGAATTTGCACATATTCAAAAGATGCTTTAATGCCTTTTTCAGAAGTAAAATAGCCTAAAAGCGTTAATTCTTTCATCAATCTCCAGAATGGTAAACCTTTTGGAATGGCTTTCATTTCTTCTTTATCGTCATTGTCGCCCATTTTGGTTTGTTTCACTTCGCGAGCTTTCATCATGGCTTTAGTCTCGGCTTCAATCTTTTTGAGTCTTTCAGTCCGCGTAGGCATATCCATGTCTAAAAACTTAGAGGACTCTAAAGCCATCACGCCCTCCATAAAACTGAGTTGTTCAGGTTGATAATAACAATCTTTAAGCATCATTTCGACGAAGGCAGGCACGCCCACATCTTTTGCTCCTACTGTATCGGTTTTAGGGATAATCATTTCAGCGACTTCTGCCACAATTTGTTTTTGAAGTTCTGATAAACTGAAAGGCACCCCCTCAGTAAATTGAGCAATCGGATGTTCCCAACGGGTCATAGCCAGCAAAGTGGGAGCAGACAATGCACCACCTAAAAAAATGGCGGCTTTTTTAATGGCGTCTCTTCTATTCATTTTTTAATTTTTAAAATTATTATTTTTAATTTCAATCAAAATTAGAATAATTGTTTGGCTTAATAAATAATTTCGCCCAAATGCTCTTTTCATACATTTATTTCTATATTTATGCATTAAAAACACATTTTGAACATGGATAATGCCCTATTTGGAATTCCGAAATTCGATGTTTATGCCGTCATCGGCATCATTATTTTATTCAGTTTGATAGAAACACTGACGGGTCTTTTGCAACAGAGCAAAAGAAATGCTGGCGATTGGATTCAAGAAATTGGCAGCTTTTTAATATTGAGTATTGTCCAAAAACCTATTATTATTTTAGTCGTTTTTGGGATTTGTCATACATTAACACCTGATTATCAATATGTTATGGCTACTTGGAGTCTATGGTTCAGTCTTCCCATCTATTTACTCATTGATGATGTGTTGCAATATTGGTATCATCGTTTAGCGCATCAATATGAGTGGCTTTGGAAATTGCACAGAGCACATCATGAAGCCGAAGAGATGGGCTTTTTTGTATCTTATCGGAATGCAGCTTTGTATTATGTTTTTATGCCCAATATTTGGTGGATAGGTCTGATTGCATTTCTCGGCGGTGGCAAAGCGATTGCGATTGGTTTGATTTTAAAGCAATTGGTTATTATCAGTTCACACAGCACCACTAAATGGGATCAATATCTCTATAAATACTCGTTTTTAAACCCTCTTACATGGCTTATTGAGCGCATTATCATTACGCCTGCTTTTCATTATGCCCATCATGGCAAATCTATGAAAGATGGCATCAGCGACCCGAATGGCAACTTTGGAAACATGTTTTCTATCTGGGATCAACTGTTTGGAACGGCTAAATTTACAAGGCAATTCCCTACAGAATTAGGTTTAATTAATAATCCAAAAGATGCTTGGACTGCCAGTTATCTCTATCCATTTATCACATCCGATAAGCCCAATAGTGAACTTTCCAAAGACTATATCAAGCAAAAGACAACCGTTTTAGAGCCTGCCTCTGTCCATTTAGAAGCAGGTGAGAAATATTTATGGTGTCAATGCGGTAAAAGTAAAACGCAACCTTTTTGCGATGGTTCGCATCATGGTTCTACATTCAAGCCTTTATTATTTGAAGTTCAAAAAACGGGTACTGTTCGATTATGTCAATGTAAAATGACAAAATCGGGTCCTTTTTGCGATAATTCACATTTGAAGCTATTGAAAGATGCGGATGAGTGAATTGAAGTACCCCCTCAGTATATTTCGGATTTATGATGTCAGATTGCGGTTCATCACTGCAATACGACATCATAAATCCGAAATATACTGAGGGGGTATTAAAGTTGAATAATTGGCTAAATATTACTTGATTTTTATTAAAATTCTTTACTTTTGATTTTTTAAAAATAAAAAAATGATTGTCAATAAATTAGAATTGTATGGCTACTGAAAAACTGATTGTCAAAAACTTTGGACCCATTGTCAATGCGGAATTGGATTTGAAAAAGGTCACTGTGCTGATTGGTGAGCAAGCGAGTGGGAAGAGCGTTTTGGCAAAGTTAGCAGCAATGATGAATGAAGAAGATATTTTAGAAGGCGATGTAAACATTCCCAATTGGAAATATAATCTTGAATTTTTTAATATTCAAAGTTTTCAAATGAAAATATCTGAAGTTATTTTTGAAAACGAGAATTATAAGGCTGAAATTACTGGTAAAAAATATAAGATTAAATATAAAACTAAACAATTTAAGTATTTAGTAAATGAGTTAGTAAAGTTAGAAGAGGAACAAACAAATATTGAAGATTCATTGAATTTAGCTTTTAAAGATAATGATTTTGAGAAAGCATCAGAATTAGAAGCAAGTAAAGGAATCACTAAAGGTAATATAATAAATATTAAAAATAAGTTAGGAAAGGAAATCTATCATAATTTATATATTCCTGCTGAAAGAATAATCATAGCATTTGCTTCTTTCATTAATTTTGAAGATATGTACTTGTCAGACTTTATGGAAAAGTTTGAAGAAAGAAAAAAAAGGCAACTAAGCTTTGATTTTAAACCTTTGAATTTAAACTATAGTTACATTGAAGACAATAAAAAAGGCGAAGAAGAAGATTTAATAACTATCAAAGAAGGTGTGAGACATCCTCTTCACATGGCTGCAAGCGGAATACAATCTTTCATACCAATGCAAGTTTTAATTGAGACAATAAACCCTTTACATAAACATATTTTTGTTATTGAAGAACCCGAACTCAATCTCTACCCCAATACTCAAAAAGAACTCTTGAAATACCTAATTGAAAATTGCACAAAAGGCGATAACCGTTTGATTATTACAACGCATAGCCCTTATATTTTAACGGCATTGAATAATTTGATACAAGCCAATAATGTTATCAAAAAAAATCCAGAAGCGGCTGATGAAGTGGCTAAAATAGTACACCCTCAGTATCAGATTGATTTTGAGGATGTAGCCGCATATTTTGTAGCTGATGGAACAGCTAAATCAATTATGAATATTGAAAATCAACTGATAGATGCCAATGCGTTGGATGAAGTAAGCAATGATATAAGCGAAGAATTTGGAAAACTTTTACAACTTGAATTTCAAAACGAAAATATATGAACTTTCAAAAACTGCAAAAACATTTAGGCATAGAAGATAAATGTAAATTAAAATGCCATCCCCAGCATGTTGTCAAAGAAAATAAAATGAGATTTGAACTTGACCTTAGCAAAATTCCTAATGAAGATGTTTGGGCAATCGATGTTGATAAATGTATGGTATTAAATAGTCCAAAAGAACGATGCGACTATGCTTTTATACGGCTCAAAAATGGCGGAGAAGCTGATTTTTATTATGTTGAATTGAAAAACAACAGAGTCCGCAAAGCCTATAACCAAATTGTAACGACAATTACGAAGCATTTTAAATCTCCTCCAAAGAAAAATAATTATGCATTTATAGTCTCAAGCAATGTTCCATCAGGTGCAGAAGCACAGAACTTGAGGAAGGAATTTATTAAAAAATATGGCGTAGATTTAATCATCAAAAATAACCTGCTAAAATATACCCCTCAGTAAAAGCGAGAAGGGTGAATTAATATTTACACATACTATAAATGAAGCCGTTTTATTGGCGACTTTTTATATTTTACATCAATTTATGGAATTGAAAGAATCAACAACTGGTTAAAAAAATAAAAAAACAAGCATGAGAAATACCATCTTCAACCGCCGCAGATTTATGACAGACACGGCGAAGGCTGCAACAAGCATAGCTTTATTGTCAACTTTTCCACTCACCGCCAAAGCAAAACAATTGACAGCCGAACCTAAGATTAGGTTTTCGGTTATCAACATCAATCACGTCCATATTTATGGAATGGTGGATGCAGTGACGCGAGGGGGCGGGCAATTGGTCTCTTTTTACGCTAAAGAACCTGATTTAGTGGCGGCTTTTGCTAAGAAATTTCCGACTGCGAAGCTAGCGGGTAGTAAAAACGAAATATTGGAGGACAAATCCATCCAACTGATTATGAGTTCAGGCATACCTGTTGAGCGCGCACCTTTGGGTATAGAAGTGATGAAACATGGTAAAGACTACCTCGTCGATAAACCGGGCATTACTTCATTGGAGCAATTGAAAAATGTCCGCGCGGTTCAGAAAGAAACCAAGCGCATTTACTCCATCATGTACAGCGAACGACATGAAAACCGTGCTACGGTGAAAGCAGGTGAATTGGTGAAAGAGGGGGCGATTGGCAAAGTCATTCAAACCATTGGCATGGGACCTCATCGGATGAATCCCAAGACAAGACCTGATTGGTTTTTCGATAAGCAATATTATGGCGGCATTATTACAGATATTGGCTCGCATCAATTTGACCAATTTCTATTCTTTACAGGCTCTACCAAAGCGGATATTGTGGCTTCGCAAGTAGGCAATGTGCACTATCCGCAATACCCGAAGTTTGAAGATTTTGGCGATGTAATGGTGAAAGGTGATAGCGGAACTGGCTATATTCGAGTCGATTGGTTTACGCCCGATGGCTTAAATTCATGGGGTGATGGTCGCCTGACTATATTGGGTACTGAGGGGTATATCGAAATTCGTAAAAATGTGGATATTGCCAGTCATGAAGGCGGCAACCACCTTTATTTAGTCAATCAAAAAGAAACCAAATATATTGATTGTAGTAAAGAACCCTTGCCCTTCGGCGAGCAATTCGTCAACGATATTCTCAACCGTACTGAAACAGCTATGTCTCAAGCACATTGCTTTTTAGCAACTGAATTAGCATTGAAAGCGCAGAAAAATGCTCAAAATTTAAGTTTCAAGAAATAGAAATAGAAATAGAAATCAGTATTCTTTTAATTGAAAATTTAAAATCATAATCAATGAAAAGAACAAAATGGTTTGAAAGATACTTTCCGCCGATTGAAGACAATGGCTTATTTCCTTCAATTCTCGAAAGATTGGAAGGAACTGCCGTTCGACTCAGCAGTAAAATATCTAAAATTAATGGTGTATTAGCTGCATCGAAGGATGGAAAATGGAGTATTAACAAGGAAATTGGGCATTTAATTGACCTTGAACCGCTTTGGCATGATAGAATGTTGCAAATAATAGGAGGCGAACAGAACTTAAAAATTGCTGATTTGACCAATCAAAAAACGCATGATGCCCCTCACGATGAATCCAATATCCAAGATTTAATATCAACATTTGAAGCAGAAAGAGAGAAATTATTAACTGTTTTGAGAAATATTACTGAACAGGATTTGGAAAAATCAGCCGTTCATCCAAGATTGGGCACGCCTATGAAAGCCATTGATTTGGCATATTTTGTAGCTGAACATGATGACCATCATTTGGCGCAAATCACTTATTTGGCTCTGAACCAATGACATTTATGTGTTTAACAAAGACCCCTCAGTATTTTTAAATAAAAAAGACCCCTCAGTATTTTTAAATAAAAAAGCTTGAATTTTTTTTTAACAATTTTAAAATCAATTTAAATGAGTCCTAAAACTAAACAAATTATCTCTTGGGTGCTGGCAGGTGTGGTCGGCGCTTTATTTCTTTTCAGTGCTTCAGGCAAATTAATGCCGTCTGAAGAAGGTGCCAAAATGGCAGCCACTTTTGGTTTGGATGCTGCAAAAATGCAAATGATTGGGGTCGTAGAGTTAATTTCGATTATCCTCTTTTTGATACCAAGAACTGGCGTATTGGGGACTTTACTACTTGCTGCTTACATGGGCGGAGCTATTGCTACGCATTTGGAGCATGGTGAATCTATCGTAGCACCTTGCGTTATTCAAGCATTTATTTGGATAGTAGCAGCGTTTAGATTTCCTGAATTAAGAAGTAGGCTAATGGGAGGTATGAGTGCATAAGTAATTGCTTGATAGGAACACGGATGACACGGATTGTGCTGATTTTCACAGATTTTTATTCTTTTTATTGATAAAATATCAGCGATTATCCGCATCACCCGTGTCATCTGCGTTCTAATCAAAATAACTCTATTCACTCAAATCCTAATATTCCTTCTCAATCCCAATAATCCTGATTCAAATAAAGTTGCTTAATCCACTCTTTTGAGTATATTTGCCCCGTAAAAAAGTTATTTGAATGCTTTCAAGAAGAAATATCCGTATTAAAGTCATGCAACTACTCTATGCCAAGAGCAGAGACAGTGAATTGACGCTCAGTGCCGCCTTGCAACGTTATGAAAACTACGGCAAGCGCACGTTTGAATTGTATCTTTTCAATTTGCACCAGCTTTTTGAAGTTGCGCATTATGCTGTAAAAGATGTTGTGAATCGGCGGGCAAAATACCTGCCTTCGGAAAAAGACAAGCTCTTTTCTGCAAAAATTTACCACAATGAACTCCTCGACGGCTTCTTCCTGAATGGGCGATACGACAAAGCCATCAAAAAATATATGATTGCGGGACGTCTTGAAGAAGATACCACCAAGCTATATTATCAAAAGTTTCTTGAAACGGAGGCATATAAAAGCTATACCAATAAGGAAAATAATACCCTCGATGAACACCGTCAAATATTGATGGAGTTGTATAAATTCCTTTACTCCAGCGAGTCTTTCGCCGAACAAATGGAAGACTTCTCCCCTTCTTGGATTGATGATGAAACCCTTATCATCGGCGCAACTAAAAAAACTTTAAAGGTCATGCCTTCGGATTCAGAGTTTTATGATGAGTTTTCAGATGAAGACCACTTGACTGTGGAATTTGGTGAGCAACTATTGACTAAAACCTATAAAAAAGACGAAAAACTCCTTGAAGACATCAAACCCATGCTCAAAAATTGGGATGCCGAACGCGTCGCTACCATTGATATGATTTTGATGAAAATGGCACTTTGCGAATTACTCGATTTTCCAACTATTCCAACAAAAGTAACCATCAACGAATACGTCGATATTTCTAAAATTTACTCTACTGATAAAAGTAAAGATTTTGTCAATGGTATCCTCGATAGACTTATGAAGCACCTCAAAGAAGAAGGGCGAATCGTGAAAGAAGGGAGAGGGCTTGTTGAATAAGTTGAGAGTTTTGAGTTGAGAATTGATTGCATTAATTAATACCTTTTCGAGACGGCATCTTATTTAGGGTGGTACATCTTCACCGCATCTTTCAAAACCTGCGCCTTATCCAGCGTCATTTTTTTCGTTTGTTGATTCAAATACAAAGGCATTTGATCTGCAAAATGCTCACTTTCTGAATGATTTGAAGCTCCATAGTTGATAATTGTTTCAATTTCAGGCAAACTATTTTTTGGAAAACGAACCAATTCAATGTAAGATTCGCCTTGATTCACTTTGCGTTTACCATTTTGAAAAGGCTCGGTGTGAATAGCTGTGAGGACGTCGGGCATGCCCCAAATCGGCTCAATATGAGTACCTCGCACTAATTTTTGAATCTCGCCCAATGTCACATCTGTTTTATTAAAATTATTAGTGAAGTAGTTTTTAGTGTAAATAAATGCTTCAATACAATCTTCTTTTGTTAAAGTTCTGCTCAATCCTGCTTCTGTATTTTTAAATTTATCGACGATATAATAATAAATGGTGACAAATGCCGCCGCTCCTCTACTGTCTTTATCTGCCTTTCGATTCCATTGCTGAACAGTTTGAATAAGCGATTCAATATCTTTATTTTCAGAAGGATTTAATTGAAATAAAGCATCAATATTCATCGAAAATGCCAATTTTGAAGGCAATTGATTGTCATATTTGATGCGTTTGAAATCATCGTAACTCAACTTTTCAAATTGACCAATTAACTCTTGAAACCTAAGGCTGCGGTTATTATCTCTGGTTTCGTAACCCATCGTTTCATCAAAATTAGCAGTTTTCAAATTGTCCGCTTCACCGCTGGCATTGAAAGGCGTATTATTGGTGTTGAATAAATAACCACTCTTTGGATTGATGTATTGAGGCAAATGACTGAGGGGGTGAAAGGCAGTCGTGAGCGTCTTGGAAGTATTTCCTACAATCGTATTTTTCCAATCAAAACCCGCTGCACGCAAGGGAATTTTAGCATTACTCACATAAAAAATAGTGTCGTATCTATCCGCATACACCACATTAAACATCGGAATAGCGACCATTTCCATTGCTTTATAAAATTCGGAAAAATTGCGTGATTTATCCATCCGATACCATTGTTCCATACCTCGAATATCTTGCGCAGCACCATACCTGATAGAAAATGTACCTTTATCGGTCTGAATCGTTGCACCATATTTGCTCCAAAATGCTTTCTTCTTGACTGGTAAAATAAATGCCCCTACTTTCACTTTAAGCTTAATTGTTCGTTGTTCCAAATCCAACCATTGACCATCAAAACGATATTGTTTTTTATTTTGAGGATTCATTTCAAGTTGATAAACATCCACTTTATCAGGATTATTGACCGTATGCGCCCAACCCAAATGCTCATTCACGCCATGCAAAACCAAAGGCGAACCAGGGAAAAGACCTCCCAAAATATTCCAACCTTGTTCGCTGCATAAATGTGCTTCATACCACGCTACAGGACCTTCCAACGGTTGATGCGAATTGATATTCAAAAATGCGACCCCCTCAGTCGTTTTGGATGCAGCAATAGCAAAAGCATTCGAGCCACCCGATTTGAAACTGTCGAGCGTTTTAATTTTTCCTTTAAAAATATTACCCAACACAACATCCACTCCTGAAATAACAGCTAATGAAAGCGTGACGCCCGTCATATAATCCTCGGTATTAATTGGAAAAGCCTTTTTGACCAATACTTCAGTTGGATGATTTTTGGCATAAGCATTCAAACCTGCGACATATCCTTCAATTAATGCCTTAAAATCGGGCGATAAATCTTTATCATAATGCTCCTTCACGGCGTCTCGACACCGCAGCAACGACACCACATAATCCACCGAAGCCCCATCTTTTCCTTTCAACCTGCCCAACATACCCTTACCTGCTAACATGGTGAGTTGCATGGTTTTGAAATCATCTTCCGCATGAGCATATGCTAATCCATAAGCGACTTCGGGGTCAGTTGGAGCAAATATATGCGGCACACCCCATTTATCTCTAACAATTTGGATGTTTTCAGGGTTGATTTGACTGAAAATACTGAGGGGTAGGCATATAGTTAAAAAGAGCGTTTTTAAAAATCGACTTGTCATATTTGGAAGTGTTAAATTTTGACTTAAATGTAAAAGTTTCTCGTTTTTAATAAGCTAATGAAGAAGCCTGAAGAAGAAGGGCGAATTGTGAAAGAAGGTTGAGGGCTGGTTGAGTAAAGGGAGATTTCAACTTTGTTCATACCCCCCTCCGTCATGCCTTTGGCTTGATGGAGCGAAACGCAACATATTTAGTCTTAATTTTTATGATTTTCTATAATTTCTGTCACTTTGTCCTCTGCTATTTTAAGAGATTTAGCGATTACTGATACAGGAACACCATTTTCAAAAAGCCCAATGACTGCTTCTGTCTCTTTTTTCTGTTCTGCTTTTAATTCAGCTTTTGCAATTCTACCTCTTTCGTCTTGCTCTCGCATGGCTGAATAGTTGTATGCGTCTAATTCTGCTTGCGACCATGTATTTTGGTTGGCATCTTGATACGCTTCTTTTAAACCCTCATCGTTCAGATTACTCGGAATAACATCAAGATTTTCAGCTTCTTTTATGAAATAAATCCACTTGTCTGTTATGTCATTTAAATCTTTTACCAGTTTATTAAACTTTGTTAACTCAATAAAATAGAAATCCATGTCCTTAATAACTCTTTCTTTCGTTTCTACATTACAGATAGCATGATGCGAGAGGTATTCTGTACCTGTGGTAAAGTCAAAATCAAAAATGCCAATGAAAATAACAGGATTGAGTTCTGTATATTTCTCACCACTTACAATCTGCTGACTGTATTCTTTACTTGTATAATACAGCAAACGCTTATCCATACCTAATACATCCGCAACTTGCATTTCAACGATAAAGGTGTCACCCTTAAAATCTTTTGCCTTTACATCAATAATAGACGTTTTCATATTGGGCAATATAGGCAACTGAAACGGGTTAGCAATTGTAATGTCTTTAATCCGTTTATTACCTTCTAAATGCATAACAGCATTTAGAAAGGAAATCAATATTTCGGTTTTTTTATCATTGCCAAATATCTTGCGAAAGGCTATATCGTTTTTTATATCTACAAATTTCATTTCAAAATTATTTTAGACAGCAAAGTTACAATGTTTTAGTACTTTTTGATAATGTATCAATGTAGTAATAACTAATGCAATCAATAGAATTATAGTTGAATTTAAAATTCCCTCCTTTTTAATTTGCAAAAGTTAATCAAATAGCTTTACTTTGTTTTTCAAAGTTATTTGTAATCACTAAATCCACTACTCATGGCACTCGAAAAAGACATTCAAGATTTATCCATTCCTTCAATGGACATGACAGATGCGGAAGCCATGCTTTCGCAGCCACTTTATGGTTGGCAACGTTTTATCGCACCATTTAAAGGCGATAAAAACCATCTTTTCACATTAGGCTTAATTTGCATCGCTCTATCAACACTCATTTTTATGACTTTGCATTTATCAGAAAAAAGCGGCAGTGAACCGTTTTCAATTGGTTTTGTATTTTGCTTTGTCATCACCCTCGTTTATGGCATTTCATTGATGTTTTCAAGGCGATTGAGTTGGTTTTTCTTTTCGAGAAAAGAAAATAGAGCCACCACAATGCTCTATCTCACCCTTTGGCTTATCTCTTGTTTTGCGTTAAATCGGTCTTTGCCCATCTTCAATGAAGCAGCGGATTGGTGGTCGGTTGCAGTTGTTTTGGCATCTGCAACGGCAATTGCCTATGGTTGGAAAGAGTATTTTTCAGTGAGAGAACAACAAATTTATGATGGTTTTGTAGCCGCTTCATTGCTCGTTTTTCTATCTTATACCATCACATTAATACCTTATATCGGCATTTCAATTCCCGTTTTTTGGTTTTTTCTCATACCTGTTCATGCTTGGATTCCCCTTATTTTATGCATTTATTTGATTAAAATTTTAAGAGAAAATGAAACTCCCAATTATACTGCTATACTGACGGGGTTGGCGATTCCGATAGCAGCATTTAGCATATTTACTTTGTTTTGGACAGTGAGAGTGCATAATTTTCAAGAAATTATCAATAAAAACACCCATAAAAGTGATGCTTCGCTGCCTCAATGGGTCAATATGAGTCAACGCTTACCTAAAGATGCTATGACTGAACGTGTTTTGAAATCCACCGTTGTTTACCCTGTTTATAGACATGACGATGCTTTTTTTTCAACAAATTTATTCTCCAGAACAGGCATGTTTGCAGGTCAGCAGCGGTATGATCCGTTTGTATTTGGGGCGAGTATTTTTACGCCCGTTCCTGAGATGGATATGAGCGACCGCATCCAAATCTACAAATCTATTTACGGCAATCGACATGAAGCCAATGACCAATTGTGGACAGGTGAAAGCCTTTTTACTGATAAAATTGAAACCAAAGCGGAAATAGACCCGACGCACCGCTTGGCATATACCGAGAAGTTTTTTGTCATAAAAAATGCTTCAACTTTTGCTTCTGAACAAGGCGAAGCGATTTATACTTTTTCATTGCCCGAAGGCTCGGTGGTTTCCTCCTTGTCGTTGTGGATAAATGGTGTTGAAGAAAAAGCGATTTTGACAACCAAAGCCAAAGCCGATGAAGCCTATCGCACCATCGTCGGCATGGAGCGGCGAGACCCCTCAGTCGTGCATTGGCAGGAGGGCAATCAGGTGACTGTGCGGGTGTTTCCTGTGCGACCCGATTTACCGAGGCAGTTTAAAATAGGCGTGACATCGCCATTACTCCTTGAAAATGATAGACTGTATTATCAAAACATCACTTTACAAGGTCCAACGGTTGAAAATTCAGAGGAAACTGTCGAAATGAAAATATTGGATACTTCAACAAAATTTGATAATGTGCCTTCAATTTTCAAAGCGGATAATCAGATTTTGACCTATAAAGGCGAGTCCCTTTCTGATTGGAATATCAGTATGGCAGCTCCGCGAGTGTCAGAAGAGGCCTTTGGTTTCAACAATAAAACGTATAGAATTGAGCCTTTTTTAAATGAAACAACCGCTTTTACTGCTGAAAATATCTATCTCGACATCAATTCCGCTTGGACTTCCGAAGAGTTGACAACCGTTTGGAAGGCTGCTAAAAACAAACCGACTTGGGTTTGGTATGAGAATAATTTTAAACAATTAGATGAAAATAATGCTAAGAAAATAACGTCTGAGTTAAAAGAAAATCGGTTCAGTTTGTTTCCTTTTCATCGGCTTTTGACTCCTGAAAAGGCTTTGATTATTACAAAAAGTGCTTTGCCATGCCCTAATTTAGACGATTTGAAAGGCAGTGAATTTGGAGAAGCCGTGAAAAAAGGCTTGAAAAATATAGAGCCGATTCGAGTTTTTCACATCGGTAAAACCGTTTCTCCTTATCAAAAAACTTTCAAAGAATTACGCATCACCAATATGTATGAAGGCAATGTTTCTGAGTTGACAGATATTCTAAATAAAAACCTTTTTTATGCATTTTCTGAAACGCCTAATACGGTTATCATCCCTTCTTCGGGTGTCCGAATTGTTGAAACTGCCAGCGTTTTGCCTATAAATACAGCGAAAGGTACTGACCATTTGCTCCGCCTTTTTGCTTACAACAGCATCCTAAAAGATGTGAATAAAAATATATTTGACCCCCAATTTTTCTCTCAATATTTGATTGATTTGGCTTCAAAAGCCAATATCGTTACGCCTGTTTCAAGCCTGATTGTCTTAGAAAGTAAGGCAGATTACGAGCGATTTGATATAAATGCCAGTAAAAATAGCCTCGGCAATGCTTCTTTGAAAAACTCTGGGGCTGTGCCCGAGCCGCATGAATGGGCATTGATGGCTTTGATGGCGGCGATGATTGGTTGGTTATTTTTAAAACGGCGGTTGTAGGGTGTGATGGGACACTGATTGGACTGTGATTTTTTGTCATTCAGTAGGAATCTCTTTTGTGCATTTATAAAAGTAAAAGAGATTCCTTCTGAATGACAAAAAATCCGCGTCATCCGTGTTCCCATCGCTCTACATGGTATCAAGCCTAATTTAAATCACATTTTTATGCAAAATTTCAATTTAAACCTTAAAATACTGAGGGGTATCCCTACCCTATTTTTCATCGCCATCCTCATCAGTTGGATAGCGAGCAGCTATATATTTATTGATACAACTTTCATCATTGGCATATTGATGTTGCCATATTTGGTTATCATAAAAAATAAAAAACAAACAGGTTGGTTGTATTTAATTCTCACAATTATCAGCCTTATTGGTTCTATTTATTTGCCGACTCGGACGCTACATTTTTTCACGCTGGCGTTTGCAGCATTGGCATATATTGAATGGCAATATGGGCGATTGAATTGGCTGCCGATGTTCGCTGTGGTTTTAATGTCTTCGTTGGTGACCAATTTCAGTTTGGTTTTTAGTTTTCCTATTCGATTGAAAATCAGCACTTTAGCCGCTAAAGGCTTGTCTATATTGGATGCTAAAACTTTGGCTGATGGCAATATTATCCATTTTCGAGGAACGGATTTCAGCGTCGATACGGCTTGTATGGGTTTGACGATGTTGCAAATGTCGTTGCTTTTAGCCTTGTTTTTGATAGCCTATTTTGAGCGCATTCCCTTCGTTAATCGCCATGAAAGGTTTAATTTTAATGGAAATAATTTCATATTTACCCCCCTCAGTATAATGACGATTTTAGGCATTTCTTTAGGCTTAAATATGTTTTTCAATTTGCTGCGGATTGTCCTACTCGTCCTTTTCAAATGGATGCCTGATACTTTTATGCACGATGGGGCGGGCGTTGTGGGCTTGGGTTTGTATGTATTTTTACCCCTTTATTTTATAGTAAAAAAAGGAGCTTCGATTTTAAATAATAGTAGCCAAACTCTTCTATTAAGTACCTTTCCAAAAGTTAAAAACTTTTGGAAAGGTGTTTTTCCTTTTAAAATCATGAACTCATTCAGATACAGTTTTACCATCTTAATTCTTATTTGGTTGACCTACATTTCATTTTATAAAATCAATCACATAACACCCAATAATATCTCTAATCAATTGACAATCAATTGTTTAGAGCAATTAAAATGTCCAAAAACTTTAGAAAAAGATGGTGTATTAAAATATAAAAACGATGAAATATTGGCATACCTCAAGCCCATACCTGGCTTTTATGCAGCCGAACATTCGCCACTTATTTGTTGGCAAGGTAGCGGTTATACGTTCGGGCAAGTGAAATCTATGCTCATAAATGACATTGAAATTTATACTGGCGTGCTTAAAAAAGGCGATGATACCCTCCAAACTGCTTGGTGGTATGACAATGGTAATACTCAAACCGCATCTCAAACCGAGTGGCGAACAGCGATTCTTAAAGGAGAACCCAATTTTAATTTAGTCAATATTACAGCCGCTGATACGGCTACGCTCTATAAAAATATTGAATCAATTTTACGTTAATGCCTGTGTGTATCGTACCACGAATTTTACGAATTGACGAATATTTGCTAATTGAGATGCCAGCATCTTAATTAGCAAATATTCGTCAATTCGTAAAATTCGTGGCTTAATACATGTAAATTGGCGTCTAAAATTCAATGATTAAATTAAAACTATGAGATTTCACACCCTATTCATCATCTTCATTTTAATAAGCATTTCTTCAAAAGCACAACTTCAAAAATATACTTTCAACCAGCCCAAAATGGGTTCACCCTTTAAAATAGTGGCTTATGCTTCGGATTATAATGCCTTGTCAACGGCTGTCAACAAGGTCTATGAACGAGTGGATGTCCTCAACGCCATTTTCAGCGATTATGATGAAAAAAGTGAAATTTCTATTTTAACAAAAAACTATAAAAAGGGTCAATGGATAAGCATTTCACCTGAATTATTGAAAATATTGAAGATTTCAAGGGATGCTTCCTTGCAAAGCAACGGTGCTTATGATGTGACAGTGGGTCAAATCGTAAAAGAATGGCGCAAAGCCCGTCGCGCTAAACGCTTACCCGATGCCGAAATTTTGAAGTTGGTTTTATCAAAAACAGGGTTTCAACACCTTCAAATTCATCAAAAAAAGCCTAAAATTCGCTTCAATACTGAGGGGGTGCTCTTGGATTTTGGCGGCATCGTCAAGGGTTATGCAGCACAAGAAGCTGTGCGTATTTTGACTGAATCAGGCTTTGCGTCTTGCTTTGCGGATGCAGGCGGCGATTTGGCTTTTGGCAGTTTTCCACCCAATCATGAACGCTGGTCTATCGGCGTGACCCTCCCCAATGAGGAAAATATACTCTTTGAACGGCTACTGTCCTTTGAAAATCATGCGATTGCGACCTCTGGCGATATGTATAATTTTGTTGAAATTGACAGCTTGCGGTATTCGCATATCGTGAACCCTAAAACAGGCATGGGCGTTACGCACCAACGCAATGTCACCGTCATTGCCAAAGATGGGGCAACGGCTGATTGGCTGGCAACGGCGTGTAGTGTTCTCTCGCCTGATGAAGCTATAAAATTAGTGAAACTGTATGTCGAAGCAGAAGTATTAATTGTCGAAAATCAAAGTGGCAAAATAAAAATGTGGCAAAGTGATGAGTTATCTCGGTATTTTGCTGCATTTTAGCGTGTGAATTTGAATTTTTTATTAGAATTAGGATTGATAGGATGTAAAAGATGTTTAAGGATTCATTAGCAGCACTCATACAATCCTTGAACATCTTTAAAATCTTACCAATCCTAATTCAAATAAAAAATCCTTGAACATCATTAAAATCCAACCAATCCTAATTCTAATAAAATAAAAATCGTGAAAATAAAATTACTCATCATCATCCTCATTTCAACGGCTCATCTTTCCGCTCAACAAGATTTTAAAGCCTACGACCAAACCGTAGCGGGCACACCCATTTCGATGAAAATGATGCCGATACCAGCAGGGAGTTTTTCGATGGGCAGCACTGATAAAGAGAAAGGACATGAAGCGGATGAATCGCCCTTGAAAAAAGTGCAAATTGATAGCTTTTGGATGGCGGCTTATGAAATGTCGTTTGATATTTATTCCTATTTTATGGATGAAGAAAAAGATGCTGCGCCAAAGCCTAAGCCCGATGCTATCAGCCGCCCCAGCCCACCTTATATTGATTTGACGCAAGGCATGGGCAAATATGGCGGCTACCCTGCCAACAGCATGTCGCAATATAATGCCTTGATGTTTTGTAAATGGTTGTATTTAAAAACGGGTATATTTTTCAGATTACCGACAGAAGCGGAGTGGGAATATGCTTGCAGAGCAGGCAGCAACACCACTTTTGCACATGGAAAAGACGCTAAATTGCTCAAAGAATATGCTTGGTATGATAAAAACAGCGAAGATAAATACCATAAAATTGGCGTACTCAAACCCAATGCGTGGGGCTTGTACGACATGCTCGGCAATGTAGCGGAATGGACTTTGGACGAATATCGGGCGGATTATTTCAACACTGTTTCGGAGACTAACCCCTCAGTACCTTCGAGTTATCGCAATGGCAAACCTCGTTCAGTTCGGGGTGGTTCATATCAAGATAAAGAAACAGATTTGCGCGCTGCCAATCGCTCAAAATCCGACCCTATCTGGAATCGGCGCGACCCTCAAATTCCTAAGAGTAAATGGTGGAATGCGGATGCGCCTTTTGTTGGATTTAGAATTATTAAACCGTTAAAACAGCCGACTAAAGAAGAAATTGAAGCATTTTTTAAGCAATATTTAGAATAAAATACTGAGAATAGACTTGTTGCGATGATGCGTTCAATAGGACACAGATTAGACTGATGCGACTGATTTTTTGTTGATTTTTAAAATCAGATTAAATCTGTCGCATCAGTCTAATCTGTGTCCCATTTCTACAACTTTAATTATTTCATTTCTATTTCAAACTATATAACAATAATAAAAATCATGAGAAAAAATCTATTTACACGCCGCGAATTTGTTAAAAATACAAGCCTTTTGACAGGTGCTTTGTTCGCTGCACCGCTTTTAGCCAAGCAAAATTACTTTCCTGCTGGCAATGAAGACATTAAAGTGGCACTCATTGGTTGTGGTGGTCGTGGCACAGGGGCTGCTTTTCAAGCCTTGAGTGTGAAAGCCAATACCAAATTGGTGGCTATGGCAGATGCCTTCCCCGATGCCGTTGAGGAATGCTATAAAAAACTCACCAGTACTGAGGGGGTCGATGCGAAAGCGGATGTCCGTGCTCGGGTGCAAGTTCCTGCTGAAAACCGTTTTCATGGGTTTGATGCTTATAAAAAAGCGATTGCCTTAGCAGATGTGGTGATTTTGACGACACCGCCGGGCTTCCGTCCCATCCATTTTGAAGAAGCGATTAAGCAAGGCAAGCATGTTTTTATGGAAAAACCAGTGGCTACCGACCCAGCAGGCATTAAAAAAGTGTTGGAAGTAGCGGAATTAGCGAAAGCAAAAAAGCTCAATGTCGTCGTGGGTTTGCAGCGGCATTATCAGTCATTGTATCGTGAAATTATTAAAAGGGTGCATGATGGCAAAATGGGCGACATCGTCAGCGGTCAAGTTTATTGGAATCAAGAAGCTCTTTGGGTGCGTCCGCGCAAGGAAGGACAGACGGAAATGGAATATCAAATGCGGAATTGGTATTATTTCAACTGGATTTGTGGCGATCATATTTGCGAGCAGCATATTCATAATATTGATGTCATGAATTGGGCGAAGAAGGGTTACCCGATTAAAGCGCAAGGCATGGGTGGGCGTGAAATCCGAAAAGGTAAAGATCATGGTGAAATATTCGACCATCACAACGTTGAGTTTGAATACGCCGATGGTACTATTTTGAACAGTCAATGCCGTCAACAAAAAGGGACATTGGGGCGTGTGGATGAATATTTAGTGGGTACAAAAGGGACTGTTTGGTGCAATTCAGGCATCATCAAAGGTCGCAACGGTAAGGAGATTTATCGCCATGACAAGAAGGACAATCCCAATCCGTATCAAGTAGAGCATGACGAATTGTTTGATGCTATTTCAAAAAGTGAGTATAAATTTTGGGATACTGAACGCGGTGCGAAATCCACTTTGACCGCTATCATGGGGCGCATGGCAACTTACTCAGGTCAAGAGATTGAATGGGATAAACTGTTGAATTCCAATATCAGCATTCAACCGACGGTGTATGATTGGAACGCCAATCCGCCTGTGATGCCTGATGCAAATGGGGAATATGCTTGCGCTGTGCCTGGAAAGACGCGGTATTTTGTTTGATTTTGTAGTTATTCAACTTGCAGCAAGTTTTAAACTTGCTGCAAGTTATTTGTTGAAAAATTGTATTATTTTAATCTAAAACTCGCAATTATTGATATTTCAACTTGCAGCAAGTTTTAAACTTGCTGCAAGTTATTTGTTGAAAAATTGTATTATTTTAATCTAAAACTCGCAATTATTGATATT
>JAYTUY010000213.1:0-16189 GCA_043744275.1 Saprospiraceae bacterium
TTAGTTCTGTAAACATCCAACTAAGATAATTCATATAATCATTATTTCAAAGAACTTGTGCGTAGTCGACACGGTTTTAAAACCCTCGTAAAGTTGTAATTAAAGTCAAATTAACTCAACTTTTTTAGTTTTAAAATATGAAAAATCCAATTTCTAACAACCCATTAGAAGGTAAAACTTTAGAAGCCATTTTGACTGAATTGGTTGAAAAAATAGGTTGGGAAAAGATGGGGCAAGCGGTTAGAATTAAGTGCTTTACGGATGAACCATCCATTAAATCCAGCTTGACTTTTTTACGAAAAACGCCGTGGGCAAGGGCTAAAGTGGAGGAATTGTATTTGAGAAAAGTGGTTAAAAATTGACGATTATACAGTGTGTTTTGGGAACGCGGATGACGCGGATTAGGCTGATTTTTGCGGATTTTTTTTTATAAAATAAAGAGAAAAATCTGTGGAAATCAGCTCAATCCGCGTCATCCGCGTTCCCATTTATTATTTTTGAAAAAGCAAAGTCAAAATACGAGGCACTGATGATTTATCATCATCATCAAACCATTCTTCGAGTTGAATGAGAGTCAATCCAGACGATTTAGCCAACCCTAAAAATTCGGAAATATTGTGCGTATAGCAATCCAATTCCACTCGTCCCCCCTCAGTATCGAACCTCGCAAGGCTGCCTTGATATTGCTTAAACGGATGCAACTCACCTATATATACATGCCCACCTGAGCGCAATTTTGATACAATTTGTTTAAAAACAAAATCAAGATTTTGAATATGCTCAAGTACTAAACTAAAACTAATCAAGTCGAACGTTTGATTGGTAAAAGACCACCTCTCAGTAATATCCGCTTTATGGAATTGAATTTTAGGAGATTTCACCTTTCCCTTTGCTTTATTCAACATTTCATCAGAAAAATCCACTGCTACAACCGCTTCCGCTTGAGTAATCAACCACTCCGAATTTTTACCTGTGCCGCAACCTATTTCAAGGGCATTTTCAAAAGAAATAGGACTCAACACTTGCCTCAAAGCTGTGCCTTCCAAGTCCCTTGTCTTGTTTTTATTCGTATCGTATTGGTCAGCCCAAATATTGTAGGCTTGTTGATTGTTTTCCATTTTTAAAGCTATTTTTATTGAATAATTTTACTGCAATGCTATTGATATTTTTTGGAATAAACAACTATTATAAGTGTACAACGACTTACGTCTAAAATAAACACCTTATCGAGGCATTTTTTTCATAAGAAAACAAACATTGCTTTGTGTTCTAATCCCTAATTTCTACATTTGTTTTGAGTAAATAAGATTTTCAATATTATTAACCAAATCAACTTCATTCTATGAAAAAACGCCTGTTATTCCTGCTTTTATTAAGCATTTCTTCAGTAAATGCTCAAAATAGCCCTATTAATTTGATTCCTCAGCCTGTCGAAATGCAACAATCTGCTGGGTCTTACACCTTGAGCAAAGCGACGACTATCAGCTTTAATAAACCCGACGCTCGTAAAGTGGCGGATATGTTGACTCAAAAGTTGAACACTTCAACGGGTTTTGCATTGGCTGCACAACAAGGCAAATCGGGCATGATTCAATTGAATTTGACGGATGCACCCAATGCCACTTTGGGCAACGAAGGCTATACGTTGGAAGCGACAACTAAAGGTGTGGTCATCACAGCTAATCAAGTCGGCGGCTTGTTTTATGGTATGCAAACCTTAGTGCAATTATTGCCGAAAGAAATAGAAAGTAAAAAGGTGGCGGCGGCAAATTGGGCTATCCCCTCAGTAAAAATCATGGATTATCCGCGTTTTGGATGGCGGGGGATTATGTTGGATGTGAGTCGCAATTTTTTTAAAAAGGAAGATGTCAAAACCTATATCAATCAATTGGCGCAATTGAAATACAATACTTTTCATTGGCATTTGACGGATGATAATGGTTGGAGAATTGAAATAAAATCGTTGCCCAAACTCACTTCCGTAGGTGCTTGGCGAGTGCCGCGTACAGGACATTTTGGCGATAGAGCAGACCCTAAAGCAGGCGAAGCAGCCACCGACGGCGGATTTTATACGCATGAAGATATAAAAGAAATCATCCAATATGCTCAAGATCGCAATATCACAATTGTTCCTGAAATAGATGTGCCTGGGCATAGCATGGCGGCGATTGCAGCTTATCCTGAACTCAGTTGTACGAAAGATGCGAATACAAAAGTAAACCCAGGTACGCCATTTTCAGATTGGTATGGCAACGGAACTTTCAAAATGAAAGTAGAAAATGCGCTCAACCCATCGGATGAAAAAGTGTATGAGTTTTTAGATAAAGTTTTTACGGAAGTGGCGATGCTTTTCCCAAATCCATATATCCACGTAGGGGGTGATGAATGTTATAAGGGTTTTTGGAGTCAAGATGAAGGCTGTCAGGCTTTGATGAAAAAACTGAATATCCGCCATGTTGAAGATTTGCAAGGCTATTTTATGGATAGAGTTGAAAAAATATTGAAAACCAAAGGTAAAAAACTACTCGGTTGGGATGAAATATTGGAAGGCGGCATTTCTCCCGAAGCGACGGTGATGAATTGGCGAGGTGTTAAAGGAGGGATTGAAGCGGCTCACATGGGTCATAATGTGGTGATGACGCCGACCACTTTTGCTTATTTGGATTATAATCAAGGCGAGGTAAGTGTTGACCCACCTATATATGCTGGTTTGCGGACGAAGAAAAGTTATAGTTTTGAGCCTGTACCCGATGGCGTAGATGCGAAGTATATTCTGGGTGGACAGGGCAATTTATGGACAGAGCAAATTCCCAATCTCCGTTATGCCGAGTATATGACTTACCCGCGTGCGTGGGCTTTATCAGAGGTTTATTGGTCGCCTAAATCCAAGAAGAATTGGGAAAATTTTTCGCAACGCATGGAATCTCGTTTTGATAGAGCGGATATTGCAGATGTCAATTATAGCCGCGCTATTTATGATGCTACTATCAAAACAAGTAAGAAAAATGGTAAATTATTGCTTGAAATGGAAGGCGAAGTGCCTAATTTAGACATTTATTTCACAACGGATGATACGATGCCTGATGATCATTCTACAAAATATTCAAGTGCCGTTGAGTTGCCCGATGGACCGATTACGCTGCGTGTTCAGAATTATAGAAATGGCAAACCGATTGGTCATTTGATTACTTTGAAGAGGGCGGATTTGGAAAAAAGAGCCAATTAATTATGGAAAAATCAACCGCAGCAATACACATCGGGACTGTTGAAGATGCTTCAAGGAGCGTTGCCATGCCACTTGTCCTTTCAACCACCTTTGAACGGGGGGACGATGGGCTTTCTTTTCCTGGGTCACATATTTATTCACGGGATAGTACGCCCAATCGACGAGCTTTGGAGGAGAAGTTAGCCATTTTGGAAGGGGGTGTAGAGTGCATCACTTTTGCATCGGGTTTGGCTTCTGTCATGGGCGTGGTTCAGAGCTTGGGAGCAGGCAGTCATGTCATTGTACCTGACGATATTTACTATCATATTCGGAATATATTGGGCAAATTGTATGAACATTGGAATATCTCTTACAGCCTTGTGGATATGACTGACATGAATGCCGTGCGCAACGCTATTCAACCCAATACTAAACTGATTTGGATAGAAACGCCTTCTAATCCTCGTTTGAAAATAACGGATATTGAAGCCATTGTAGAGATTGCGAAAGCTCATAATATACTGACGGCTTGCGATAATACATGGGCAACGCCTTTTTTTCAATTGCCTTTAGAGATGGGTGTTGATATTTCTATGCACGCCACGACGAAATACTTAGGGGGTCATACGGATATATTGGGTGGGGCTTTGATTTTTAAAGAAAAAAGTGCCACCTATGAATTTATCAGAAGCTATCAGAAAATAGGCGGTGCTGTGCCATCGCCTTTCGACTGTTGGCTCTTGTGCAGAAGTTTGGCGACCTTTCATGTGCGGATGCCTGTTCATGCTCAAAATGCTCAACTTTTAGCTGAATATTTGAGTGAACATCCTAAAATTGAGCAAGTGCTGTATCCTGGTTTGCCTTCTGACCCATATCATGCGGTGGCAGCCAAGCAAATGAAAGGGGGATTTGGCGGCATGTTGTCCATATTGGTTAAAGGTGATCAATCAGAGGCTTTGAAAATTACTCAAAGTTTAAAGCTTTTCAAACATGCCACGAGTTTGGGCGGTGTGGAAAGTTTGATTGAGCATCGGCGGTCTGTTGAAGGCGTTTTGTCGCAAAGCCCTGATAATTTGTTGCGGATTTCTGTTGGTTTGGAAGCGGTGAGCGATTTGGTGGATGATTTTAAGGAGGCTTTGAAATGAGTTGCTACCGATATTTTGCACCTCTGGTGCAGTAAGTTTAAGTATCTGAAAGGTAGAAAAAGTAGGAATAGCTTAAAATTTTTAGAATTGATTAAGCAAAATTTTAATACCCCCTCAGTATTTTCATATAAAACACACCTTTCCAACCGAATGAGCTCTATACCCTTTCGTCAATTCGTCAATAAATTTCACAAATGCTTTTAAAAAATTGCAGCATTAACATTTTTATTTATACAAATTTCAAAATTTGGCATAAAATATGAAATATATAATATATAAATTATTTTAAATTAAAAAGTCCTAACCACCTAAAACCTAACAGAATTAAAAAGTTTTAACAAAGAAACAGTATACCATATTTTGAGAGAACCCTTACACATAATTTAAAGATAGTCCGTTTAAAACGGTGATGAGATGAACATTTTGAGAATTATTGAGGATAATACCGATAAATGAAGGATTTTGTAGAAAAATAATGATTGTAGATATGATTGAAACGAATCATTGCGTTTGTAATACAGTTAAAGATTAACATTGAAAGAAATTAATTGAAATCAACCTTTTTGAAAGTTGAATAAATAAATACCAAATTAAGAAATCATCGAATAATTAAAGATTAAACATCCAATTCGATTTAAATTAATAAAAAAACGGGCGTTGTGACTTTGTGTTGCTTCGTCCGTTTTCGTTTTTTATTGAATATGTATATAAATGGACAGATTAATCGTTTAAATTTGCGCGGAATTGGGGTGCGAATTACGTGTTTTAGACCACGAATTTTACGAATTGACGAATATTTGCTAATCTATGTGTTGACAACAACATGTTATTACATCTAACTATCAACATCTCAATTAGCAAATATTCGTCAATTCGTAAAATTCGTGGTACAATACACGTAATTAGACCTACATTAAAACATTTATTAGAAATATCTCAGTCGTATTTATGTCAAAATTTAATATAAAAAATTCAGTTAAAAGCAAACGCTCACAGGCACTTATCATGGTGGCATTGACCATTTTGATATTGGTATTGGTGAATATATTAGCCAACGTTTTTAATGGTCATATCGACCTCACGGAAGACAAACGCTTCTCTCTGACTGAACCCACCAAACGACAACTGAAAAGTCTGGACGATGTGGTTTTTGTTCGGGTTTTGCTCGAAGGGAAATTTCCAGCAGCTTTTAAGCAATTGCAAACGTCTACACGGCAGATGCTGGAGGATTTTAATGCCTTGAATGCTCGGGTGGAATACAAATTTGAAGACCCCTCAGTAGGTGGCACGCCCGAAGAACGCAAGAAGCGTTTTGAAGACATGAAGCAAGAAGGACTTGTGCCGATGCGCTTAAAATTGGTAGATAATACTGAAAAAACTGAGCAATATATTTATCCTTTTGCTGAGTTTAATTATAAAAACAGGAAAGTGATTGTCAAACTTTTGGAAGATAATGTGCAGGGGCAAGGAGCGGATATTGCTTTGAACAATTCTGTTTCATTATTGGAATATAAATTTTCAAATGCTATTCAAAAGCTCTTAAAAAATGACCGTCCGAACATCGTTTTTACTGAGGGGCATGACGAATTGAAGAAAGAAGAAACTGCAGATTTAGAAAAAACTCTCCGCGCCTTTTTTGATACAGGCAGAATTAATTTGGATTCATTGACTGAAATTCCTTTCAAAACGGATAATAAAGTAGATGTTTTGATTGTTGCCAAGCCTAAATTGGCATTTACTGAAAAACAAAAATTTCAAATAGACCATTATGTGATGCAAGGCGGCAAAGTCATTTGGCTCATTGATAAACTCAATGCCGACCTCTTGGATATGCAAAAAACGGGCGAAATGTTGCCGACAGATTATCCCTTGAATTTGGATGATTTGCTGTATAAATATGGTGCGCGGATTAATCCAAATATGGTGGTTGATTTGCAATCTGCCCATATATTACTGGCAACAGGACAAGCGGGCAATGCCCCTCAGTACGAATCGTTTGCTTGGTATTATTATCCCGTAGTGGCGCCGAGTAGCAAGCATCCTGTGGTGAAAAGCCTTGATAGAGTTTGGATGCAGTTTCCAAGTTCCATTGATTCGATTCCGACGAAAAGTACAGTTAAAAAAACGGTGTTATTGGCATCATCAAGTACAAGTCGCTTGCAATTTACACCCACCCGCTTGAATTTTGAAATACTCCGTTACCCTGCCGATCCTACTAAATTTGATAAAGGTGCGCAACCCTTAGCGTTGATGCTCGAAGGTGAGTTCACCAGTCCATTTGCTAATCGATTGACGCAAGAGCAAATGGATTTTTTATCGAAAAAAGGTGAAAAATTTGAACCCCTCAGTCAACCAACCAAAATGCTCGTCGTTTCTGACGGCGATATTGCTCGCAATGAATACGATGCGAAGCAAGGCACGATTTCACCTTTGGGATATAACCGCGATGAAAAATATAAATTCGCAAACAAAGACTTTTTGCTCAATGCCATTGAATATATGCTCGATGATAAAGGCATTATTGAAGCACGGGGGAAGGAAACGAAATTGCGCTTGATGAATACCGTACAAGCGAAAGCGAATAAAACAGGGATTCAAACCTTGAATATTGTAGCACCTTTGGTTTTTTTAGGGATATTTGGGATATTTTATTTTTGGAGACGGAAGAGGAAATTTAACGCATGATTTTTTTTCTTTTTGAAACACATAGGCACATAGAGCACATAGAGTTGGAAGTAAAAAACTATGTGTCCTATGTGCCTATGTGTTTCAAAAGAAAGAATAGTAAAATTTAATAAAGGCATGAAAAAGACAAACCTAATTCTATTCATTTTACTCCTCATCTTAGCCAGCACCACGTTTTGGTTTTTAAAAAATAGAAAGAATACCAATATGAGTGGCTATGATTTTGAATTTGCCGTAAAAGATACAGCCAGCATTTATAAAATATTTCTCGCCGATAGAAGCGGTAATCGAGTGACTTTGACGAGGGAGACCCCCTCAGTATGGAAGGTCAATAACCGTTACAAAGCTCGACCTGATGTACTGCATAATTTATTGGAAACCATCAATAGGGTGGACATGAAATACAGATTGCCACGCAATGCGGTGCAAAATGTGGTGAAAGATATTGCGACGAATGCCATCAAAGTAGAAATATATGATAAACACAATGAGAAATTGAAAGTCTATTACGTGGGCGGCGTGAATATGGACGAATCAGGCACTCATATGATGATGGAAAATGCCAACGAACCCTATGTGACGCATATTCCGGGATTCAATGGCGGCTTGCGTGTGCGATATTTTACTGATGAAATAGATTGGCGCGATAGAATGATTTTCACCCTTCAACCCGAAGAAATTCAGTCCGTTTCTATTGAATATCCTCTGCAAAAGATAAAATCGTTCAAAATACTGAGGGGGGGTAAAGATATAAAAGTTGAACCGCTTTTTAATATGACACCGCGTATTAATACAGAACCTGTGAAGGGTTTAGTCGAATCCTTTTTATTGGGTTTTAAATTCCTCGGAGCAGAAGGTTTTGAAAATGGCTACGACCGTTTGGATTCCTTGAAAGCCACTACCCCATTCGCTATAATTCAAGTTGCAACCGTGAAAGGCGACACTCAAACCTTAACATTACACCCTATTTTACCCCATAATGCGGACGGCACGTTGATACTGAATGGTCAAAATAATATAGATATTGATAAATATTATGCAGAATCCAGCACTGGTGATTTATACCAAATTCAACACATCCTCTTTCAAAAAATCTTCTGGGCTTATCCCAACTTCTTTAATTTACAACTGAAATAGTTATGAGTTATGAGTTATGAGTTATGAGTTATGAGTTATGAGTTATGAAAAAACATAAATCATTGATAATCAATGGTTTAATCTATTATTGAATAGATTGAACCTCGTAACATCTTTTTTAATTAACCGTTTGAGAATGTGTTGATAGAGTACTTTTGAGAATCGTTCTTTGGATAAACTTTAATTTAAAAAGACATAAATTTTGGAAAAATTAAACAAATACAGTCAAGCCGTTACTCAAGACCCTACACAGCCCGCAGCACAAGCCATGCTGCATGGCATCGGTTTGACAGATGAAGACTTTAAAAAAGCGCAAGTTGGGATAGTGAGCACTGGTTGGGAGGGCAATCCCTGCAATATGCACCTCAATGGTCTGGCAAAAGACATTAAAGAGGGCATCAAAGAAGCAAATTTGATTGGTTTGATATTTCATACTATTGGCGTAAGCGATGGTATTTCGATGGGCACCGATGGGATGCGTTTTTCGCTACCCAGCCGCGACATTATTGCCGACTCAATCGAGACTGTTGCTTCCGCCCAATGGTATGATGCCATTGTGGCAGTTGTGGGTTGTGATAAAAATATGCCAGGCGCAATGATGGCAATGGGTAGATTGAATCGCCCCTCAATATTGGTTTATGGCGGTACGATTGCACCAGGTTTTTATAAAGGTCAAAAGTTGGATGTTGTTTCGGCATTTGAAGCATTGGGTCAAAAAGTAGCGGGTACGATTTCAGAAGAAGATTTTAAAGCCGTTGTTCATAAAGCCATTCCTGGACCAGGTGCTTGCGGTGGTATGTACACAGCCAATACGATGAGTTCAGCGATTGAAGCAATGGGCATGAGCTTGCCAGGCGATGCTTCAAATCCTGCGGTGGGAAAAGATAAGAAAGAAGAATGTGATAGAATCGGCGCGGCAATTAAGCATTTATTGATTCATGATATTAAGCCTCGTGATATAGTGACGCGCCAGTCTTTTGAAAATGCGTTTACGGTTTTAACGGTTTTGGGTGGTTCTACAAATGCCGTGATGCATTTAATTGCCATAGCCAAATCATTCGGCATTGATTGGACAATTGACGATTGTCAACGCATTTCAGACAAAACGCCATTTTTAGCGAATCTTAAACCGTCGGGTAAATACGTGATGGAAGACCTTTTCGATATTGGGGGTATTCCTGCGGTGATGAAATTTTTATTGAACAATAATATGCTACACGGCGATTGCCTCACCGTAACAGGTAAAACGATTGCTGAAAATTATGCTCACGTTGCGCCCATTTCAGAAACGCAAGAAGTGATACAACCCCTCAGTAATCCAATCAAAAAACAAGGTCATATTCAGATTTTGTATGGCAATTTGGCTGAAAAAGGCTCGGTGGCGAAGATTACTGGCAAAGAAGGCGAGTATTTTAAAGGCATAGCTAAAGTATTTGATAGCGAACAAGATGCCAATGATGCCATTACTTCTGGTCAAATTAAATCGGGCGATGTCATTGTCATTCGCTATGTGGGTCCCAAAGGCGGACCCGGTATGCCTGAGATGTTGAAGCCGACGAGTGCTATCATTGGTGCAGGCTTAGGTACTTCGGTCGCCTTGATTACAGATGGGCGTTTTTCAGGAGGAACGCATGGCTTTGTGGTCGGGCATATTACACCTGAAGCTCAAGACGGCGGTTTAATCGCTCTGTTGAAAAATGGCGATGAAATCACGATTGATGCTATTAATAACCGTTTGGATGCTAATATTTCCGCTGTAGAAATAGAAGAACGCCGTTTACATTGGGTTCAAAAACCGATTAATGCGACGAGCGGTATTTTATTAAAATATGCACGCTCTGTTTCAACAGCGAGTGAAGGGTGTGTGACGGATTGATTATAATGCGAATAATGGGTTAAAAATGCCGTTAGGCATGGTATCTCGGTAGAAAACAAATCAAAAGCACATTAAAGTGGCGTAGCCACGATATATTTATAATTAAATATATCGTCCCTTTGGGACTTACAACAGATTTTTCGCCACTTTCTACCGATATTATATGCCTAACGGCATTTTCAACCCATTATTCGCATTTATAAGGAGATATTAGATATTCGACTAACCAAATTATCAATTTAATTTAAAAAATCATGACTAAACCAGCCTATCATTCGGACAAATCAGCGGCGACTGCCGTAGCGGAAAGCCAACCTAAAATAAGGGTTACGGGTGCTGAAGCCATGTGTATGTGTCTTTTAGCGGAGGGCGTTGATACGATATTTGGCTATCCAGGCGGTGCGATAATGCCTTTTTATGATGCATTGTATCACTACATGGATAGATTGAAGCATATTTTACCACGACATGAACAAGGTGGTATTCATGCAGCCGAAGGTTATTCACGAGTGACGCGCAGGACAGGAGTGGCTATTGCGACTTCGGGTCCGGGCGCGACAAATTTAATTACAGGATTAGGTGATGCGATGTTGGATTCAACACCATTGGTTTGTATAACGGGTCAAGTACGCGCTAATTTATTGGGAACGGATGCTTTTCAAGAGACAGATATAGTCGGTTGTACCTTTCCAGTGACGAAATGGAGCTATCAAGTGACCACGGCTGCTGAAATTCCTGCAGCCTTTGCCAAAGCATTTTATGTAGCGAATACAGGTCGTCCGGGTCCTGTTTTGATAGATGTGACGCGCAATGCTCAATTGGAAACTTTTGAATTTGAATATAAACGCAACCCCTCAGTACGAAGCTATTATCCGAATCCAAAACCAAAATTGGACGCCGTACAAGCAGCAGCGGACTTAATTAATGCCGCTAAAAAGCCCTATATTTTAGCAGGGCATGGCATTCAAATTGCGGATGCCCAAGACCTTTTCAGAGATTTTGTAGAAAAAACAGGCATTCCTGTGGGACATACTTTGCATGGATTAGGCAATTTACCAAGTGACCATGAACTCAATGCAGGTATGCTCGGTATGCACGGCAATTATGGGGCTAATATAAAATGTAACGAATGTGATGTTTTGATTGCCATAGGTATGCGTTTCGATGACCGAGTGACGGGCGATGTTTCGCGTTTTGCCAAGCAAGCTCAGGTGATTCATATAGAAATTGATAGAGCAGAGATTGATAAAAATGTAAAAACAGCGGTGGCTATTAATTCAGATGCCCGATTGGCTTTAGAAGCTTTGATGCCTTTGGTTGAAAAGAAAAATTACCCTGAATGGTTGGCTGAATTTAGAGCTTGCGATGTAATTGAATATGATAAAGTCATTAAAAAGGCTTTAAATGGTGCTGATACTGAGGGGGTCTTCTATGGTGAAGAAATAAAAATGGGTCAAGCGGTTCGTGAAGTATCGAATCAAACAAATAGAGAAGCATTAGTAGTAGCCGACGTTGGTCAACATCAAATGTATGCGGCTCGATATTATGAATGGCAACACATCAATCAATGGGTCAATTCAGGAGGAGCGGGTACAATGGGTTTTGCCTTGCCAGCAGCTTTCGGAACGCAGTTAGCGCGTCCAGATAAAACCGTTGTCGCATTTATAGGAGACGGTGGTTTTCAAATGACGCTTCAAGAATTGGGCATGTTTTCACAATGGAATGTCCCTGCAAAGATTGTTATTTTGGACAATGAATTCTTGGGCATGGTGCGTCAATGGCAGCAATTGTTTTTTGAACGCCGCTATTCATCCGTTGAATTAAAAAATCCTAATTTCTGTATGATAGCAGAAGGATTTGGGGTTAAAGCAAAGAAAATTACGAAATCCAGTGAGCTAAAAGGAGCTGTTGCAGAGATGCTGGCTTATGATGGACCATTTTTATTACATATTATGGTAGAAAAAGAGGAAAATTTGTTTCCGATGGTGCCAGGCGGGTCGAGTTGTTCGGAGATTGTTTTGGAGTGAAAAACTATAAAAATATGAATAAATTACATCCAAACCTCATTTTGATTAATGCTTTCTTTGAAGCCTATTCAAACAATAATAATGAGGGGATTAAAGAGATTTTAGCAGAAGATATAAAATGGCATATTCCAGGAAAACACCCTTTGAGTGGAACTAAGATTGGGGTAAAGGCTGTTTTGAATTATTTTCAACAACTCAATAAAGGAGCTTTCAAAGCAGAGCCTATTATTATGGGTGTGAGCGACAATTTTGTCATTGATTGTCATAGAAATTGGAGCAATATTGAGAATGAAGAAAACTTGAATAATATGTCATGCTTACTTTGGAAAATTGAAAACAATAAAATCGTTGAAGTCCATAATTTTCCAGAAAATCAACATGCCGTAGATTCGTTTTTTTCAAAATTATACAGCTAATTAAATAAGAATTTAAGATTTTATTGTAAAATTCCTTCAAATACTGAGGGGTCACACAATTAAAGAAAATGAGTGAAATAAAACAATACACGCTATCCGTTTTTACAGAAAACAAAGCAGGTCTTTTGATGCGTGTGGTCATGGTATTCACACGTCGCCACATCAACGTTGAGTCATTGACGACCTCTCAATCCTCAATGGACGGCGTTTTCCGTTTCACTATTGTCGTGAATGTCACTGAAGAACAAGTTAAAAAACTCGTACAACAATTGGATAAACAGGTTGATGTTTTGAAAGCATTTTACTACGAAGATGAAGACATTATCAATCAAGAAATAGCCTTGTACAAAGTGCCGATTGCTGCCTATCAAGACCCAGGCAAAATGATATTATTAATGCGGAAACACTCAGCTCGTATTCTCACCGTTGAAAAAGAGTTTGTCGTGATTGAAAAATCAGGTTTGGAATCTGAAACCCAAGCCTTATTGGATGAACTCCGTCAATATGGCATTTATGAATTCGTCCGCTCAGGCAGAATCGCCGTCGCTAAACCGATGGAACAATTGAACAATTATTTAAAATCTGTAGAATTGGCTAAAGAAAATTAAAATAACTAAAAATCAATAGATTATGGCAAAATTAAATTTTGGAGGCGTTGTTGAAAACGTCGTAACGAGAGAAGAATTTCCTCTTGAAAAAGCAAAAGCAGTATTGGGCGAAGAAACGATAGCCATTATTGGTTATGGCGTTCAAGGTCCGGGTCAAGCGTTGAATATGGTTGATAATGGCGTCAAAGTGATTATTGGTCAACGCCATCCTTCAAAATCATGGGATAAAGCTGTCAAAGATGGTTTTGTACCTGGTTCTACCCTATTTGACATTGAAGAAGCTTGCAATCGGGCGACGATTATCATGTATTTGTTGTCGGATGCGGCTCAAATTGCAGCTTGGCCCACCATTAAAAAACATTTGACACCAGGCAAGGCTCTCTATTTCTCTCACGGTTTCGGTATCACTTACAAGGAGCGCACAGGCATCATCCCACCAGCTGATGTGGATGTTATTTTGACAGCACCGAAGGGTTCAGGTACGTCATTGCGCCGCATGTTTTTGGAAGGTCGTGGTTTGAATTCATCTTACGCTATTTTCCAAGATGCAACAGGTCGGGCATTTGATAGAACAATTGCTTTAGGCGTGGCTATCGGCTCAGGTTATTTGTTTGAAACAGATTTCAAAAAAGAAGTCTATTCAGATTTATCAGGCGAGCGCGGTACATTGATGGGAGCTATTCAAGGCATTTTCGCTGCTCAATACGATGAATTACGTGGCAGAGGTCACTCACCGTCAGAAGCCTTCAACGAAACGGTTGAAGAATTGACTCAATCATTGATGCCATTAGTGGCTGAAAATGGTATGGATTGGATGTATGCCAACTGCTCTACAACTGCTCAACGCGGTGCATTGGATTGGTGGAAAAAATTCCGTGATGCAACAGCACCAGTGTTCAAAGAATTATACAGTTCAGTTGCAGCGGGTGAAGAAGCACAACGCTCAATCGATTCAAATTCACAACCTGATTATCGGGAAAAATTGGATGCTGAATTGAAAGAATTGCGCGAATCTGAAATGTGGCAAACAGGTGCAGTGGTTCGTAGCCTTCGCCCTGAACGTCAAAAGACAGGCGAACTTGTTTAACGATGTCGGATTTGGGATTTCGGATTTCGGAGGGATAACAGCAAATTCGAAATCTGAAATCCGAAATCGAACCCCCTCAGTATAAATCATCAATAAATGTGAATTTCGGATTAGTACAGAACGGTACAGCCGAAATCGAAACATCTCGAACTGCCTTTGTTGGCAGGTTCGAGATGTTTTGTTTTGTCAAAACGATGAGCAATAAATAGAGAGGTAAGAAGGTCAACTCCAAGTACCCCCTCAGTAAAACATCAAAATTTTCCCATTTTTACAATCTTTACAATCATTAAAACCAATTATTATTTTATTTAAATTTAAAAACGCCTACATTTATTTTGATTCCCCACAATCAATGACGATATTCACAGAATAATGAGATGACCCTTATATTTGCTATCAAACTAAGTAGAGTATATGAAGAATAGCCAAGAGAACCAATTGTTTAAATCTTACCAACCGCAACTCAGTTTTTGGGACGAAATGGTGGACAATACTGAGGGGGTCTTTCGTCAGCATTACGATGCTGTGGTGAAGACAATGAGTCAATTGCCCACGACTTCGCTACACCGAAAAGAGGAATTGGCGAAGGAACTGTTTATGAATCAAGGCATTACTTTCACTGTATATTTTGAAAATGAAGGCATTGAAAGAATTTTCCCTTTTGATATTATTCCGCGCATCATTCAAGCCAGCGAATGGACACATATAGAAGGAGGCATTAAACAACGCCTCAAGGCTTTGAATATGTTCCTCAACGATGTGTATCACGACCAAAACATCATCAATGAAGGGATTGTGCCTGCCGATTTGGTGATTAGTTGCCCCCATTATTTACGTGAAGTGGATAAAATAAATGTGCCTTACGATATTTATGTCCACATTGCAGGTATTGATTTGATTAGAGATTCAGATGGCACTTATTATGTTTTAGAAGACAACTTGAGGACTCCATCTGGGGTGAGTTATATGCTCGAAAATCGAGAAGTGACTAAACGGTTGTTTCCTGAATTGCTCTCTGAGAGTCAAGTGCGACAAGTATCGCATTATCCGAATTTGCTGCATAAAAACCTTAAAACGCTGGCACCTCGAGCTGTTAGCGACCCTAATATCGTGGTTTTGACGCCCGGTATCTTCAATTCAGCATATTATGAACATACTTTCTTAGCCCGTTCGATGGGGATTGAACTGGTAGAAGGGCGTGATTTGATTATCAATGATCATAAAGTTTTTATGAAAACCACTCGTGGCTTGAGGCAAGTAGATGTCATATATAGGCGTGTGGACGATGAGTTCCTTGATCCGTTGGTGTTTAAAGGAGATAGTTTATTGGGTGTGCCGGGCTTGATGTCGGCTTATCGAAAAGGGACGGTGGCTATTGTGAACGCGGTAGGCAATGGCGTAGCAGACGATAAAGCGATATACGCTTATGTGCCTGATATGATAAAATATTACCTCAATGAAGAGCCGATTTTGCAAAATGTACCGACTTTCAGAATGCAAATTGAGGATGACCGCGAGCATGTTTTCAAAAATATGCACAATATGGTGGTCAAACGCACCAACGAATCGGGCGGCTACGGCATGGTGATGGGCAATAAAGCCACTGAAAAAGAATTGGAAGAAACTAAAGTTGCCATTTTAGCAGACCCTCGTTCATTCATCGCTCAACCCATTATCAAACTTTCGACAGTGCCTTGTCTGATGGGCGATAGTCTGAAGCCTCGCCATGTTGACCTAAGACCTTATGCTCTTTATGGTCCGAATGGGATTGACGTAGTGCCAGGGGGATTGACCCGAGTGGCTTTGCGAGAAGGCTCATTGATTGTTAATTCGTCGCAAGGTGGCGGTTCAAAAGATACTTGGGTTGTTGAGAGTTGAAAATTGAAAATTGAGAGTTTATAACTCTCACACTGTTAATTTTCAATTTTCAACTCTCAACTCTCAATTTAAAGTTCACACTGTTAATTTTCAATTTTCAACTCTCAACTCTCAATTTAAAGTTC